>NZ_JBQZGE010000028.1:0-4863 GCF_052691815.1 Paenibacillus sp. TSA_86.1 | reverse complement strand
GATGGTTAGCGGCGGACGGGTGAGTAACACGTAGGCAACCTGCCCTCAAGCTTGGGACAACTACCGGAAACGGTAGCTAATACCGAATACTTGTTTTCTTCGCCTGAAGGAAACTGGAAAGACGGAGCAATCTGTCACTTGGGGATGGGCCTGCGGCGCATTAGCTAGTTGGTGAGGTAACGGCTCACCAAGGCGACGATGCGTAGCCGACCTGAGAGGGTGATCGGCCACACTGGGACTGAGACACGGCCCAGACTCCTACGGGAGGCAGCAGTAGGGAATCTTCCGCAATGGGCGAAAGCCTGACGGAGCAATGCCGCGTGAGTGATGAAGGTTTTCGGATCGTAAAGCTCTGTTGCCAGGGAAGAACGCTTGGGAGAGTAACTGCTCTCAAGGTGACGGTACCTGAGAAGAAAGCCCCGGCTAACTACGTGCCAGCAGCCGCGGTAATACGTAGGGGGCAAGCGTTGTCCGGAATTATTGGGCGTAAAGCGCGCGCAGGCGGTCATGTAAGTCTGGTGTTTAATCCCGGGGCTCAACCCCGGATCGCACTGGAAACTGTGTGACTTGAGTGCAGAAGAGGAGAGTGGAATTCCACGTGTAGCGGTGAAATGCGTAGATATGTGGAGGAACACCAGTGGCGAAGGCGACTCTCTGGGCTGTAACTGACGCTGAGGCGCGAAAGCGTGGGGAGCAAACAGGATTAGATACCCTGGTAGTCCACGCCGTAAACGATGAGTGCTAGGTGTTAGGGGTTTCGATACCCTTGGTGCCGAAGTTAACACATTAAGCACTCCGCCTGGGGAGTACGGTCGCAAGACTGAAACTCAAAGGAATTGACGGGGACCCGCACAAGCAGTGGAGTATGTGGTTTAATTCGAAGCAACGCGAAGAACCTTACCAGGTCTTGACATCCAACTAACGAAGCAGAGATGCATCAGGTGCCCTTCGGGGAAAGTTGAGACAGGTGGTGCATGGTTGTCGTCAGCTCGTGTCGTGAGATGTTGGGTTAAGTCCCGCAACGAGCGCAACCCTTATATTTAGTTGCCAGCACTTCGGGTGGGCACTCTAGATAGACTGCCGGTGACAAACCGGAGGAAGGTGGGGATGACGTCAAATCATCATGCCCCTTATGACCTGGGCTACACACGTACTACAATGGCCGGTACAACGGGCAGCGAAATCGCGAGATGGAGCCAATCCCAACAAAGCCGGTCTCAGTTCGGATTGCAGGCTGCAACTCGCCTGCATGAAGTCGGAATTGCTAGTAATCGCGGATCAGCATGCCGCGGTGAATACGTTCCCGGGTCTTGTACACACCGCCCGTCACACCACGAGAGTTTATAACACCCGAAGTCGGTGGGGTAACCGCAAGGAGCCAGCCGCCGAAGGTGGGATAGATGATTGGGGTGAAGTCGTAACAAGGTAGCCGTATCGGAAGGTGCGGCTGGATCACCTCCTTTCTATGGAGAATCGTTTCCCGCGTGGAAACATTCAACAAGTCTTCAGGAAGCATGCTTCCGAAGCAAGCTTTACTTCGTAAAGCTTTTCACTCACTCGTTGCTCAGTTTTGAGAGCTCAAACTCTCAACACTTCTCGTTGATTCGACCGACACATCTGTGAACGGCTCGAACCAAACGATTTGTTCTTTGAAAACTAGATATCGAAACGAAACAAACGCGAATTAGAACATTCCTTTAGGGATGAATGCTTGCTCGGTTCAAGTAACCGAACAACAATCATCCTAGCTGATCTTGTGTAAACAAGTGAAGTGTTTTATAAGGTAGATTGCTGGAGCGAGTGATCGAAATGGAGCGACTTTTGGATTTGCGCAAGCAAACCAAGCGGAGCGACAGCTCGAACACGAGCGTCATGGTTAAGCTACTAAGAGCACACGGAGGATGCCTAGGCGCTAGGAGCCGATGAAGGACGTGGCGAACAACGAAACTGCCTCGGGGAGCTGTAAGCAAGCTTTGATCCGGGGATGTCCGAATGGGGAAACCCAGCTGGGGTAATATCCAGTTACTCACAACTGAATACATAGGTTGTGTAGAGGCATACCAAGGGAACTGAAACATCTAAGTACCTTGAGGAAGAGAAAACAATAGTGATTCCGTCAGTAGCGGCGAGCGAACGCGGAGAAGCCCAAACCAGAGAGCTTGCTCTTTGGGGTTGTGGGACGTCTCACATGGAGTTACAAAGGAACCGGTTAAGCGAAGAGGTCTGGAAAGGCCCGCCAAAGAAGGTAAAAGCCCTGTAATTGAAAGTCTGTTCCCTCCGAGACGGATCCCGAGTAGTGCGGGGCACGTGAAACCCCGTATGAATCCGGCAGGACCATCTGCCAAGGCTAAATACTTCCTAGCGACCGATAGTGAAGCAGTACCGTGAGGGAAAGGTGAAAAGCACCCCGGAAGGGGAGTGAAATAGAACCTGAAACCGTGTGCTTACAAAAAGTCAGAGCCCGTTTTAGGGGTGATGGCGTGCCTTTTGTAGAATGAACCGGCGAGTTACGTTCCCGTGCAAGGTTAAGGTGAAGAGCCGGAGCCGCAGCGAAAGCGAGTCTGAATAGGGCGAGTGAGTACGTGGACGTAGACCCGAAACCGGGTGATCTACCCCTGTCCAGGGTGAAGGTGCGGTAACACGCACTGGAGGCCCGAACCCACGCATGTTGAAAAATGCGGGGATGAGGTGGGGGTAGCGGAGAAATTCCAATCGAACTCGGAGATAGCTGGTTCTCCCCGAAATAGCTTTAGGGCTAGCCTCGGAAAACAGAGTCGTGGAGGTAGAGCACTGATTGGGTGCGGGGCCCGCAAGGGTTACCAAGCTCAGTCAAACTCCGAATGCCATAGACTTACTTCCGGGAGTCAGACAGTGAGTGCTAAGATCCATTGTCAAAAGGGAAACAGCCCAGACCATCAGCTAAGGTCCCCAAGTGTGTGTTAAGTGGGAAAGGATGTGGAGTTGCACAGACAACCAGGATGTTGGCTTAGAAGCAGCCACCATTGAAAGAGTGCGTAATAGCTCACTGGTCGAGTGACTCTGCGCCGAAAATGTAACGGGGCTAAACACACCACCGAAGCTATGGCTTGATGCGTATGCATCAGGGGTAGGGGAGCGTTGTATAAGGGTTGAAGGTGTACCGTAAGGAGCGCTGGACATTATACAAGTGAGAATGCCGGTATGAGTAACGAAAAGATCAGTGAGAATCTGATCCGCCGAAAGCCTAAGGGTTCCTGAGGAAGGCTCGTCCGCTCAGGGTAAGTCGGGACCTAAGGCGAGGCCGAAAGGCGTAGTCGAAGGACAACAGGTCGAAATTCCTGTACCACCGTAAATCGTTACGAGCGATGGGGGGACGCAGTAGGGTAGTGACGCAGGCTGATGGATGCCTGTCTAAGCAGTAAGGCTGATGTGTAGGCAAATCCGCACATCGTAAGGCTGAGCTGTGATGGGGAGCGAAAATTACAGTAGCGAAGGTCATGATCTCACACTGCCAAGAAAAGCCTCTAGCCAGATGAAGGTGCCCGTACCGCAAACCGACACAGGTAGGCGAGAAGAGAATTCTAAGGCGCGCGGAAGAACTCTCGTTAAGGAACTCGGCAAAATGACCCCGTAACTTCGGGAGAAGGGGTGCCCCGGTAGTGTGAATAGCACGAGGGGGCCGCAGTGAAAAGGCCCAAGCGACTGTTTAGCAAAAACACAGGTCTGTGCGAAGCCGTAAGGCGAAGTATACGGGCTGACGCCTGCCCGGTGCTGGAAGGTTAAGGGGAGTGGTTAGGAGCAATCCGAAGCTGTGAACCGAAGCCCCAGTAAACGGCGGCCGTAACTATAACGGTCCTAAGGTAGCGAAATTCCTTGTCAGGTAAATTCTGACCCGCACGAATGGCGTAACGACTTGGGCGCTGTCTCAACGAGAGATCCGGTGAAATTTTAATACCTGTGAAGATGCAGGTTACCCGCGACAAGACGGAAAGACCCCATGGAGCTTTACTGCAGCTTGATATTGAATTTGGGTACGATCTGTACAGGATAGGTGGGAGCCATTGAAGCATGAGCGCCAGCTTGTGTGGAGGCACCGTTGGGATACCACCCTGATCGTATCTAGGTTCTAACCTGGTACCGTAAACCGGTGCGGGGACAGTGTCAGGTGGGCAGTTTGACTGGGGCGGTCGCCTCCTAAAGAGTAACGGAGGCGCCCAAAGGTTCCCTCAGAATGGTTGGAAATCATTCGAAGAGTGCAAAGGCATAAGGGAGCTTGACTGCGAGACCTACAAGTCGAGCAGGGACGAAAGTCGGGCTTAGTGATCCGGTGGTACCGCATGGAAGGGCCATCGCTCAACGGATAAAAGCTACCCTGGGGATAACAGGCTTATCTCCCCCAAGAGTCCACATCGACGGGGAGGTTTGGCACCTCGATGTCGGCTCATCGCATCCTGGGGCTGAAGTAGGTCCCAAGGGTTGGGCTGTTCGCCCATTAAAGCGGTACGCGAGCTGGGTTCAGAACGTCGTGAGACAGTTCGGTCCCTATCTGTCGTGGGCGTAGGAAATTTGAGAGGAGCTGTCCTTAGTACGAGAGGACCGGGATGGACGTACCGCTGGTGTACCAGTTGTTCCGCCAGGAGCACCGCTGGGTAGCTATGTACGGACGGGATAAGCGCTGAAAGCATCTAAGCGTGAAGCCCCCCTCAAGATGAGATTTCCCAGTATGTAAGACCCCTTGAAGACGACGAGGTAGATAGGCTGGGGGTGGAAGTGCAGCAATGCATGGAGCTGACCAGTACTAATCGGTCGAGGGCTTATCCAATAGCAAGTTCAAGTTTGCGTGAGTTTCGTTTCGAATCTAGTTTTCAGAGAACAACACTCTGA
>NZ_JBQZGE010000027.1:0-27378 GCF_052691815.1 Paenibacillus sp. TSA_86.1 | reverse complement strand
AACTAAATTTAAACTATGCCGGCGTGGCGGAATGGCAGACGCGCTCGACTCAAAATCGAGTGGGAAACCGTGGAGGTTCGAGTCCTCTCGCCGGTATTTATAACGGGATGTAGCTCAGCTTGGTAGAGCACCTGGTTTGGGACCAGGGGGTCGCATGTTCAAATCGTGTCATCCCGATTTTTTGTTTTATGCGGGTGTAGTTCAATGGTAGAACTTTAGCCTTCCAAGCTAATAGCGTGGGTTCGATTCCCATCACCCGCTTTATATATTGAAAAGAAGAAAGAGACACAATCTGTGGTCTCTTTCTTTTTTTGCATGGTAACGAAGTAATTCCCTACTTTTGTATTCTGTGGCCAAGTTTTCGTCGTATTTCTTCAGCCATTTCTTCAATCAACATAACATCAATACCCCCTCGTTGCGTTCCATCTAAATCCTTCAATGACTTCTGTTCACCCGATATCCAACCACAAATGCGCTTTAACCCACCGCGAATATCTTATTTAAAAAGAAATATAATCGTTGATCATTCAACCCTCATATTCCTCCAGCCATTAACTTAGTAATCGAAGAGATAAGGATTCCTGCGAGTCTCATTTTTTTGATCCCCTGTTTACGCAATTCATCCCCAAATTTAATAAAACGCTTACAAAAATAGCTTGCGAAAATGCTCAGCCTGTAATACCATATGAATTAAGCGCTTAACCTTCAGGGGTAAGGCGCTTAAACTTAACTTAGATTAAGCGCTTAACCCGTAAAGGAAAGGATGCGATCAATTCATGACAACGATTCGATTAACGATGGCTCAGGCCTTGCTTCGATACCTTGATCAGCAATATATCTCGGTGGACGGGGTGGAAACCAAGTTTGTAAAAGGAATTATCGGGATATTTGGACACGGGAACGTGACAGGGATCGGTGAAGCCCTGGAACGCAGCCCTGGAAGCCTGACGTATATGCAGGGGAAAAACGAACAAGGCATGGTGCACACAGCTGCAGCGTATGCCAAGCAGAAGAACCGCAAACAGATCTATGCATGCACAACGTCTATTGGCCCTGGTGCACTGAATATGATTACTGCAGCAGCAACGGCAACGGTGAACCGGATTCCGGTATTGCTTCTTCCTGGAGATAACTTCGCTACACGTGAGCCGGATCCAGTATTGCAACAACTTGAAGTAAGCAGCGACTATACGATATCTGCTACAGATCCGTTCAAAGCGGTCAGCAAATACTGGGATCGCATCGTGCGCCCTGAACAGCTAATGGTTGCTGTCACACATGCTATGCGTGTGCTGACTGACCCAGCTGAGACGGGTGCCGTTACATTGGCGCTGCCTCAGGATGTGCAGGCAGAAGCGTATGATTACCCAGAATCATTCTTTGCCCGCAAGGTGCATTATCTGGATCGCCGACCTCCTGTTCCAGCAGCAATTGAACGGGCAACACAGCAGATTGCTCGCGGCAGAAAGCCGTTGCTCGTTGCAGGCGGCGGGGTATTGTACTCTGAAGCATCTGCACAACTAATCGAGTTCGCGGAAGCCTTCGGTATTCCAATTGCCGAGACGCAAGCTGGCAAAAGTGCAGTATCGTGGGAGCACCCGCTTAATGTGGGGGCCATCGGGGTTACGGGTTCTCTGGCAGCCAATCGTTTGGCTAAAGAAGCAGATGTCGTGATCGGTGTGGGAACAAGATTCTCCGATTTTACCACGGCGTCACATGCTGCTTTCCAACATCCGGAAGTGAACTTTATCAATATTAACCTGAACAGTATGGATGCTGCGAAGTTAGGTGGGGAAGCCATATTGGCAGATGCTCGTGAAGGGTTGCAGGCACTGCAACAAGGATTACAGGCACAGCAGTACCGCAGTGCATACGGTGCATCCGAAGTGGCCGATCTCCGTGATCAATGGAATACAGAAGTGGATCGACTCTACGCTGCCGAGCATGAAGCCGGTTTGGCACAGACGAAAGCTGTCGGTATCGTGAATCGCACGATTGATCCATCATCAGTGATTGTATGTGCGGCAGGCAGTTTGCCAGGTGACCTGCATCGTTTGTGGCGTTCGACCGAACCGAAGACATACCACATGGAGTATGGGTTCTCTTGCATGGGATACGAGGTTAGTGGTGCATTCGGCGCAGCGCTTGCGGAGCCGGAACGTGAAGTATATGCCATGGTGGGTGACGGTAGTTACCTGATGCTGCATTCCGAACTGGTTACAAGCTTGCAGGAACAGAAGAAAATGACGGTTCTTTTATTTAATAATAATGGATTCCAGTGCATTCATAATCTGCAACGTGAGCACGGCAGTGATGGGTTTGGCAACGAGTTCCGTTATCGGGAAACGGAGAGCGGTCGTTTGACTGGTGAGTACATGTCTATGGATTTTGCGGCTCACGCTCGCAGTATGGGAGCGAAAGCTTATCGAGCAGAAACTGCCGAGCAACTGGAGCAAGCGCTTCGGGACGCCAAGAACGAAACGGTAACAACGTTGATTGAAATTCCGGTTGTACCGGGAACCAACACAGGCGGATATGAGTCGTGGTGGAATGTCGGTGTACCTGAAGTATCTGTTGAGGAAAAAGTAGTTCGGGCCCACGAGACGATGAAATCGAATCGCGGCAAAGCAAAACTGGTGTAGTTTCGGCTGCTAATTCCATCTACTCATTTATTTTATCAATAATTCGCTTCTCATAAGATCTGACAAAGTTGAACAACAAAAGGAGCCGTGGAACCATGAGCAAGCTGCCATTCCAGCTTGGGATTCATCCGATCAATTGGGTCGGCGAAGATGTGAAGGAACATGGTGATGATACAACATGTGCCCAGATTCTGGACGATATCCAGCGTCTGGGATTGACGGGTACTGAGATGGGACGCAAGTATCCGACCGATCACGCTGTATTGCGTGAAGAGCTGAGCAAGCGGAATATTAATCTGATCTCCCAGTGGAAATCCGTACTTTTCTCCGATCCGGCATATCGCCAAGCGGAACTGGACGACTATCGCAAACATGCTGAATTTCTGCAGTCCATGGGCAGTAAGGTCATTAGCACAGCGGAGGTTGGCGGGTCACTTCATTTTGATCCAAGACGGACACCACATGAAAAAGAAGTACTCAGACTCAGCGATGCTGAATGGCATGTTCTTGCTGAAGGTTTGAACCAAGCTGGTGCCATTGCCCAGGAGTATGGGCTTAAGCTCACCTATCACCATCACGGAGGCACGGTAGTTGAGCAACCGGAGGAAATTGATCGTTTGATGGAGCTCACCGACCCTTCACTGGTTTACTTACTCTTTGATACAGGCCATGCCTACTATGGTGGCGCTGATCCACTTCAGGTGCTGCGTAAACATTACGACCGGATTGCCTATATCCATCTGAAGGATATTCGCCCGGATGTGCTGGACCAGGCACGAGCGGAACAATCAGACTTTGTTGGCTGTATTCGCAGGGGAGTGTTCACTGTACCGGGGGATGGTTGCATTGATTTTGCACCAATATTGCAGGAACTGATCACTCGCGGATATAACGGCTGGGCGATGCTCGAAGGAGAACAAGATCCTGCCGTTCATAATCCGTATGAGTATGCAAAACGGTCTCTGAGTTACATGGAGTCTCTGTACTAGGACAGTAAAAACAGCGCAATGAAAGACAGTTAACCACCCTGGCATCTATATGTGTAGTAATAGAATGGGCCAATATGAATTCATATAAATGGAGTAGAAATCATCTTCTAACCAATCGAAATTCCCACCATAGAAAGGGGATCAACCGCAATGACTTACGTATCCTTTCCGGCATCCAGGAAAAAGGATTTCACTGCCATTGGCCGCTTGTGCATCGACTTGAATGCCAATGAGATCAACCGTCCGATGGAAGAGACAATGACATTCACCAAGTACGTTGGCGGTTCTCCGGCCAATATTACGATCGGCATGTCCAGACTCGGAATGGAGACAGCTTTCATCGGCAAAATCGCAGGTGATCAGATGGGCAGATTCATCCAAAGTTATCTGGAGAAGAACGGGATCGACACCTCTAATGTCGTGACTGACAACACGGGGGCAGTAACTGGACTTGCTTTTACCGAAATTAAAAGCCCGACAGATTGCAGTATCCTCATGTACCGCGATAATGTAGCGGATCTGTTATTGCAGGCCAGCGAAGTTCAGGAGCAACTCATTGCGGATTCCAAAGTCCTGTTGATTTCCGGTACGGCTCTCGCGCAGAGTCCATCACGGGAAGCCGTTATTCAAGCTCTGACTTATGCAAAAAAACATGGCACTGTCATCGTGTTTGATTTGGACTACCGTCCATACACATGGACATCGGATGAAGAGACGGCAGTTTACTATAACCTCGCTGCCGAGAAATGCGATATCATCCTGGGTACACGGGAAGAGTTCGATATGATGGAAACGTTTGAGAATAACCCGGATCATAGTGATCAGGTGACGGCACAGAAATGGTTTGATTTTTCAGCCAATATCGTTGTGATCAAACACGGAAAAGAAGGCTCTATCGCCTATACGCGTGAAGGGCTCTCACATCGGGCTAACAGTTACCCTGCTCGTGTTGTAAAAACGTTCGGTGCAGGTGACTCATACGCTGCAGGTTTCCTCTACGGCTTAATGCAAGGCTGGACGATTGAGCGAAGTATGGGCTACGGAAGCGCAGCAGCAAGCATCGTCATCTCCAGTCACAGCTGCTCGGATGCGATGCCAACCGTGGAACAGGTGAATGAATATATCGAACGCTGTGACCGGGGCGAAATCATTCCGTCCTAATGAGCTGCGTAGTCGATTATGAACCATAGAAGTTCATAAGCAAGGAATGCACATAAACGAGGGGAGACAGTACACATGGGAAAAGGGACTTCAGAAGCGTCTGCAACAGTGACAAATGTACAGAACTGGATCGGGGGTACTTGGGTAACCCCGATATCTACACGAACCGAAGCGGTGGTTAACCCGGCTACGGAAGAGATTATTGCATATGTGCCGCTGTCTGAACAAGCCGATGTCGATCAGGCCGTGCAGGCTGCACGGGCAGCATTCAAATCATGGAGCACCACACCGGTTCCTCGTCGTGCCCGTATTCTATTCCGTTACCAGCAGCTACTGGTGGAGCACTGGGAAGAGCTGGCCAAACTGGTGACTCTGGAGAACGGTAAGAGTTATGCCGAAGCTTATGGCGAAGTATTGCGCGGCATTGAGTGCGTGGAGTTCGCGGCAGGTGCGCCGAACCTCATGATGGGCAAACAGCTGCCTGACATTGCTACAGGACTTGAATCAGGTATGTACCGTTACCCAATCGGAGTCATCGGGGGAATCACACCGTTCAACTTCCCGATGATGGTACCATGCTGGATGTTCCCGCTGGCGATTGCCTGTGGTAACACCTTTGTTTTGAAACCGTCTGAGCGTACACCGCTTCTGGCGGGACGTTTGGCAGAGCTTTTCAAAGAAGCGGGACTTCCAGACGGCGTACTTAACATCGTTCACGGCGCACATGACGTTGTAAACGGACTGCTTGAGCATAAAGAAGTGGCTGCCATTTCATTTGTTGGCTCACAACCTGTTGCTGAATACA
This sequence comes from Paenibacillus sp. TSA_86.1, assembly GCF_052691815.1. Classification (NCBI taxonomy): domain Bacteria; kingdom Bacillati; phylum Bacillota; class Bacilli; order Caryophanales; family Paenibacillaceae; genus Paenibacillus; species Paenibacillus sp. TSA_86.1. The sequence goes on along the minus strand of NZ_JBQZGE010000027.1, from coordinate 21,781 downwards.
TCTACAAAACGGCTTCGGCACACGGTAAACGTGTTCAGGCACTCGCTGGCGCAAAGAACCACTCCATCGTTATGCCGGATGCTGACCTTGATCTAACCGTAAAAGAGATCACAAGTGCAGCCTTTGGGTCAGCTGGTGAACGCTGCATGGCTTGTGCCGTTGTTGTGGCTGTCGGTGATGTGGCAGACGCCTTGGTGCAAAAGCTGGTAGAAGCGGCTGACCGCATTAACATTGGGAACGGTATGGACGAAGGTGTATTCCTGGGGCCGGTGATCCGCGGACCGCACAAAGAGCGTACACTGGGTTACATTGAGTCAGGTGAACAGGAAGGCGCAGCCTTGATTCGTGATGGACGCAAGGATCAGGCGACAGACGGCTCCGGTTATTTTGTAGGACCAACTGTATTTGATCATGTAGATAGCACTATGAAAATCTGGAAGGATGAAATTTTTGCTCCAGTACTTTCGGTAGCAAGAGTAGAAACGCTGGAGGAAGCGGTAGAGCTGGCTAATCGCTCGGATTTTGCCAACGGGGCATGTCTGTTTACTCGCAGCGGTGCGAATATGCGCCAGTTCCGTGAAACCATTGAAGCAGGTATGCTGGGCGTGAACCTGGGCGTACCAGCGCCGATGGCCTTCTTCCCATTCTCTGGTTGGAAGAAATCCTTCTACGGTGATCTGCACGCTAACGGCACCGATGGTGTGGAATTCTACACTCGCAAGAAAATGGTAACCACACGCTGGTAATCGTTTAACGCACAGTGCGTATGTGCAATAAAGGGGCTGAGTGATTGCTCAGCTCCTAACACCATAGGGATGCAAATAGGGAGGATAACGGAATGGGCAAGGACAAAGTAAGAATTGGCATCATCGGTGCTGGACGTATCGGCAAAATCCATGCAGACAACCTGCTGCGTAACCCGCATGCCGAGATTGTGGCGATCAGTGATTTGTTTGCAGGGCCTGAGCTGGAGGCTTGGGCTTCCGAACGAGGTATCTCTGTTGTCACCAAGGACAGCAGTGAGCTGATTGCAATGCCAAACATAGATGCAGTATTAATCTGTTCTTCAACAGATACGCATGTACCTTTGATCAAGCAAGCGGCACAAGCGGGGATACACATTTTCTGTGAGAAGCCGGTGAGTATGGACTTGTCCCAGACCGAAGCGGCTGTAGCGGCTGTAGCAAAGGCTGGCGTGAAGCTTCAGATCGGATTTAATCGCCGCTTTGACCACAATTTCAGAAGAGTACGCTCACATGTGCTGGAAGGTACCATTGGTGATCCACATATTCTCAAGATAACTTCCCGTGACCCAAGCCCACCTCCTGCGGAATATATCCGGGTGTCCGGCGGAATCTTCATGGATATGATGATTCATGATTTCGATATGGCCCGTTTCCTGTCCGGAAGTGAAGTAGAGGAAGTTTACGCCAAAGGTAAGGTGCTCATTAACCCGGTATTCGCAGAACATGGTGATGTGGATACAGCCATCGTTACGTTAACATTTGCCAATGGAGCAATTGGGGTTATAGATAACAGCCGTCAGGCCGTGTACGGATATGATCAACGTGTGGAAGTATTCGGTTCCTTGGGCAGCGCTTCGGCGGATAATGATCATCCGAATACAGCGGAGATCAGCACAGCAGCTGGACTGATGCGCGACAAACCACTGCACTTCTTCCTGGAACGTTACAATGAAGCATATGTGCAGGAGACAGCACTCTTTATTGATGCCATTATTCATGATAAATCGGTTATCGTAGACGGCAACGATGCGGTACAGGCAGAGCGGATCGCTTTGGCAGCCAAGATGTCTATGGAGCAGGGCAGACCTGTGAAGATGACAGAAGTTCCGGGTGCATCGCGTGAGACGCAGCCAGCCAATTAAGTAAAAGTCATAGACAAATACGGAAGGAGTGGATGGCAACATGTCAGAACTTATCGTAAAACCTGCCGCAAACCCGAAGGAAGACGGAACAATATTAACCGTGACTCCGGAATCTGCTGGCTGGGAATATGTCGGATTTCAGGTTGCGAAACTAGCAGCAGGAGAGAAGTTAAGCCGGGAGAGCGGTGATCAGGAGCTGTGTGTGGTGCTTCTCAGCGGGCTTGCGAATGTAAGTACTCGGGAGCATACATGGGAGAACATCGGGAAACGCATGAGTGTTTTCGAAAAAATCCCTCCGTACTCCGTCTATGTGTCCACGTCAGATCAGGTGGAAGTTACAGCAATTACCGAGCTGGAGATTGCAATTTGTGTTGCCCCAGGGAAAGGTACGTATGCTTCGCGCCTGATTGCGCCTGAAGACGTAGGAGTGGAAGGCCGCGGTTACGGCAATCTGGAGCGTCATATCCATAACATTTTACCGGAGCAAAAAGAAGCAGACAGCCTGCTGGTCGTCGAAGTGTTCACGCCGGACGGGCACTGGTCGAGTTATCCGCCGCATAAACATGACCGGGATGCACTGCCAGATGAATCACTGCTGGAGGAAACGTATTATTTCCGTGTGCAGCCGGAGCAAGGATTTGCTATACAACGCGTATATACCGATGATCGTTCTGTAGACGAGACGCTTGCGGTGAAGAATGGTGAAGTGGTGCTTGTACCAAATGGATACCATCCGGTAGGAGCTCCTCCGGGATATGAGGTTTATTATCTGAATGTGATGGCTGGACCAACGCGAACGTGGAAGTTCCATAACGACCCTGACCATGAGTGGCTGTTTAAAAAGTAAAAGTCACAAATAATTTTGTCTTCACATTGCGCAAGCAGTATTCCCCCTTCATAATATGAAGAGAATAATCATCTATGTATAATGAATTTATATATAGCACAAATGGGGAAAAACAATGAAAGCAACCATTTACGATATAGCACGCGAGGCGGGGGTATCGATTGCCACCGTCTCGCAGGTAATTAACGGAAAAGGTAAGATCAGTGAGAAGCGCCGTGCCGAGATTATGGAGATCATGGAGCGACTTCACTATCAACCAAGTGCGATTGCTGCTGCGCTGACAGGCAAACAGACGTATACGCTGGGTCTGCTCGTACCGGATATTTCTAATCCGTATTTTGCCGAGCTTGCCCGGGCAGTAGAGGATCGCAGCCGCCAGTTGGGATATAGCGTAGTGATCTGCAGTACGGATAACAAGGACGAGCGGGTAGAGCGATATCTGAATCTGTTGCAGCAAAAAAGAGTCGACGGCATGATGATCGGAACTGGGATCGATAATGCCGAAATTCTGTCACCGCTCTTGCAGCAGTCGATGCCTGTTGCGTTAATTGCCCGCCATATGCCCGCACTGTCGGTGCATACGGTCACAATCGACGATAAGCTTGGCGGTGCATTGGCTGCGCAACATCTGCTTGAACTTGGACATACTCATGTGGCAGTCTTATCCGAGCCGTCCAAAGTTAGCAGCAGTCGGGAACGGGTACGTGGATTCCGTGAAGCTTTGCAGCGAGCAGGGCACGTACTGGAGCTTGATCTGATCCGCGAATCGGCTGCGGACTTGAGTTCTGCCAAACAAGAGGCATTGCGGTTACTCAGTGAACAGAATCATCCTACAGGCCTCTTCTGCTGTAATGACATACAGGCCATTGGTGCAATTCAGGCGGCCAAAGAACGTGGACTGCGTGTTCCTGAGGATGTATCCATTATCGGATTCGACAATACGATTCTCGCTTCCGTAACAAACCCGCCGCTAACTACGATTGCCCAACCGATTGAAGATTTGGGTCGCCAAGCAGTGGATTTGTTGATTGATGAGCTAAAGGATAAACAGACGGCTCCGCAAAAAATTGTACTTAAACCGGAATTGGTGATCCGTGATTCGTCAGGTCAAGCACCAGCAGAGTTGCGTAAAAAGTCATAGCATTTGATATGGCTGGCTTAATGGCATCCTAGCACCTGATCTAAATCTAGCTATGACACATAACGAAACAGTAAACAGAGCTCATTATGCGCCAGATGGTGCATAATGAGCTCTGTTTTCTTTATATCGATAATGCTAATTTCCTGCTTCGATAATCTTGAATCTACATGTCCTTTTGCAGAGGTCAACATCTATCGAAATCCGATATTACACTTTAAACTTTTTCACCTCGTCGGCCAGTGCTTTGGATTGCTCGGCCAGCTCATTTGAGCGCTCGGAGATACTTGTAATGTAATTGAATTGCTCTTGTGTGGAAGAAGCCACTTCTTCTGTGGAAGCAGCGCTTTGCTCCGACATAGCCGCAACGCTGGAGATCACCTCGGCCACTTTGCCGGCATTGTCGTCCAGTTCGGTCGTTGCAGAGGAGACTTGTTTCAACTGAGTTTCAATGCCCTCAATCGATTGCTGAATGCGTAAGAAGGATTCACGCATGTTGTACACCGCAGCAACCTGTTGCTCGATACCCTGTTCAGCAGTGCGTACTTCGTTAACACTCATGCCGCTGGCTGTCTGAATTTCATTCAGCAGTATGATAATGTCGTTGGCGGAGTCAGCAGATTGCTCGGCCAGCTTGCGGACTTCTTCTGCTACAACAGCGAAGCCGCGTCCGTGTTCACCCGCTCTGGCAGCTTCAATCGAGGCGTTTAAAGCCAGCAGATTGGTTTGAGAGGCAATGCCTTGAATCATAGCAACGATGCCCTCAATCTTCTGAGACTTGTCGGCAAGCAGTGTAATCGACTCACCTACCCGGTCAATGGAGTAACGATTGCCGTCTGCCAGTTCAACCTGATGATCCACGGCTTGCAGACCTGCGAGCATCGCTTCACCAGCATCCCGCATCATCTCGACCGATTGTTCGACACTGCGATTAATGCCCCCAACGTTGTCACTCATGGTGGCCAGACGGCCAGATCCATCGTAGACGGATTCAGCTTGTGTGCTGGAGCCTTGAGCCAGCTCATCGGTGGCAATCGAGATCTGTTCAGCAATTCGTTTTGTATTCTCCGTGTGTTCCTGCATCTCTCCTGAAATGCTGTGTACCCGGTCAGCCGAGGTGGTGACTTGGCGTAGCAGTGTCCCGAGTTGATCAGACATCTGATTAAAGGCAATGCCGAGTTCGGCAAATTCGTCTTTGCCCTTCGCGTTAACCCGTCCCGTGAAGTCACCGCCTGACATTTGCATGGAGGTCTGGTGTAGCTGTTTCAACGGTTTGATGAACAGAGTCGCAATCCAGTAAGCTCCAGCCAGCACAGCCAGAAGTGTAGCTCCAATAATTAAAATATAATTATTACGCAACTTATAAAATTCAGCATAGGCCAGCTTCTCTGAAATCACGGAACCGATCACCCAGCCTGTGCTAGGAATCTGGTTATAGAATAACAGGTAATCTTCGCCGTTATATTGAAACGACTTCTCCCCTGAAGGATTGCTCTGCATATCTGCGAGCAGGGGACTTAATTCTGGATTATCCTTGGCAGAGGTGTTCAACATTTTATCCTCTGGATGGGCGAGAATCATCCCATTTTTGTCTATCAAAAAGGAGTACCCGAGTCCGTTTAGATTAATTTTATTAACTGTATCCTTTAAGGTGGAGAGCAATAAAACGCCTGAGACGACTCCTTCTAGGCTCCCTTGTTTATTATGAACAGGCATAGCCATGGAAATAGCGTATTTTTTAGTCATCATATCCTGATAAGGGTCAGAGAATATTAAGGTAGATGCTTGTTTGGCCTGTTCATACCATGGGCGTTCACGTGGATCGTAACCTGCATCCGGTGACCAATCTGATCCGTTCATGAAGCTGCCATCTTTCTCTGAGCCAAAGTATAGATCGGATAGATAGTCCTTATTATCGCCCATGTTCATTATTTTAAAATAATCCTCTGTAAGCGTGCCTTCAGGCACAGCTTGTTCGATTACAAAGCCTAAGGTTTCCACGACCTTGGCATTGCTCGCAATCCACCCCTCTAACTGGTTAGTCGCTGAATTCATTAACCCATGAAGTAGAGATTTGACGTTACGGGTAGCCTGATTTTCTGTTTGATACAAACCAAGAAGGGCAAGAGGCAGTGCAGTAACTAGCACAGAGGCCATAAACATTACCATTAATTTAGGTTTGAGCTTCATATTATTCCTCCTAGTATGTTAATTCTCTGTTGAATGAAACTCATGTGATGTTACAGAATCCCTTCTATTCTCTGTAGTTGCTTTACCCCATGAAAAGTTGGATAGATCCATACCCTATCTGTTAAAAAACCACAAGCGAAATAACGATTATGATGGTGTGGATTACAGCTCTGGTATATGAAGTATATCGTCATTATTAAATTAAAATGTATAGCTTTCCGCGAGATCTTGTCTATTTATACTTCTTGCTTGAGAACGCTTTCTTTGGACATTCAGAATTAAAATGAGGTATTATCCAGTAAACCGCACTTTATAAGCTGCTTAATAAACGAGAAAAATGATAAGGGTACTTTCCAAAAGAAAGCACCCTTTTTAAACATATCATATTGCACTCTTATTTCAATAAAAAGGCCAATGCTTCATCATACGTTTCCCATTGAAATTCCGTCTGGTGCTCTGATTCTTTGGAGATCCGATTGAGCTGCATTTTGGCGATTGCTCCACCGACAGCTACGCTAGCTCGCTTCATGCCCATGTCCTTCAGTCGTTTTTGATGATCCACAATCTTCTCCTTGGTGTCCTGCGGGAAAGCTTTCATATGCGTCATATCAACCAGTACATCAAATGAGTTACCCAGTTGCGAAGCGATTTTTTCCATCTCCGCGTTGACTTGGTCGACCTGTTCTGGTGAGACGATCCCTTCCCAGACGATCTCAATAATCGGTTTTGTTGAATCCAAACGTCTGACAGACATAAAAGCAACTCCTCATTCATTATTTTATGTAGTTTATAAGTCTATTAGCCTATTAATTATACTGTTTTATGCTATAAATGAACATGGATTTCACATGATTGTAGTTCTTATGGACTATACACCCTATTGGAGTAAAATTCAGGGAAATGGAGGGATTTGAACCTGATAAATCCCGCACTTTAATAGACAAAAGCCGCCCGAAATTAGATTTCGAACGGCCGTAATAAGGAATAATATACTTGGATATCAGAGAGCACCAAGAAGATTATAAGCTAATTTTCAGGCTTTCCCCTTCCGTCGCAATTCCCCTGGAACGAGTAATCTTTAGTTTCTGCTCTGCGGTGAATCCGAGAGTCTCCCCATCATGCAGGGTAACATCATTTTCGACTACATAGGTTGTGGTCATAAACATCATCTCAAAGACATCACTTAGGGGCTTAGATGATCCAATAATCTCCATCTCATCTTTGCCGAAGTTACGTAGACCGTATGTGTATGCTGAAGCACCTTCGTTACTTTGGTACAGGCCGATGAACACCCAGAGAGAAACGGGTAACTCGTCCTCTTTCAGTCCACGGCTTACCTCCACATACTTACCTGCTTCAACGACTAGTGGTGCCATGTAGATTGCCAGGGCATGATCCAGCTGTAGTAAGGCTGAGGCCGTTCGGGTAAAAAGGGCATGTCCCAGGGTAGCATCTGTTGCATTCAGAACAGATACAATGATCTGAGACTTGTGCCGTGAAGTCACCTGTTCAGCTTCAGGCCAGAGGATGTTTAACTTTGCATTCTCCTCAACCTCATGATTGGGTACGGGAGCAGCAATGTGAGCACAGACGACCTGCATTCCATCTACTTCAAAGAAGAGATTTCCTTCCTCAGCTTGTTCGTCAATCGCAATGTCCCATTCCGTTTTCATATGTTGGATGAACAGGCTAAAATCACAGTCTTCCCGTTCCAGTAGTACAAATCCGACAATGGTTTGACTCTGATCTGCCTGCGGGGCAGCATCGTTTAATGGTGTCTTTTCCTTTTTACGCCGACGCAGCTTGTCAAACAGTCCCATGACATGTTCCCCTTTCTGCTCCAAGTTCTTTCTGGTGATATATATGCTTTATACTCCATACCTTACCATATTCGAGGGCTGGAGTCGCAGATTGCACCAGTTATCCGGAAGTTAGAGGAACAACACAAGCAGCAATGCTATGATTGCTGGCAATCCCTGTTTGAAAATAATGGAGCGTGAAGAAGTTGCACCGCCATAAAGAGCGGCAATAATCACACAGGCCAGGAAGAAAATCTGAATATGAAGTCCGACACTGGAATCCGGGTATAGAAGCCCCCAGATCAGACCAGCAGCAAGAAAACCATTATACAGACCTTGGTTCGCTGCAAGAGCCTTGGTAGAGCTGGCAAACTCCGGAGTGGTGCCAAATGTTTTCATCGTACGTGGACGCGTCCACATAAACATTTCCATAATCATAATATAGAAGTGTTCAACAGCTACAAGAGCAACAAAAATAGTACCGATCAAAAGAAACACCCTGCTTTCTATTATGTAATGAACTTCTAACATTCCTGATATATAGATTATCACAAATAAAGAAAAGTTCAAATTAATTTTTCGCAATTAAATTGTGTGTTATGCATTTGAGTTGCATTAGCGATATTTTACGGATCTCATAGAATGGGTAAGATATACCTAACAGCATCCGCCGATTGTCATCGATTCATACACAGGATAATGATGATTATGGAAAAGGGGACTTATTCGGAAAGGGAGGGAGATACCATGGGAACAGTTCAATTTGTTCTGCTAGCTGACGATCCATCCACATTTGTGACAAGGGTGGTGCCTTTCATTGATATTGAACTCGCTGGAATTCCGGGAGATCGGCATTATGGTTTGTTAAGACCGGCAGATTCCCGTCAGAAAATCTACAAACGAGGCATACCGATTGCAAATCGCCGGCAGATCAGTATCGTATCAGAGGAAGAGTGTGCATTAATTGCCCAGAAGATGAACATTCCCGAAGTCCGCCCCGAGTGGCTCGGTGCGAATATCCTGGTTCGCGGCATAGAGCATTTGACTGAACTGCCCGCAGCAACAAGGCTTCTGTTTCCTGACGGGACAGGTTTGATCTGTGAAGGAGAGAACTTGCCCTGTGTGCATCCGGGAAAAGTCATTGAACAGGTCTACGGACAGGAGGGGTTGCGCAAAAGATTTGTGCCTGCGGCCCGAAAAAAGCGCGGTATTGTCTGTTCGGTTGAACGTGAGGGTGTCATCCACACAGGAGACACCATTGAAGTCATACGTCTGCCTTAGATACAAATGTGAAAGAATAACTGCACTTTAAATGTAGCAAGGGAGTGAGCTTATGGATTTAAAATATGAGTTTTATATCAATGCAGAGCGAGAAACGGTGTGGAATGCACTGATTTCCCCGGACGGTACGCGCAGCAGTTTCTTCGGTAGCGAACTTCGCTCGAACTTTCAGCCTGGACAGCCTTTTGCTTATGTTGGACCAGGTAATGATGGTCAGGAAACAGTCCATGTATATGGTCAGATTTTGGAATTTGAACCGCTGTCCAGACTTAGCTATCGGGAACATCCAGGCCCCTCGTATCATTCCAACCATGCCGAGCTTCAATCGAGAGTGCTTTTTCAGTTAGAAACCATGGGGGAGTGTACCAAGCTAACGCTAATTAATGATCAGTTTACGGAAAACCATCCTTCCTTCTCCAATGCGCAGAATAGCTGGTGGATGATTCTAAGCAGCATCAAGACATGGGCAGAGACGGGGGAAACGCTAGATTTCGGGTGGTAACCGAAGGGATAGTTTACGCGTATCGAAATGTTGAAAAATTGTTGAAGTCATCTAACAACGTGAATCTTCTCCCAATGGGCGAAGATTTGCGTTTTTTTTTACAATAGAGACTTTAGACCTACACTTCTTGTCTTTTTATGTCGAAGTATATATAAAGACACCTAACATAAGAGGGGATAATACGATGTTTCTTAAACGTAGTGAAGTAAGTAAATCAAATCGTGTGGATTCCCATGAGCAATTGCTGAGTTACAGTCGCCAGTTACTTGAGAACGCTCAGAAGGGCCAGTTCTGGATTGGGACAGACGCCGATGCACAAGGAAATAATGAAATTCTGGAGAATATCCAGAAAGCCGTACAACTGATGCAATCACAGCATGAGGTTGCGCAGATGCGTCTTACCCTGTTGAATCAGGCGCTTCATGCGGGGATATGGGAGTCGAAGATCGTTGCAGGTAATCCGCTGGATAACAATAACGTCGTTTCATTCTCCGAAGAGTTCCGACAGATGCTGGGTTACAATAATTCGAAGGACTTTCCTAATGAGTTCGCGAGTTGGGCTAAATCCGTACATCCTGAGGACAGACCGCAGCTAGTTCAGGGGATTACGAGTCATGTGAATGATCCGAGTGATCGAGCAGGATATAACATTGTAGGGCGTATGCTTTTGAAAAATGGAGAAGCACGTTGGTTCAGATGTCTTGGACGACTTGTGAGAAATGATGCAGGTGCTCCAGTTAAACTAATTGGAGTTATGTTTGATATCCATGATGAGAAGAGCAAGTCCGATGAATTGGAGGCGCTTGTCACCCGTTATGATCTGGTCAACCGTGCACTCGTGGAGGCGCCGTGGGATATGACAGTGGTTGCTGGAGATGTGGTGAATCCAAACAATGAATTCTGGTGGTCCCCACAATTCCGCAGAGAGCTGGGATTCAAGAATGAAGAAGACTTCCCGAACGTATTCAGCAGTTGGAGCAGTCGTCTTCACCCCGAAGACCATGATCGAGTAGTCAATGATTTTGCCAAACATATGAATGACTATAGTGGAAGAACACCGTATGATCTCGACTACCGTTTGCAACGGAAAGACGGGGAGTATCGTTGGTATCATGCCGGAGGTGAAACCATTCGTGATGAGAACGGCGTGCCGCTTCGTGTTGCTGGAACGATTCGGGATGTGACTCACCAGAAGAATAAAGAAGAGATTGTTAGAGCGATGAATTTGAAAACAAAACAGTTGTCCGAGTCCATTGAAGAGATGGTGCGCGGCATTAACTCGATTACGGATCAGGCACAGGAGCTGGTCAACGCTCAGGAGTTATCTGCTGATGCAGCAACGCAGGTCCGGGATAGTGTGGATGATACGAAGAGTATTACAGCATTTATTCGGGAGATTGCCGGCCAGACGAATCTGCTTGGTTTGAATGCAGCCATCGAAGCTGCACGTGCAGGTGAACTGGGCTTGGGCTTCGGCGTTGTAGCTGGAGAAGTGCGGAAACTGGCCGATCATAGTTCGGAGGCAACCGTCAACATTGAAGATAGCATGCAGAAAATGAAAACGTTGATTGATCACATTTTGCAGCATATCGGCAACATGTCCACACTGACTCAGAATCAGGCAGCTCTGACGCAGCAGGTCAACGCTTCAATGGATGAGATCAACAACATGTCGCAGGATCTGGTTAACTATTCACGTAACTTGTAGAACATCAAAAAATCCACCGGATTTCATATCCCGGTGGATTTTTGATTTTCATATCTTTTTCAGAGCGCTCTGCTACGATCCGTAATTATACTTGCAGTACCTTGATCAGGTTTGTGTTACCGGATTGACCGATTGGAACACCAGCGGACAATACGAGGATGTCTCCTTTTTCAACATAACCTGTCTTGATGGCGTTACGCGTAGCGGATTCGAACATTTCGTCTGTTGTTGTCACTTTGTCGCCCATAACCGGAACGACACCGGAGAGCAGACAGATTTTAGCCAGCACTTCTTCGTGTTGAGTAACTGCAATGATCGGTGCTGTTGGACGATACTTGGAGATCATACGAGCCGTGAATCCACTCTCTGTGGATGTGATGATCGCTTTGGCATTCAAGACGAGTGATGAACTTACTGCGCCTTGACTGATAACTTCGGTAATGTCAGCCACTTGTTGTGCGGATTTTTGGTTGAACTGCTCTTTATAATCGATCATCGTTTCTGCGCGGCGTGCAACAGCAGCCATCGTGCGCACGGATTGGATCGGATATTTACCGGCAGCAGATTCACCAGACAACATCACTACGTCTGCGCCTTGAAGCACAGCATTTGCTACGTCACTTACCTCGGAACGTGTTGGACGAGGGTTTACTTGCATGGATTCAAGCATATGCGTGGCAACGATAACCGGTTTGCCGGCTTTGTTACATTTATCGATCATTTCTTTCTGCATCATCGGTACATCTTCAATGGGAACTTCCACCCCGAGATCACCACGAGCTACCATAATGCCGTCGGATGCTTCGATGATATCATCAAGGTTTGTCATGCCTTCCTGGTTCTCGATTTTGGAGATGATTTGTACATGCTCCTGACCACGTTCTTTCAAAATGCTGCGGATCTCACGAATGTCATCACCTTTACGAACAAAGGAAGCCGCGATAATTTCGATATTGTTCTCGATTCCGAATCCAATATGCATAACGTCACGCTCGGTTACGCCTGGCAGTGTCGTTTTGATTCCAGGCAGGTTTACGCCTTTGCGTGGTTTAAGGATACCGCCGCTAATGATTTTGCAGTGAATCTCGGAACCTTCAACAGACAACACCGTCAGATCAACCAAGCCGTCGTCAATCAGAATGCGATCTCCCGGTGTAACAACCAGATTCAATTCAGGGTAGTTTACGGAGATACGCTCTACGTCGCCAAGAATATCCTCAGTGGTCAACGTAAGTTCTTTACCTGCCTGAAGATGAACCGAAGCCTCTTGTAGTTTACCAATCCGTACTTCCGGTCCTTTGATGTCCATCATGATTGGGATATATTTGTTCAGTTCAGCAGCAGCTGTGCGGATATTGTTGATCCGTCCCACGTGATCTTCAAGCTCACCGTGAGCCATATTCAGACGGGCAACGGTCATCCCTTCCTGAATCATTACTTTCAACGTTTCGATTGAGTCACAAGCAGGTCCCATAGTACAGATAATTTTTGTTTTCAACATGCTAATATCCTCCTCATATTTAGTTCTTATGTGTACATTGTAGCGTTTCCTGTCGAATCAAGATATGAACTATAGTACAATGATTAGAATATAGTCCGATAACGAGGTGTGATATGGTTACTCCACTTGAAGTACATCATGTGAATGGCGTGGGTTGGTACGAAGAAGCCGCGCAACCACAAGGAATTTGGCGTCTTAGCTTGGTTACTTATGGAAAATGTGTATATTGGGTGAACGGAGATAAACAGATCATGGAAAAGGGTGAATTGCTGCTTATTCCTGGTGGAATACCCTATTACGGAAAAAGTATTCCTACGGTTACACACACCCAAATTGTTGTTTTATTGAAGCAAAACGAGATGGAAGAGCTACCTGCAATCAAACGGTGTGAACCATTGAGGCATAAACCGGGCTGTTACGAACTGATTCATCAGCGAATGAAGGCAATCCAGCAACAATGGGAAGAACGTCCTTCTTATTATGTCATGATGAGCCAAGCGTTATTGATGGAAGTACTAATTTATATTAACCGGGAACTCGATCGAGGTATCATTCCACCAGAGAGGCATCGTTACGTGGAACGGATGAAAAGATACATTGAGCAGCATTATCGGGAGAAAGTGACAAAGGAAGATCTTGGGGATGAGATCGGAAAATCTCCCAACTATGCAGCCTCCCTGTTCAAAAGTGTAACCAATCAGACGATTAGCGAATACGTTCATGATCAACGGATGAAAAGAGCACTGTACCTGCTCACCGAGTCGCAGCTCTCCATTCAGGAAATTGCCGAATTCCTCGGTTACCGGGACTTGTCTTATTTTTACCGCATATTCAAACGACTCATGGGTAGTCCACCATCCGATCTGCTGCACGAGCGTCCACCGATAGTCTAGGGCGTGTCTTAAAACTCGCTGCAGTGTATCTTTTACCGTCTTTTCGTCTCCTGCTGCGTCACTTTCCCTTAACGTGCCACGGCACGCCAGCGGAAAAATTCCTCGATTGGAACAAAAATCCGGAAAAATCTGCTTCCTTCGGACTTTTTTTATGAATACAAAATGAAAGAGGGCCTCTGAGCCCTCTTTCATTTTGGTTGCATGTGTAATGTTCCGTGCTATCATTGTGAATCGCTTTTCGTGAACCATGTTATGCATTTCGGCTTGGTTGTGTGGCTCTAAGCGGCTGCTTGCTGCTCTTCCGAGCCTGCCCCAGACGCTTGGCAAAGACATGGACTGTCCAGTAGGCTACTTCAGCAAATGCAATGCCGCCAACGACATCCAGCAGGGAATGCTGTTTAACGAACACAGTTGAAGCAATAATCAGCCATAACCAGACGGAGCCAAAGATCCGCACTGCAGGCTTGACGTTCAGATGTCTGTTGAGAATGATGAACAACATATAGCTTGTAAGACAGTGTACGCTTGGGAAACAATTCACAGGCGCATCATTGGAATAGATGAATTGCACAAGTAGACTACTTAGATCTGTCCCACTCACTTCCGGGCGAGGTACATACGAAGGGAACACCACAAAACAAACATTGGCTGCCATCACCCCTACGTTATAAATGATCAATGTGCGCCAAAACAGCGACTTGTTCGTTAGACCCAGATATAGAAAGCTCAAATATAGAATAGGCATCCAGCTGACATATGGAATAATAAATTCTTTAATGAAAGGAATCTGTGTATCAATCCAGGCATAGTTGTAAAATACATCATCTCCCGCTTGGCTGCCCAGGAACATATAAATCGAGCCTTGAAGCGGTATACATAGAATGGCCAGCAGATGTCCCCAGCGTCGAAAGAATGCTTTCATAAAATCCTCCCTGATTTAATAAGCTATATAGAAATCAATTCACAATTCTCCAAGTCTTATAGTCATTTGACGCTAGAAAGATGAAGCGCCCCTGCATCCAAAAACTTAAGTATTACTATAATGGACAGGCAGAGGGGAAAGCCATACCTGATTTTAGGGTAAAAAACAATTCGATAAGTCTCTTTTTTGTTACTTTTTATGTTTTTATCCAAATGGAGAAGTGGATCATGCAAAGTATTATATTATGATCGCCGTGGATTGGGTACACTTGCCTTGTGAGATTTTGAAAGGCTGGTCTGCATCCCATGTTCTAATATTCATACCGGTTTGTTTACCCTCTATCCCGCTTGCGTGGTATACTTCAGAGAGGTGCAAGACAGGGAAGTGAGGTCTGACCACCGTGTAACGAAAGAACGGCAGGTGAAATAATGGAAAAGACAGCACAGGAAGTGGCTGAATGGATGGTTGGTGAGATTAAGTTTACGGGCACGCTTCGTCAGGAGGCAGCCATAGAATATGTAAGAACTCATTTTGGAGAGCAGTTCGTTTTTGTTAACGAAAATGGCAATGCTTCCTTGTCCAAAGAGGTGAAAAAAGCATTTCGCAAGCTGCATGGCGGGCGAGTTGCTTGGGACCGTGATGCGTTTATTTGGGCATGGACCTAGATGGAATGGTAGCTTGCTAGCTTGGCTTTTTGTGAATTTTAAATTAGTATAGACGCAGTCGTGGCTTGAACATGTTGGATATGCACGGACAGAACTTTTTCGCAAATCATGTATAAGTTGGATTGGAACTGCATATCCTTTCATAAGACCGCACACAGAAGATCGCTTTGAGGGAACAAAACGGATCGTTTTGTTCAGGGAGTTCAATAAACATGTATTTCCAAAGCTGTTTGAAAAGAAAATACAATGATTTGCTTTTTGAACGGATTAGAGGTATACTAAGAATCAAGTTGTACGGAGTTGAAAACCTAATTCATATATTGTAAAGGGCGATCACTTATAGTTTATGACTGGTACCTTTTTCAATGTGTGAATTTTTATTTGCTTGCTGCAAAGAACAAAGGAACATGTTAATCTTTATTTGGAGGTGTAATTCACATGCAAAACGGAACAGTAAAATGGTTCAACGCTGATAAAGGCTTCGGTTTCATCGAAGTTGAAGGCGGAGAAGATGTATTCGTACACTTCAGCGCTATTACAGGCGATGGCTTCAAAACGCTGGACGAAGGTCAACGCGTGCAATTTAAAATTGTACAAGGAAACCGTGGTCCTCAAGCAGAAGAAGTTGTAAAACTGTAATTAAAGCATAGCTGCCTTTAACATGTCATAATGGTAAAGGCAGCTTCTTTTTTTTGATTAAATAGATGAAAACTGGCCCAAAAGTTGTCGAGGCAGAAGTCTGATGGATGTTATACTTCCGCTAAGTAGTGGCTTCTGTGCAATAACGTCGGTAAGATGTTTTTCCATAACAAAGGGGGTAGAAGTCATGTATAATCGCAAAAAACCGTTGGAAGAGATTCCACAAGCAGATGCAGCAATCTGGGAATGTACGAGTGATACGTGCAAAGGATGGATGCGGGACAATTTTGCGTTTGATAACGTACCTACTTGTCCAATATGTGCTTCTGAAATGGTTAGTACGACTAGGATGCTGCCATTGCTTGAGAATTCGAATAGTAACCTGAAAACGATGTCTAAAGGAAATCGGATTTAATATAGCTTACCCGCCTCTCACGAGGTGTTTTTTTTTAGATAAATTGCACACCTGGTACAGAGGTACGGGATTAAATATGAAGTTCCTGGCATTCGTTTAAGGCGGATGCCTTTTTTGTTACAAGAAAAGGAACCTCTTCGTGTTCGTATGAGCGAACATGAAGAGGTTTTTTTCGTTTATTAATATAATTGCAACAGCTTTCCGTTATGGAAACCTAGATGAACAGGAACGGAAGAAGGAATAATGTAGCGATCAGGGCAACATCATAACCCGCCCCGTATCCGTAACCACCACCATAACCGCCGTATCCACCACCGTATGGGTAGCCACCATAGGCTGAAGACTTGGCTTTTCTGGCTGATGATAATTTCTTTTTACTGACTCTGCGAAGTTGCTGCTTGGATTGGACAGAACACAGGCGTGGACCTTGAAAGCATTCATTCAGGTATACCTTTCCATCCCGGCAACCTCCAAGCGTGCCATACATATGCTTGCCGTCTTTCATGACAAGACAGACTGGACGTCCCACATGCGGTGATACGTTTTCTTCACATACCGGATGAATTCTGTGCATGCATATCCCCCTCGTAATTGCGGTTTGCCGCCTGAAATCAACGGTTTGTATATCATAGTAGGAATATAGCCAATTGGTATGGACGAGTACCCGGTTATCTTCATAGTCAGGAGCCGTTTTTCGGTTTATTCCATAGACTGGAGGGAGAGGGGAGGAGGGGGAGTCGTGGATTATCATGATTTGCTTGCTCGTTTGGGGGAAGGGAGTGCTCATCCTGGCGGATTCTCGGCAACTCTGCAGCTGCTCGATACGTTATCAATACCGGCAGGGGTTCATATTCTGGAGCTTGGATGTGGTACAGGAAGAACAGCGTGTCATTTGGCTCGGCATGGCTGCCGCGTAACGGCAGTTGATCTTCACCGTCACATGTTGGATAAAGCGGTAAGGCGTGCTCGTAAAGAGCGGGTTGATGTGCGTTTTATTCAAGCTGATGCTACCGCACTACCTTTACCAGATAACCATGTAGATGTGGTATTTATCGAATCAGTTACGATCTTTACACCGTGGCGTCAGGCACTGTCCGAGTATGCGAGAGTACTGAAACCTGGAGGGCTGCTTGTAGATCGCGAAATGGTTCTGTCGGGAAGAAAAACGGATCTGATGAGCCGGAGACTGAAACGATTTTATGGGATACGAACACTCGCCACTGTATCGGCCTGGAAGAAACGACTGAGGGGATGCGGATTTTCTAACGTTGAAGTTAAGGAGCACTCACGTACAATGGGGAAGTGGGGTGTCGATCATGACCCTTTGCGTGAGATGGATATGAACTGGCTGGAGGATAAAAATGTACAGAGGATGAGTCGCACCAATGACCGGTTGCTTCTGAAATACGGCAAAAGGCTGGGATACGCTGTATTCACGGCGAGAGTTCCTTCTGAAGCTAAGCTTAAATAAAAAAAGGAAACTCACATTCATTATGATGTGAGTTGCCTTTTTTGGTATAGGTATGGTGCCAGAGAGAGATGCACCAAGTAAATCTATGTTCAACAAAGATGACATATTACAGCATGTCGTTATCAATGATGCGCCAGTGATGTTTGAGAAGTGCTTCGAGCTGTGGTTGGTCCTTGGCACGAAACGCATTTAAAATCTGCCGGTGCTCTTCATTGACTTCGTGCAGTACTTCGGATAATTTTGGCTTGTTATCGCTGACATACGACTGGCGAATAAAGCTGTTCTTCAGTGTGTTTAACATTTCAATAACGGTCGCATTGCCGCAGCGTTGAATGTACAGGTTGTGAAACAAATACTGATGTTTGCTGTACGCAGCAAGATCAAGCTGGTTGATGTCTTCATCCATGTGGTTGACCAGGGCTTCCATTTCTATAAGTTCTGATGGTTTGAGATGATCCACTGCCAGCGTGGCGGCCAGTGCCTCCAGCACACCAATCGCTTGAGAGAATTCGAGTTTTTTGCTTGTGTCAAAAGGAGCAACAATAAATCCCCTGCGTGGAATATATTGCAGTAGATTGTCCGAGGTCAGCTGAAATAAAGCTTCCCGGGTAGGGGTACGGCTGATGTCCAGCTTTTTGCAGATCTCGGCTTCGTTAATCTTCTGGTTGGGAAGAAGTGTCCCGTTTTGGATCTTCTGGGCGATGTAATCATAGACGTGATCTTTCAAGGAACGGTATTTAGGTACCTCCATACCAAGTTCTCCCTTCTATATGTATGGTGATGATAATGGTTATAAAGCTATACAGGACGCCCCGTTCAAGGTGTTTCAAGTTTTTATCATCTTACCATCGAGGGGGGAGTTGGGCAAGCAAGTTTGTTCATGGATTGATGTATGATGTGTGATGAGGTTAAAAACATTTTATGGAATTAAAGTGTAAAAATGTTCTGAAAAGCGTTGTCATACATGTATAGGTTTGCTAGTATTATTGGTGTATCAATGTATATCATAGTATGTATATTGTATACAGATTTAATAGTAATACATTCCGAAATATTTCATATGCTGTGTACGTTTCATTTTCAGAAGATGCTGGTGTTGGTTGTGAAATGTTGGATCAATAGTTTTCAGACTAGGTGATTGCGGAAAAAGTGGAATCAAGTCGTAAACGCAGATCAGCTCGCATACACTGTTACTGTATTTTGTATACAATATTATGCGGAAGGTTGTGAAGGAATGCCGGATACCGAGATGTTCATCCAATGGTCGAAAACGTATGCTGCGCCTAACTATCATCCACTTCCTATTGTCATTGAAAGGGCAGAAGGAGTATGGGTAGAAGATCCTGAAGGCCGCCGGTATATGGATATGTTAAGTGCCTATTCTGCACTGAATCATGGGCACAGACATCCTGTCATTATTCAAGCGTTGAAAGATCAAGCAGATAAAGTCACATTGACATCGCGGGCATTTCACAGCCAATCTGCAGCGATTTTTTATCAAAGACTATCTGTATTTACGGGCAAAACCAAAATATTAGCCATGAACACGGGGGCAGAAGCAGTCGAGACAGCGATAAAAGCTGTGCGAAGATGGGCATATCGTTGCAAAGGAGTACCCGAGAATCAGGCTGAAATCATTGTATGCTCGGGCAACTTTCATGGCAGAACTTTGACGGTTACTTCTTTTTCATCATCTTCTGAATATAAAAAGGACTTCGGGCCGTTCACACCAGGATTTCGAATCATTCCTTACGGTGACCTGGAGGCATTAAAACAAGCCATCACACCGAATACGGCAGGTTTCCTGGTTGAACCGATTCAGGGCGAAGCGGGGATTATTATCCCGCCGGATGGATACTTGGCAGAGGCGTTTGCGCTATGCAGACAGCAGCGAGTCTTGACCATGGCGGATGAGATTCAAACTGGGTTCGGAAGAACGGGACGCCGATTCGCCTCCGATTGGGATCATCTCGAACCGGATATCTGGATTATGGGCAAAGCGCTTGGAGGTGGTGTGATGCCGATTTCGGCAATTGCTGCCGAAGCGGACATCCTGGATCTGTTTGAACCGGGTTCACATGGTTCCACATTTGGGGGTAATCCGCTCGCTTGTGCGGTGGCCGTTGCCGCTCTGGATGTTCTGGAAGGTGAAAAACTTGCGGAGCAGTCAGAGGAGCTGGGGAATTATTTTATGGAACAACTTCGAGATATCAAGAGTACTGCTATTCGGGAAATTCGGGGCAGAGGTTTATTCATCGGAGTTGAGCTCCATGACTCTGCCCGACCTTACTGTGAACGCTTGATGTCTGCTGGTCTGCTTTGCAAGGAAACCCACGAGACAACGATTCGTCTGGCGCCTCCGCTAACCATTAAGAAATCTGAGATTGATTGGGCTATAGAGATCATCAGAGAGGCGCTGTGTGATGTATGAGTCGTAAGGGACTTCATAGATTTAATTCCATATTGACAAAAAGGAGCTGATACCTTTGAAGAATGAGGATATTTTGGCTGCGGGGGAGCGAGGGGTGCATGATTTGTCTTGTCAGCACACCCGCCAGGTAAGGACTCATTACAATGAGATAGCTCTTATCAAGGTTCCTTTTGGATTAGCTGGTGCGAGATATGGAGCCGAGTTGGGTCCGGATGAACTGATCACCGCCGGGTTGAAGCGCGAAATTGCGAGTCTAGGGTTTCTCTTGTCCAAGGAAGTGCGTGTGGATTGCCCTACACAGCCTGCTGTTCCAGCTGGGCGCAAAACAGTAAAGTATCTGAGTGAGGTTCGGCAGGTAAGTGAGTGTGTTTGTCATGAGATATCAGCTGCCTTAGAAGATGGAGCCTTTCCGCTTGTGCTCGGGGGAGACCATAGTGTAGCCATTGGTACTCTGGCAGGATTAACTGCACATTACAGCAATCTAGGTGTAATCTGGTTTGATGCTCATGCAGACTTAAATACGGAAGAACATAGCCTGACAGGTAATATGCATGGAATGAGTGTGGCTGCATTTTTGGGACATTCGGCTTTTAACTTGTCAAAGATCAAAGGTGCAGGTGAGTTTGTTAAACCGTCCAATTTGGTATATGTCGGGCTTCGTGATCTGGATGATTATGAGAAAGAGCAGATAAGAGCTTTGGGTATTCGCGCTTTTACGATGCATGATATTGATCGAATGGGGATGCAGCAAGTCATGGATCAAGCCGTGGATATCGCAGGAGAGGGAACGGACGGTATTCATGTCAGCTTTGATATGGATTGCCTCGATCCTCGTGAAGCACCAGGGGTAGGCACGCCTGTGCCGGGTGGGTTGAGTTATCGGGAAGCGCATTTTGCGATGGAGTGTTTAGCTTCAAGTAATCGAGTGGTATCCATGGAACTGGTTGAGGTAAATCCACTGCTTGATCAGAACCGGCATACGGCGAGACTTGGTGTTGGGTTGATATCATCCTTGTTAGGTAAGTCTATTCTATAGAAGAAAGATAAAAGTTGAGAGGGAAAAAGTAGTATGATCTATAAACTATATAAGCTATGTAATGCAGGGGAGTCACGTTAAAGGTCGAAGATTACGGTAGATCGTATACGTGACTCTTTTGTTGTTTTGATACGTTGAGAGGTGGGGCTTTAAGTAATGTATAGAATGATAATAGCTCTGTAGAGAAGTGGGCTCTTGATGAGAATTATGAAGATTATAAAATAAAGTCTTGCATTGAGATATCATACATGGTATATTCTAATTCCGGCCAAGAAAACACAGTTTACATGGTGCGGCAAGCAATTGAAAACAAGCTTCGAAAGAAACTTGAAAAAAAGCTTGCAAAGTTGGATCGGAAATGATATGATATAAAAGTTGCTGAAACGAAAGAATGACAGTGGCTAAACAAGTTTGATCTTTGAAAACTGAACAACGAGTGAGTAAACATTCTGCTT
>NZ_JBQZGE010000026.1:0-40022 GCF_052691815.1 Paenibacillus sp. TSA_86.1 | reverse complement strand
TTCATTCTGCAAGCAGAATGTTTACTCACTCGTTGTTCAGTTTTCAAAGATCAAACTTATTCCGCTACCAAAACCAGTTTGTTTCAGCAACTCTTATATATTATCATGTCCGAACCAACCTTGCAAGCACTTTTTTCAAGTTTCTTTCGAAGCTTGTTTTCATTCGCTTGTCGCACCGTATAAACTGTGTTTTCTTGGCCGGAATAATAATATATCATGTATGACTCCCCCTTGTAAAGCATTATTTATTAAAATTAATCATCCATATTTATCCTCCACCTGAAAGAATAAAATTTTAGAATAGCTTAACATTACCCTCTCTATCCTACTAACTGTAAATATCCCATTCTCGTAGAATAGACATACTATATATAATAGGAAAGAGACCCTTTTAGACTCAGAAACATCTAAAGGGTCTTCTATATCCGTTTCTTTTACGAAAGAAACGGCTTAGATTATGAATCGTACAGAAAAGATAACTTATTTACTGCTCACCTTACTTACGCTCTACCTTATATCCTTTATCCTCAAGCAGTTTCACAATCCCGTGATCCCCCAGGTAATGCGCTGCTCCAACCACGATGAAATACTCTTCACCTTTGCCCGTTTTCAGATAACCGTCAATCTTGTCCGCCATACCGATATTTCGGTCTACCAGCATCGCTTTGTTGTATTCATCATCAGTAGAGAAGGTGTTTGTCAGCTCCAGCAGCTGCTTGTCATTGCCCGTTTTCCACATCTCAGCCATCTGATTCGCGGAGTTGTCCAGTACATCGAAGTTATCGATTGTGGAACGCAATGTTTTTTCCTGTAATTCTTTTGAGAAATTATCGAACATTCCTAATTGAGACTGGTAGGATTCAAGTTCAATCACCGGGATTTTACGCTCGATCGCTTTTTGAATAAAATACAAATCTACACCGGACGACGCTTCCAGTCCAGCTGATGACATCTTCAGACTTCCCAGTGTAGTTTCCACTACCCAAGGCTTAAATGCATCCAGCGCATTAGGCTCTAACCCCTTTTTCTTCAAAATATCACCAAGCTTGCTGTATGTCTCACTGGAAATATGATCCTTCAAAGTTGTACCATCCTGATATGAACCCAGACTTAACACCAACTTCTGTTGTTCTTCGTCTGCCGCTTTACTCAGATCTATTTCTACACCAAGATAGTCAGCTTCAGCAAACGCCTCTTCAAATTCAGGACGCAATGGGTAAAAACTTTTGTCTGCTACATGCATCGATCCTACCAGATATACGGTATTGCCGTTGCTTTGCACTTCCCACATGAAGCCGCGTCCACCGTTTTGAGCGGTTTCGACCGTGCCGTCGCCCTTGGATACGAGCAGTACAGTTCTTGTAGCCTTATCCCAACGAACCTCATATCCTGCGGCATCGCCAACGATACGAATCGGCGCGTAAGTGACACCATTGATGCGAACAAGTTTGCTTTTCAGCGTTATGGTCTTGCCATTGACGATTGCTGTGATACTGTCATCGGTTGTACCCGCCAGTTTAGCATCAAGTGCATCCAGCGTTGTACGGAGTGGAACGAGAGTCGTTCCTTTTTCAACAATTGGTGCACCCGCAGTGTATGTAACGGCTTTATTGTCGACTTTAACAGCCGTGTCTTGCGGAGCAGCCATTGCCGGAACTGCTGATGCGAGTAATCCTATTGAGACGGTAAGAGATAAGAGTACGTTTTTCCATTGCTTCATATATTATGAATTTCCCTTCTTCTTCTAATTTCTACACTTTTGATGTAGACAAAGATCAACGAGATCACTTTCACCTTCTATATTACGCTCTAATGTGAAGCTCGTTCCAGAAAATTTTCCAGATATTCATAGATTAATATAGTTTATAAAAAAAGCCCCGGCTTTAGCCAGGGTTTAAAATGGTTTTGTTATGTACCTTCTCACGACGGATTCGTTTTTTGATAAGCATGCATTGCCGTTTGAAATTGATCTAGCGCCTCCTGATATTTAAGACGATCTTTGTCATTCACTGCAAGTTGTTTTCTCATAATTAAATCGTCCTGCAATCGTTGCACAAGGTCTTTGATCTGATCATTTGGATTTGATTTGGCTGGTTTGGGCAAAGCCTCCGTTCCGGTCTGAACGGTCAGTTCTCCTTTACTATCCACCTGACCGATCGAAACTTGGCTTAATGTCAGGTCTAGTTTACGCAGTTCTTTTTTGACCCAATCCTCACTTACTCCAGCAGCCTTTAAAGTTTCAGGTAGAATGCGACCATCCATAATGATCGTTCGCGGTTCTTTTTCCGAAGAAAGACGATACCCCAGCATGTCTGCGGTGAGCGGTTGATATTCCTTTTTTAATAACACACTGATATCTCCGCTCTGTTCCATTACCGCAAATTCCACATCGGCCACCCGAAAAACATCTTTCTTACGAAGCTGTTCCAGAAACTCATCAATCGTCAGCCGTTCCTTTTTCAGATTTTTTTGAATCACAGCTCCATTTTCCACAAGGATCGTTGATTTTCCGTCCACAATATCTCGAAACTTTTTACTTTTCATCGTTAGATACTCTGCACCTGCTGAGAAAGAAACCCAAACCAACACAGCAAGAAAGCCCAAATACCAGCTTGTGTCGGTATCCAAAGAGATGTAACCTACCAGGTTCCCGAGCGTGATACCCGTTATATATTCAAACAAGGAGAGTTCAGAAATCTGCCGCTTGCCTAAAATCTTCGTAATGAGAAACAGCATAGTTACCGCAGAAATCGTTCGTATAATAACCTCTAACCAATCAGGCACGTCGCATGCTCCTTTCCGAATGAAGTCCATATTCCTCGGATGACATAACTTCATTATTAAAGGTTATAATTAACATGCACGCCAGATTGTATGCATTGGAATGTTCAGTTTCTTGGCAATCTGATAGACCATCTACTTTTTCTATTTTACTTGTCCAAGATGATATGAAATTTCTTTGGAGGTCTCTAAGATTTTGTCAATCATAATGCTCTTTTCTTCCTCTTTATACAGACTCAACGGAATTGCGAAAATAATACTTCCTACTACTTGATGTACGGCATCAAAAATAGGGGCACCAAATCCGATCGACTCATTTTTGCGTTCGCTGAACGTATAAGAGTATCCTTCACTTCTGATCCTCTCGATCTCCACTATAATTTGCTTTGTCTCATTTAATGACACACCTTCCTGTTTCAAAACTTCGTTAATCTGCTCATCTTTTAAAAATGCTAAAATTGCTTTCCCGCTGGCTCCAATATGAATGGGTTGAAGCACTCCGAGCTCCAGGCGGTACTGAAGAATGTTGGAACTATGAATACCTAATATGAATGATAGCTTCTGATACTGCTCTTGATATTGTGCCAAATACACGGACTGTCCCACTTCATGCGACAAGGTCTTAAGGTAAGGTTCAGCTACGGATTTCAATCCAAAATTAGCACTAATAAATGATGAAAGTCGTACCCACTCATTCCCAATCGTGTACTTATTCGTTTCGGGGATAGTCTGTAAAATGTTCTCTTCTTTTAATGTCTTTAAAATACGGTGTATGGAACTTGGCGGGCTTTCTAGATATCGTGCAAGATCATTGACTCCCCATACCGCTTGTCCATCAATGAAAGCCTTCATAATGGTTAATGTTTTCAAAGTTACGTTAGATTTATTGGTCATTAATAAGGCACCTTTCATCGTTAATCTTTATCTTGATTATAATGTAAGCGTATGCTAATATTCCAATCATACAACACACCCATTCCACATTCAAGAACACCATTCCATTATACGGAATGATAATTCAATTCTACTCATTAAGTTGAATGTCATTCCGTATAGTGGAATGATACAGGTGTGCATACATCAGGGGGGGACAATATGAGAATTCATTATGCTTGGGTCATTTTTTTAGGATGCTGTATTATATCATTTGTCGGTTTCGGATTAACGATCAATACAGCTGGTTTATTCTGGGGTGGGATGAGCACAGATTTAAATTTGACGCGTGCTGAAATCGCTCTCAATGCAACTTTTGGCGGGATTGCCGGTGCAGTTTCTTTATTATTTGCTGGTACAGTGTTTAAAAAGGTCAATACCAAACTGCTGCTCAGTCTATCTTTCGGAATAACCGGCCTTTGTTTTATAGCTTGTTCTTTCATTCAAAGTGTCACTCCTTTCTACGGGATCAAAGTTGTCTTGGGAGTCGTGCAGAGTATCTCCATTGTCATCTCCATACCCATTTTGCTCGGTAACTGGTTCGAGAAAAAGCTGGGGATTTTATTTGGAATTACAGGTGCGCTGACTGCTGTCGGAGGCTCGTTCTTCAATCCTGTAATCAGTCATTTAATTCTTGAACACGGATGGAGAACAACTTATATCATCGTAGGCATTATTTGTCTTGTCGTACTTTTACCGACTGCCCTGCTGATGAAGTTCAAACCTGAAAATGGTTTGCTTCCTTATGGTGCTGAAACGAACCATGCAGCAACTGAATCCAATCAAGCAGTCAACAATGCGGAAGCGAAAGGCCTGTCGATCAAAGAAGCAGCCCGCACGCCTATTTTCTACAGTTTTATCATAGCCATTATTTGTTTTCAGGCAGCTGGCTCTCTGGCACAACATGTACCGGCACTTATTCAAAGCTTAAACTTCAGTTTACAAGTAGGTGCAAGTGTGATGTCCGCCCTGCTTATTGGAGCCGCCATTGGTAAACTGCTTATGGGCTTTATGTTGGATCATGTTAAACCAGCCATTGTCCTCCTTATTTTCACGCTCCTTGGAGCTTCTGGATGGTATAGTACGGGCGTATTCAACAATGTAGTCTTTTTGAATGGTTCCGGATTTCTGAGCGGGATGGGACAGGCCATCGTACTTACTGCAATCCCTTTATTGATTCGTGGATCTTTCGGAACGAAAGACTATAGTCAAATCCTTTCTATTATTCTCATGTTTGGTGCATTTGCCAATGCTGTTTCTGTATATATACATGGATCGATGTTTGATCAAACCCATTCCTACTCAGCCTCATTGATTTTGAACGTGGTAGCGTATACAATTGGTTTCCTTTGCCTTGCATTTGCTATTCAATTCAGAAAAAGAATGACCACATAATAAATTCGTTAGAAGGTGTAAAAAAATGAGATCATTCCAAGTAAATCCCCAATGGGAAGGTTTAACTAAAACGATTGAACAGGAAAACCCACCTTGCAAATATGAAATCCACGGTATGAGTGAAGCCATGGTTTCGATGCGAGATGGCGTTCAGCTTCATACTAGGATTTACCGGCCTAATCAAGGTGATTCTTGGCCATGCATTCTCGTACGTAATCCCTATCCCAATAACCAAGACTTGCTTGAAGCAACCTATACACAATTCGTCAGGCATGGTTATGTTCTAGTTATTCAATCCTGTAGAGGAACAGGACTTTCCGAAGGGGAGTGGTCTCCCTTTGTGAATGAACGTGAAGATGGCATTGATACATTGGAATGGCTAGTCCAACAAACGTTCCAAAATGGAAACATTGCACTCTTCGGCCAATCGTACTGTTCATTTACAACCTGGATTATCGCTGATTCTTTACCGAAAGAAGTCAAAACCGTATTTCTAGATCTTTTTGGAGTGGATCGCTACGGACAGATGTATATGAACGGTATGTTTCGGCATGACATATATACGTCCTGGGCGTTTGCGAATTCTGGAGTCGAAACGACGACCGATGCAGGCGAGCTCTATCAAGATTCTCTCCGCATGGTGCCTCATAACCAAGTAGACGAGAAACTTTTGGGCCGTACCCTTCCCTTCTACCAAAGCTATATTTCAGAGTCGAGCCGTGAATCAAAATACTGGCAGGAAGGAATATGGGCAGAGCTGTTAAATATTCCTTCCAAGATCAATATTCCGGTCTATATGGTAGAGGGATGGTTTGACCATCATCTGGAGGGAGCCTTCAAAGGCTATAACCTGCTTCAAGATCATGTAAAACGTAAAAGCAGATTTGTAGTCGGCCCCTGGGATCATGTCGGGAATTCACCAGGTGAACGTACGTATCCTGATGCTAACCTTCTGGGAACTTTTCGAATAAAAGCTGCCTTGGAATGGTTTGATATACATCTAAAAGGGAAGTCTGGCACGTTCAGCCCGATTTCCTTTTATCGTATCGGAGCTTCTCGGTGGGAAGAACGTCTGTCTATAACCGATCAGGATACAACCTGGCGTTTGTACTTTTCCAATAATCCTGAAAAGCAACTAACCGACAAGCATTCGCAACCATCAACAGTGAAGTATCTATACGATCCTTCCTCTCCCGTACCTACGCACGGAGGAAGTGCCTTGCTTGCTTGGATCATGCCTTCGTTTAAGGGTGCACCGCATGGTAGTTTGGCCCAACCTGACTTTTCTTATCGCCAAGATGTCGTGAGGTTTGACTCTGCTGTACTGGACGAGAACAAACAAATAACGGGTGGTATTAAAGTGTGCTTAGAGGTTAGTACAGATGCGGAGGATACGGCTTTTAGTGTAAAAATCTGCGAGGTATTTCCGGATGGTCAAAGTTTCAATATCGTCGATGGCATCACTTCTCTGAGGTATCGGAATAACAGTGATCAACCTGTCGATTATACGCCCAACCAACCTGTTCAGGTCATCATTGAGATGTGGCCAACGGCATGGGAGCTGCAAAAAGGTTCTTTTATCAGGGCAGAAGTATCTTCTTCTAACTTTCCGGCTTATCATGTACATTCCAATGTGAACGAACCTTGGGCTTCCACATCCAAATACAAAGTTGCAACTCAGACCCTATACACAGGCTCTAACTATTGTAGTTATATCGAATTCCCTAATTAGTGTGTATTTTGAAATCAATTGCAGGCTAGCTAGCAAATTGTACTTGCTTTAATCCTTTTGATTAAAGATAAATAGGTGCTACTCTATTTCCGAGTGGCACCTATTTCAGTACATGTCCCAGCAATTCTGAAGATACATTCACTAATTATGGCTCACGGAATCCGATCATTTGATTTCACCTTATAAAAGGTTATAGTTTATCTTAGGAGATAACAGTTCACAGTGATACTAATTCTCGAACTATTATGTAAGATGGTGCTTCTATGTTCTGTCTCACTTTATCTTATTACTCATATGAGGTGACTAACCATGAATAAGCAAGAACAGGCTATGCTGAATTTCAGGAACTTATTTAACAAGTTGGTCTGGATTAATAAATCGAAAATGGAAAGCAGTCTTCAAGGATACAAGCCTTCTGAAGTCCATTGCATTGAATTTATAGAGAAAAATGTAGATTCCAATGTAACCAAGCTGGCGGAGTCTATGTATATGACCAAGGGAGCTATAAGTAAATTAACGAAGAAACTCATTGAAAAAGGCCTGATCGAAGACTATCAGAAAGCGAATAACAAGAAAGAAGTCTTTTTTAAACTCACCAAGCAAGGCAGAGTCATATTTGACATTCATGAGAAACTGCATAAAGAGTTTCAGGAAAGAGATGAATCGGTATTCAATCATGTAACGGAAGAGCAATTCGATCACATGCTGAACTTCATTGAACTGTACAGTAAACATTTGGACACTGAAATAAAGAAACAAGGTTTAGATATAATGAAGTGAAGCAACTATAAATTAAGAATAAAACCAAGAGCAACCTTCTCTATAGAGAAACGGATGCTTTTTTTTACCCTCTTTTTATTGTTGACAAGGAAACTAAATACAGGTAAACTTTAGTTGACAAGGAAACAATACTGATTAAAGGAGTTTAATATGCGTACAAACAAAGTAAAAGGAACAGGAATACCTAAGCATATTCTTATCACCGCTTGGGCCATTGCTCTTGGAGCAATCGCTCCTATGTTGGATGCCACAATGGTGAATATTGCCGTAAGTCAACTCACAAAAGATTTTCATACCACATTAAGCACCATTCAATGGGCCATTACAGGATATATTTTAGCCCTTGCGATTGCAGTTCCGGTATCCGGTTGGCTCATGAACAAATTTAATGGCAAGAAGGTCTTCATTGGAGCCGTCATTGCTTTTGGTATAATCTCTATTCTAATAGGTGTTAGCTGGGATATATTCAGTTTTATTTCCTTCCGTTTGCTTCAGGGATTTAGTGCCGGAGTCATTACCACCCTCATGTTTACCCTCTTGGTTAAGACAACCGGACAAGAGTATTTAGGTAGAGTCATGGCAATCGTAAGCACTCCTATGATCTTTGGTCCTATTTTGGGACCTATCCTCGGAGGGTTCATCGTACAAGTCGCATCTTGGCCATGGATCTTCTTCATTAACGTGTTCATTGTATTGATTTCTGCACCACTCATGATCAGAGTTATTCCAGACTACGAGCCTTTTAACAAAGAGAGCAAGCTCGATCTATTCGGAATTATCGTTTTATCCATTATGAGTATAGCTTTAATATACGGAATCACCAAGGCAGCGGATTATGCCACTTTCAACAATCAGGAAACCATCTTGTGGATGGGGATTGGCATTGCTTCGGCTCTCATTTATCTCGTCTATAATCGTATTAAAATGAATCAAACCGTGCTGCCCATGAATTTGTTTACCCATAAGAACTTTGCAGCCTCAAGTGCCGGGCTATTCTTCGCAAATATCGCCATCATGGGGCCGATGTTAATACTCCCTCTGTTCTTTCAAACCTTTCGACACTTCACAGCAATTGAAACAGCAATTGCACTCATTCCTCAAGGCGTTGGTATGCTGATCACTCGGCCTTTCATTGGAAAAATGATCGACAGCATTGGTGCTAAATATGTGCTGATCGTCAGTCTTTTTCTTTCCCTTATTGGATCCATTCCTTTTATCTTCATCACAGATCATACAAGTATGATCTGGATTTCAGTAATCTTATTTATTCGTGGTGTCAGCATTGGGGGTATTAGTCTTCCCTTAATGAGCGAAGCATACAATGGACTGGGCAGCAAGCAGCTTCCAGAGGCGGGTGTTGGGATAAATATCATTGAAAACCTCGGTTCAAGCTTTGGATCAGCCATTATTGCGACGGCTGTTGCAACAGTTATACAAGGCTTGCATCCAACCATTGCAAATCAATTGCAGGCGTACCATATCGGTTTTCTTTTAGCCACGATCATTCTGGCACTGATCTTCATCCCCGGTCTGTTTCTTACGAATAAAAAGAAGGCAAAAGATATACTTACGGCCGTAAAATTGAACTAGATTCACTAACTAAGATTGTAAATAACAAAAAGACGCCACTCCCTTCCCGAGTGGCGTCTCTTCTTTCATCCAACGTTAAAACGAATCCAGGCCAACACAACACATACAATCCCTGATATTACAAAGGTTTGAAATATTAAATCTTGTACGCCTTCATCGCTTTGAACAACTCTTTAAAAGTCGGGCGTTTGCCGTACATCAGCACGCCAGTACGATAGATTTTAGCTGCAAGCCAGCCGAAGACCAGAATGGATACAGCCAGAATGGCGAGAGACGTTAGAATCTCCCAGGTTGGCGCAACGCCTGCCCCAATCCGTACCAGAATCGCTGTTGGTGATGTGAACGGAATGAAGCTTGCAACTTTGAGCAATAAAATATTCGGTGCAGAGATGCTGAAGATTGCAATATAAAATGATACCAGAGACAGCATCGTGATTGGCAGAACCGCCTGTCCCAGCTCTTCCGTGCGGCTGACCATAGAACCAACGGCTGCGAACAGCACCGCATACAGGAAGTAACCCAGGATGTAGAAGATCAGTCCATAAACAATCACTGCGATATTAATATCGTTAACACTCAAATTGAAATCACTCAGTACTGCCCGATTGTGTGGCAACAGGATATTGCCGGCGATAACCGCGCCGAAGATTCCGATCTGCAACATACCCACCATGAAGATACCGATGATTTTACCAAACATTTGGCTAAGTGGAGATACACTCGTGATTAGAATCTCCATGATACGTGAGCTTTTCTCTGCCGTGATCTCGGAAGCAATCATATTACCTGTCATCATCGTAGACGTGAACAGCAAGATGATTAACAAGTACACCACGATATAGTTAATCGGACTCATTGATTTTTCCGAAGCAGCTCCAGCCTCTCCATCATCCGTGCTTAGATTTTCTGCAGTCAGTTTCACAGGTGTTGTAATCAGCACCTTCTGTTCAGGTGTCAGCACATCCTTGACTACAACATCCAGCTTCACACTTTGCAGAGCAGATTCAATAGCCGTAGTGATCTGAGGTGAAATATCATCTGTTGAATATAAAACAGGCTTCGGAAACTCCTGCCCACTCACCGTTTCAAGTTTCAAATAACCATCAATCAGGCCTGCTTTTGCATCTTGTTTCAATGCGGCTTCATCCTTATCGCCACTCATGATGAAACGATATGCCTGATTGCCCTGAGCAGATGAGAAGTCTTCCAGCTTCTGTGCTACACCTTGCTGTTCCGTTGTCAGGAGCCCGATGTTTACAGGATTTTTACCGGAAGCTCCGCCTCCAATAGGCCCTCCATTGAATAACGTAATGAAATATGGAACATTGAGTCCAATCGAAATTAAAAGTGCAAGTACGATAGTAGTAACCATAAACGACTTCGTTTTCACTTTGTTTTTGAACGTGAAACCTGTAATTGTGCCCATTTTATTCATTCGACTCACCTACCTCACGAATAAAGATTTGGTTAAGCGTTGGTTCCTTGATCTCAAAATGCTCCACGGTGGTCTGTGCCATCGCCGTCTTCAAAATCTCCTGAGCTGCCGCAACCTCACTGACATGGATCTGATATCCACGTTCGTTTTGCTCCACTCGTTTCACACCTGCCAGCTGCTCAAGTCCTTCTACCTGTCCAAGAGTACTGAGGTACACTTGTTCACGCGGATAACGGCTCTTAATCTCCTTAATCTCACCTTGCACTACCGTGTTAGAACGATGAAGTATCGTGATCTGACGACATAACTCCTCGACATGTTCCATCCGGTGTGTAGAGAACAAAATGGCTGTACCTTCATCACGCAATTCTTTAACCGTTGATTTGAGCAACTCTACGTTAACCGGATCCAGTCCGCTAAACGCTTCATCCAGGATCAGAATCTGAGGTCTGTGCACAACTGCGGCAATAAAACCCATCTTCTGCTGGTTTCCTTTGGATAATTCCTCAATTTTTTTATCATAATACTCCGGCACCTCGAACCGCTTCAGCCAGTACTTCAGACTCTCATCCGCATCCTTGGCTTTCATTCCGCGAAGGCGTGCCAGGTAATTAATCTGTTCGCTAACTTTTACCTTGGGATACAATCCCCGTTCCTCCGGAAGATACCCCATAATCTCTTGTAGCTCTGTGTTGTATGGTTTGCCGTTGTACAAAATGTTACCGCCATCCGGGTGGATCAGACCGAGCACCATGCGCATCGTTGTTGTTTTACCAGCACCGTTGGCTCCAAGTAATCCGTAAATCTCGCCCTCTTTTACATTAAGCGTAACTCCATTGACAGCTGTTTTGTCTGCGTACTGTTTGACGACTTGCTTTAATTCCAATCGGTTCATTCAGAATCGTCTCCCTTCGGTTTATCTCCACTGTACGGGTGCATACCCGGCAATCCAATATTCCAGCACTTCTCCCAGTTCCAAATTACGGATTTTGAGCACCTGATGATTGGACAACTCCAACCTCTCCTGCGCTTCGCTCACCCGGGTTGTAATCACACGGATCAGGCCATTCTCTTCCTGAAAAGATTCAACTACACCAGGAATATTCTCGGGCCGCAAATTTCCTTCATACCAGATCTCCTTCCACTGCTCTAGCACAAGGTCTTTCTCCGCCATACCCAGAACCTGCCCGCGGTGCATCAGTACGATGTAATCTGCCAGCCGCTTCACTTCATCTGCAATATGAGTGGCAATAAGAATGGTCGTGTCTCCACCTTCCATATAATTGCGGAACTGTTCAACCATCACCTTCCAGGCAAAAGGATCAAGACCGGACGAAGGTTCATCCAGAAGAAGCAGTTTAGGCCGAGCAGCAAGTGCTGCGGCTATTTCAAACTTCCTCCGTTCTCCCTTGGACATCTTGGTCAGCTTCACATCACTTGGCACGTCCATGTCTGTTATAAGCTGTTTGAACAGCTTCATATCCCACCTTGGGTACCAATGTGATCTGAAATCGGCTGCCTCCTGAGGCGTCATCCGATTCTCTTCAATACCACTGTTATCTGCCACAAAGCCAATCTGTTGTCTCAGCTCAATCGGAAGTATCCCCGAATGCTTCTCCTGTCCAAACCATATGATCTCACCACTATCCGGTAGTACAATTTGTTGCAACATGTTAAGCAATGTGCTTTTGCCAGAGCCGTTATGCCCCAGAATGGCAACAACGTATCCTTCTGGAATCGTCAGATCAATCGGACCTATAACCCTGCGTTTACGCATCTTGGATACACCATTTAATTGAACGGCTATGGATTCTACCATACTTCTCCCTCCTTACTTTGAATAATTCGCTCTCAGGGCTTCCCGGAACAAAACTTCCATTTCCTCTTCTGTACACCCTACAGCTTTGCCCGACTGCACCGCAGCTTGCATCGCTTCCTCCGCTGCCTTCAGCCTGTAGTTCTCTCGTTCTCCCGCCTCAACCTGGGCCACAAATGTTCCTGTCCCCTGCTTCGTACGAAGCAGACCTTCATTCTCCAGATCCTGATAGACCCGTCTAACCGTAATTACACTGCAATTCAGCGCTCCGGCAAATTCGCGAATGGACGGCAAATGTGTCCCCTCCCCCAGTTGACCCGTTATAATTAACGACCTTAATTGGTTCTCAATCTGGTGATACAAAGGTTCAGCGCTATTCTCATTTATTTGAATGGGTATCTTCACATCTTGCACCTCGCCCTCCGGTACACTTCACTCACTTGCCTGAACGTGCCGGTTTCATCCTTTATTCTTTTTATCACTAATTCTGCCGCCTTCTAACTCAGATCTCTCACGGCAAGCTTCTTCAACGTCACTCGACTGAACCCCCATAATGCTGCCAAACCTGCAACCACCGCAATCCACATGATTGGAGATAACAAGCCCCACAGTTTACTGTAGTGTATTACATACCAGAATCCATAATTACCCGAGAGGCGGATCAGAACAGATATCACAACAGCCATCGGTAAGAACATGAAGCTAAGCATCAAATATTTTTTACCACTGAAGAGAAACTCTCCGTAAATATACAATCCTGTAATTAGAAGTCCATATCCCGTGCAACTCAGCGCAAAGGCTAAATACTGATCCCATGTGAAGCCTTCCGTGTGTAATCTGACTGCATATAATGATCCGTAGAAGAAAAAACCATTATATGCGAATGCAATCAGAGATTGCTGCAGTCTCGACCACATCACAGTTTCATTCGGAATCGGGAGCCTTCGATAAAAGGCGAGCAACTGTGTGTAGGAATCTTCTTGTATGTAGCGGAAGGAACGTCTGCTGAAAAGAAATCCTAGGAACGGGAGCATAATGAGAAAAAACGCATCTACTACCGGGTTAATAAAATTACTCTGTTGCTGCCCAATCAGCATCACGCCGCTCATACTGCCTGTGTAGATCATAAATATGGCAGACCATAACCACTGCAGCTTATCCTTTCTATACTCGTTACGGGTTAGCCACCACGCTTGCTTCCATGCATCCATATCTATGCCTGCCTTTCAACTGTCTTCCTTCATCTGGTTTATCTGGTTTATCTGGTTTACTGTGCTTTTGTTTTGATCACTGTGATTACTGTATATATCAATATACACAGTATACAGACCTATCACTTGTCCCGTCAACCTCTTTTTTCCTGAATCAGGAAAGCAAGATAGCAAAAAGCACCTTTTCTGCGATAAAATAAACACAGCAATCTTAGAGGAGAGGAATGATCCTATATGGGTTGGCTTATTGAGCCCGTACTTGTTTTTATATTCATCCTTGCCATGATCTGGCTCATCATTCGAAGCGAGCCCGGTCGGGTTAAAAGCAAAAGTGAGATCAAAAAGCATTCTACACAGTCCGGACAGCATCATCATTCGTCTGATTCCGCAGCATCATCATCTATGATGACTTCTGACTCTTCAACAGATTCTCATCACAGGCACACTCACGACCACCGACCTCACCATGGCCACAAACATCATGATACGGATTCTTCTTCGGGGTCTCATCATCATTCCGGAAGTGATCACGGAAGCAGCGACAGCGGCGGGGATAATGGCGGAGGTGGAGATAGTGGCGGTGGCGGGGATTAACAGCCATCTGTTCTACCTTATTAAAAAGAGCTGTACCCAGCTCTGTGAGTAAATCACAGAAGGGTGCAGCTCTTTTTACTCTTTTTCTTTTCCGGTCACCTGATAGCAGAAGAGGCTCATGTCTTACACGAGGTTGTAGCCTGTTGGCAAGCTGCGGTTTCTACGGATGGCGCGAATCTCAGCCAGAGTGAGACGCTGATTGGTGGAGATCAACGATTCCACATCATTGCCACGGATCAAGTCATCCAAATCTCTCAGATTGGTGTTCCCGCGATAGACACGGAAGCCCCCCTGGAAGTTTGGCCGCGTAAACAACACAAGTGTTGCGTTCGAACTCGTTGAAAAGAAGCGCAGGCTCTCAACCCCGTCCAAAATATTGTCCAGGTTGCGAAGTCCTGTGTTACCGCGATATATACGGCTTCTTCCTCTGTAGTTCTCTTCCGAATACACGGTAAGACGAGGATACGTCTGACTAATGCTAACTGTTTTTTTCATTTGGTTCCCCCCTCTCAAACTCATTCTATGAATGAATAAGAGAGATGGCATGGACGAATCATCTGCGAGATTCATCCATTTAAGCGCCGAGGATAACTTCCCATACCGGACTTGTATGTCCCCCCGGATAGAGCAGATATAACAACACATATACCACCGTACCTGTCAGTGCAGAGCCAAACCAGATGATGGAGGTAAATTTCCCCCAGCGGCGATGTTTCCCAAAATTCTTTTTGAAACCAAGTACCAGTGTCGAGATACCGAATACAGCAGCAACCGTAGCCAGAATAATATGAAAGATCAGAAAGATGCGGTAAAAGATCTCCATATCCGGGTCTCCGCCCCAAGCCGTATTACCTACAAACACCGTGCGGGACATGTAAATTACAAAAAAGATTAGAGCTGCGATCGCTCCCGCTACCATAGCAGACTGGTGTGCTTCTCGTTTACCACGAATGATTAAAGCCCAGCCAATCGCCACAAGTATCGCACTAAGCACAATGAAAGAAGTACTGATTGTAGGTAGCCAAAAATACATATCCATCGTGTGTTCCCCCTTTTGTCGTCACATTAAACTCACGATTTGGCGGCCGGATTGAGCGGCCCCTGCTCATTACCACCACCAGCAGGCGAGAGATCATCATCCTCTTCCTGTCTCTCTTTCCGATACCACTGAGAAAACACATAAGCCAGCATGGAGACAAAGATGCCCTCCTGAATAAATTTCATGAGAATCCCGCCCACCTGCTGATCCTCCTTCGCGGAAGACAGAACATTAAAGAACCCCGGCCCACCAAATGAACGAAGAATCGCCGAGGAGTCACCCGATACGCAATACCTCATCGCTTCAGCCCATACAGCCGGATTGCTATACGTCTGATACAGCGGTTCGGATGCAAAAATAATTAATCCACACGCAGGTGTTAACAACACCATGTTCAAAAAGATAAATCCCACTTTCGACAAGCCTGATGCTTGTCTCCCCTCTGGCAGAGGATTCAGCAATGTCCACCACATCAGCATGGATGTGATAAAGAGTAAAATATAATACAAGCGATGAACGGTAAAATTCAACATGACGTAATCATGCACAACAGGCAGATGATACAAGGAAAATAGTCCATTGAACAGCACAGCCGCTACAATCGGATGTGCCAGGAAGGAAAGCTGGCGGGTAGGCAGCCGGCGCACGATGCCACGCCATACCCAAGCAGGCAAACCTTTCATCATCAAAGGTGGTGCAACAAGGTAAGATAATGCCATGCTCACCATATGGAAGCTGAACATCACATGACCCAGCAGATTGAATGGCCCGGCTTGGGCTAGATACAGAACGAACAATCCTGTGAGAAACATGATTTTCTGTCCGGGTGTCGCTGGTTCTGCACCTTGTACTCTCTCGCTAAATGGACCTACTAATACCAAATAAGCCGCCGCTATGACCAAAAATAGAGCAAGAATAAGCGGACTCCATAAGTCCTCAAAACTGAAATATTGCAACCCGAGCATACGGGAAACCTCCCCGTGACCTATTTTGGTGAACATTTATTTCACTTAAAAGGGGAAAAGACGGCGGCATTCGCCGCCGCCATCTCGCTTACCACCAGACCCAGAAGAGGGACATAATAATACATGTAAAAGCTACGAAAAATCCAAAGGCCATAAACAGAATGGGCATCAAGTGACCTTTGTCTTTTAAGTGCATCCAGTAACCAAGTTGCACAAACACTTGCAAAATGGCCATGACGACCATAATTATAATGGTGAAGGTGGTGTTGACCCCTCCAGCTGAAGCTGCCGCAAATGCGATCAATGTAAGAATGATCGAGAACACAAACACAACAACATGCTTCGAAGGACCTTCCGCACGGTGACGGTGCTTCACCGGCTGTTGATCACTTTGATCCTGAGCGGACATGTGTTACCCCACCTTTCCGAGCAGGTACACGACCGTAAAGATGAACACCCACACAACGTCGATGAAGTGCCAATACATGGCGGAAACATAGACTTTCGGTGCGGTTACGACCGTTAATCCTTTTTTGAACAGCTGTCCGATAATGATTCCGATCCACACAATACCGAATGCAACGTGGGCTCCGTGGAACCCAACCAACGTGTAGAATGCCGAACTGAAGGCGCTTGTAGTCATACCGAAATTTTTATGTTTCACATACTCGTAGAACTCGTAAATCTCCAGACCCAGGAAGCCCAGACCCAGAACAACCGTGATTCCCAGCCACAAGGCAAGTGCATTTCGGTTCCCCTTGTGCATGGCCTGAATGGCGAATACACTCGTCAAACTGCTGACCAAGAGGATGAACGTTGCTGCTGCCACAAGCGGCAGATGGAACAACTCATTCGCTGTTGGTCCATCATTGGTCTGCCCGCGAAGTGCGAGGAAGGTGGCAAAGAGTGTACCGAACAGTACCGTCTCACCACCAAGGAACAGCCAGAAGCCAATTAGCTTGTTGCGTCCTTCCAGCGTAGCCTTCTCCGGTTCATGCGGCAGCTTGCCGTTTACCGGCTCGGCATGTGAGGTTGTCATGTTCTCGCCCCCTTCTCGTCCTGATCCTCCGGTTCAATGTGCCAGCCATGATCATCATATAATGAGCGCAGTGCCATTGCACCAAATGTAATGAGAAGACCAATAATAACCACAATATAATTATTGAAGATGATATTCATGAATTCCATTTCGAATTTATCCTTGCTGAACATCAGTCCAAGTCCAGCGATAAAAATACCTACGGACATCACAAACGGCAATGGCGTAGCAGATGGCATATGGATAGAACCCACCGGTTCTGCCGGGGTCATCTCCTTATTACCTGCCATCTTCTCTTTCCAATAAGCATCGATACCACGTACCAGCGGTGTTTGTTTGAAGTTATACTCTGGTGGCGGCGAAGGAATCGTCCATTCCAAAGTACGACCATCTTCCCAAGGATCATTCGGTGCATCAATCGGTTTCTTCGTAGTGATGGCGATGTTGACCAGGAAGATAATCACTCCAACGCCCATCAGGAATGCACCGATGGAGCTGACCAGGTTAAGCAGGTCGAAATCCTGATTCGGCAAGTATGTAACAATCCGGCGCTGCATCCCCATCAAACCGAGGAAATGCTGTACGAAGAAGGTTAACTGGAATCCAATCATGAATGTCCAGAATGTCCACTTTCCAAGTGATTCACTCAGGATACGTCCAAACATCTTCGGCCACCAGTAATGGAGTCCGGAGAATAATCCAAGAACAAGTCCGCCTACGATAACATAGTGGAAGTGAGCTACTACAAAGTATGTGTCATGGAACTGGAAATCTGCAGGAGCTGAAGCAAGCATGACACCAGTAACCCCACCCATTACGAAGGTTGGAACAAAACCTACAGCAAAGAGGTTTGCCGCCGTGAAGCGAATCTGTCCACCCCACATCGTAAAGAGCCAGTTGAAGATTTTGATCCCTGTCGGTACGGCAATCAGCATCGTCGAGATCGAGAATAGCGCATTTGCTACGTTACCCAGACCTGTGGTGAACATATGATGCGCCCATACCATGAAACCCAGGAAGGCGATCAGGATCGTTGCAAATACCATGGAGCTGTATCCAAACAACCGCTTACGCGAGAACGTTGGAATAACCTCCGAGATAATGCCGAATGCCGGCAAGATCAGAATGTAAACTTCCGGGTGTCCGAAAATCCAGAAGATATGCTGCCAGAGCACGGGATTACCGCCGCCTGCAACATCGAAGAAATTCGCACCGAGAACCCGGTCAAACGTTAATAATACAAGGCCTACCGTAATGGCAGGAAAAGCAAACAGGATAATGGCTGACGTAATAAACGTAGTCCAAGTAAACATCGGCATCCGCATATAAGACATGCCTGGCGCACGCATCGTTATGATCGTAGCCAGGAAGTTAATACCCCCGATGAGTGTACCCAGACCCGCGATCTGAAGACCGATCGTA
The DNA here is from genome assembly GCF_052691815.1 of Paenibacillus sp. TSA_86.1. Lineage (NCBI taxonomy): Bacteria > Bacillati > Bacillota > Bacilli > Caryophanales > Paenibacillaceae > Paenibacillus > Paenibacillus sp. TSA_86.1. Next base: position 21,290 of record NZ_JBQZGE010000026.1, on the reverse strand, counting down.
TAGAAGTCCACACCGTGTGTTCCGCTATACTCCGAACCGGAGAGAGGTGTGTATGCTGTCCAGCCTGCGTCAGGCGCGCCTCCCATAACCCAGCTCAGATTGAGTAGCAAACCACCGAACAAAAATGTCCAGAAACCTAAAGCGTTAACAAAAGGGAACGCTACATCACGTGCCCCGATCTGCAAAGGTACGACCGCATTCATAATGGCAAAAATAATTGGCATGACGCCAAGGAAAATCATCGTGGTTCCATGCATCGTAATCAATTCATTAAACACTTGCGCCGATACAAAATCGTTCATCGGCTTCATCAGTTGAATCCGGATCAAAATGGCTTCAATTCCGCCAATGCCGAAGAAAAATCCGCCCGCAATTAAATACAGAACGGCGATTTTTTTGTGATCGACGGTGGTGATCCAGTCCATCAAGCCCCTGTACCGCTTGACGCTATGCGCATGAGCCAAGGTTGTGTACCCCCTTCTTCGTCCTTGCTGTTCTATTCGTATTCCAATTTGTAATTGGCCAAATACTCGGCAATTCCGTCGATTTCTTCATCCGTCAGTCCCAGACTCTTCGGACTTGGCATCGTATTGCCCGGCTTCACTGCCTGTGGATCATGAAGCCACTCTTTCATGTTATCCAGTACCGGTTTACCTTCTTCCTGACCTTCACGCTGATTCAACAAAATACCTGCAACGGATTCCTTGCCGCCGATACCTGTAAGGTTCGGTGCAACGGGTCCACCTTGATCACCTACAGCGTGACAAGAAAGGCAGTTCGTTTTGAATTTCTCAGCAAGCTGTGCATCTTCAGGAAGGACAGCAGGTGCTTTCATTGCGTTAACCCAGCGGTCGAAGGACTCCTGGCTAACGGCCTTGACTTTGAATTCCATGAAAGCATGTGATCTGCCGCATAACTCGGCACATTTACCACGGTAAACGCCTTCATTCGGAGCAGAGAAACTGAATTTGTTCAGCGTTCCATCCGGGTTTGTGTCCATTTTACCCGCAAGTGACGGCACCCAGAAGGAATGAAGCACGTCTGCGGTTTTCAATTCAAATGCAATTTTCTTACCGGTCGGGATGATGAGGTCTTGAGCGGTGGTTATGCCATACTGAGGATAAGTGAATTCCCACCAATACTGATGTGAGGTTACCTGGACCTTAACTGCGTTCTTGTCGTTCGTCAGATCTTCACCGTGGGCAAAAATCGTCTGCACTGTCGGCACAGCCAAAATAATGACCAACAATAGCGGAATGGCTGTCCATATTACTTCCAGCTTGAAATTTCCTTCAACCTGTTCGGGCATTTCGTTCTGCCCGGCTCGTCTGCGAAACTTGATCAGGACATAGGCTGCAATCGCAAATACAATGATGAGCACCACGATCATAATCGCAATAGAAAGCTTCATCAGATCATATTGGCCTTGCGCCACAGGACCCTGAGGTTTCATTACTGACAAGTCTTCCCGCCCGCATGCGGATAGCAGCAAAGAGAACACCGCCAGCAAGGGGAGAATTCGCTTTGCAACCTGCCACTGTTTCATCATTGATCTACCCCACTTTTTTACGTTTTCGTAGATTACGTTGTCGTTGGTACAAAAGCAACACATGTACGTTTCAGCACGATACGCATAATCCTCTTCTTCATATAGAATACTTACAAAAATAACGCTTCCAGTACTCCCGTCATTTCCTGTCCAGGGCATGTCTGCGCAATCTTCCAATTCATTCTATATGCTTCAATCACTTATTAAATATAAGTTGAGGGTATGATTTTGTCAATCTTTGGACACATGTTCACAAATTGTTCACTTTATGTATAAAACCGCTCTACAACTTGATTTGCAAACGATTTCAGTATAAATTATTACGATTACCTCCTGAAAAATTTTGCCATATTTCGGTGATGAAATCAGATTTCTTAGCGACTTTTATCACAATACAAACATGCGGTATTATGCAAAAAGACCTTTTCCAATGTTCAGGAAATCATTCCCATGCGAACTGGAAATGATTAATCCTGCTCCATGCACCTTCGATCCGAAAATGGCATGGAGCAATCACGCGAGTTTTGCAACATTCAAATCCTTAAATTATAGAGTGAAAATTCTCCTTTCTCCCTTTCCTGTATCTTATTCAGTACTTATACCCTCAAGATCCATCCGTCAGAATTAACGGTCCATCCTTGGTAATTGCTACGGTATGTTCATACTGCACACCCCAGCTTTCATCCAAAGTTCGGACTGTCCAGCCATCGTCATCCCACAACACGGCCCCTGAGCTTCCCTTCGTGAAGATCGGCTCGATGGTGATGACCATACCTTCGGTGAGCATCATCCCCGTTTTACGTTTCCCATAAGGCAGTACATTCGGCGGTTCATGAATATATTGCCCTATACCATGGCCAATGAGCGGTTTCACAATTCCGTATCGATACAGCCTTGCCGTTCGTTCAATCGCGCTTCCGATATCTCCGAGCGTATTGCCGGGAACAGCCTGCGCTATCGCTTTATAAAGTGCCCTTTCCGTACGTTTCATGAGCCTGCGGATCGATCTGCTCGGTTCATCTATAGCATATGTCCAGGCCGAGTCAGCAAGCCAGCCGTCTTTGTTCACCACCATATCAATGGTCACGACATCTCCACTTGCAAGTGCCTGGCTTCCAGGAAACCCGTGACAGACCACTTCGTTAACGGAGGCACAAGTGGCGTAAGGATAGCCCTTATACCCTTTTTGCTCAGGCGTGGCTCCATGATCTGCGAGAAATGCCTCCACACGTTCATTAATCTCAGCCGTTGTCGTGCCTGGAACCATATACTGCTCGATATGCTGATGGCAGCTTTGTAATATCCGCCCTGCTTCCCGCATGTAACCGATCTCTTCTCTGGTTTTCAATATTGGGTCCACAAGCCTTCATCCCTCCTGCTCCGTGAGTGTACTTCCATATATATGCAAGAGCTTTAAAACAAAGCCCCCTAAAGTAATAACTAAATCTTGAAAAGCCTGAATACAAAATTAATTCTGTGTAAACCCTAATCATCTTCTGCGCAAACGCAAAAAAAACCGTCTGCCGGAGCCGAGGCCCGAGAGACGGTTCTATTCATATCGGAACAGTATAATCAGAGTTGTTGTTTGTTTCAGGACACGGAAGAATCCATCTTGACAAGCTCATGCTCAACTACAGAAGTCAATTCTTCCTCGTATCCACCCGTAATCCGGTATTTTCTCACATACTCCTTCACGAATTTTTTTGGATCTTTAGGACGGAAAATCCGAGTCATTTCCCTCAAACTTTCTTTGACCTCATTGTGACCTTTCGTTGCCATTGTAATTCCCTCCCAAAACGTTGAAAGTGAATGCTCCGTTTAGAGAATGCCGAATAAGTCTAAATGCCATTCATGAAGTTGTGTGCGCGGCTTAAAGCAAGCTTTAGGTCGGGAACCTCGCCGAATAGCAAGTACCTGACACTATAAATACCCGATATGATTCAGGTTGAATCATAATCTTATTGTATCATATTCGGAACCTCGTTACGACTTGACGATTTTTCCTAATATATATAACGGTTTTACTGCCCAAAAAGTTTAATTCCGAATCATATTTTATAAAATGTCTATTCTATACGGATTAATCTAACCAGCATAACCCCCAACTATTCGGGGGATATTATCTTGGATCACCAAATTAGTTAACTATATGGAACTAAAAGGAGGACCTGTTATGGAGCGCAAAGAACAGGATATGCTGCCCCTTTCGCATGAAAAAGTAGAGGTCGACGGCGTCTATATCAATGAAGCCGGACAGGAAGAGCACCTGCACAGGGGTCAGGATTTTCCCGCCGATCCCGTACTTGGTAAAACCGAATGGAAGCTGACAGAGTACGCATTTGATAATCATCACGAAGGAAAAACAGATGAACGTCTCGTTCCAAAGGAAGATGATGAGGATAAAAAGGGGAAAATCACCAGTCCCCGCAGACAGATTCAAACTTAGTCCATTCATCGGTTCAGTTCTGTCCAGCTCCTACATAGCCTATATAAAAAGGACAAAGGAGGCTGGGCCGAATGTCTCCCATGAAATCATCCAGCGGTCTGGATGAAAATATAGCCGGCATGTTGTGTTATTTATTCACGTTTGTAGGTGCCATCGTCTTTCTAGCTGTAGAGAAGCGCAGTCGATTTGTATTGTTCCATGCTCTTCAATCCGTGACGGTTTTTGGCCTTATCATGGTTGGGCATGTGTTATCGACCTTTCTCCCGTTGTTCGGCCCTCTTGTAGCTTCACTGTTATCCCTGCTGGGTGTAGTCGTATGGCTACTTACCGTGGTTACCAGTCTGCAAGGAAAATGGATCAAGCTGCCATGGGTCGGTGATTTTGCCGAAAAGCAACTGAGACACCTTTAATATCACGAAGAACAAAAAAACACCGAAACAACAGGCTCTGCTGGCCCCTGTGTTTCGGTGTTTCCTGTGCATAAATTATGTTAACCTGTCCAAGATATACGGTTAATCTTGTTCATATTTTATAATCTAAATAATAAAGGTAATACATCATTCACAACCTGAGTCAACATGCTTTATGCCGTGAATCATTCATCATATAGGGTTAACATAATAATGCACATGAACACGAATATCTCACAATCTATAACAGCAATCTGCACTCAGGTTCAGGAAAGTCCACTACGCAGACTTGCTACTCCCCTCAGCCATCTCATCTGTATGCTGTGCGGCTAATTGCGCGGCAGTTTCTTTGCTTCCCAGGCCATTAAACAACAGGTTCATAAAAATCGCTGTAAAGCTGCCTGCAATGATACCATTACCCAGCATAATCTGAGCCCAAGCTGGCGCACCTGCAAATAACTGAGGCACTACCGTTACCCCCAGCCCCATGCCAACAGAACACGCGATGATGAACAGATTCTCATGACGGTTCAGATCCACTTGAGTACCAATGATGCGAATACCGGACGAAATCACCATACCGAACAGGGCCACCATGGCACCGCCAAGTACTGAGCCAGGCACAAGCTGAGCCAGTGCAGCAATTTTCGGTACAAAGCCAATAACGATTAGCAAGCCACCTGCAACAACGATGACATCACGCGTCTTCACACGTGTCATCTGTACAAGCCCTACATTTTGCGAATACGTTGTATATGGGAAGGAATTAAAAATCCCCCCGAGCACAATAGCCAGTCCCTCTGCACGATATCCGCGCGCCAAATCTTTGGAAGTCAGATCTTTGTCCAACATTTTACCCAGAGCCATAAATACACCCGTTGATTCGGCCACACTGACAATCGCGACCAGAATCATCGTCAGAATAGGAACAATCTCAAAGGTCGGTCTTCCGAAATAAAATGGCTGAACCATATGGAACCAGCTTGCATCAAGAACGGGAGCAAACTTCACCTCACCCATGAAGCCAGCAGCAACCGTGCCAACGAAAAGACCTATCAATACAGAGATGGAGCGTACAAAACCTGTAGTGAAACGAGTCATTACAATAATAAAGATGAACACACCGAAACCAAGCATCAGATGCACTCCGCTGCCAAAGTCTTTAGCATTCTGGCCCCCACCCAAATCGGTGAATGCAACCGGAATCAGTGTCAGACCAATAATGGTAACAACCGACCCGGTAACGACTGGCGGAAAGAGCCGGATCAGTTTGCCAAACAAACCGGAGAAAATAAGCACGAACAAACCGGAAGCAATAATAGCACCGTAAATAGCAGATACGCCACTGCTCTGTCCGATTATAATCATCGGGGATACCGCTTGGAATGCACAGCCCAGCATCACCGGCAGCCCAACGCCAAAGTATTTATTGCCCCAGACCTGAAGCAGTGTTGCCACACCACAGGCAAGCAGGTCGATCGCAATCAAATAGGTAAGTTGTTCTTGGGTAAATCCGAGTGCCTGACTAACAATAAGGGGTACAATGACAGCTCCTGCATACATCGCAAGTACGTGCTGCAAACCGAGTGAGAAGGTTTTGACCGGATGCCGGTGTCGTTGGAAAATACGTTCGCGTGCCATACTAGTTCGTGCCCTCCTCATCTGCAAAGGTCACTTGTCCATTGGACAGTGCTCCAATGCGAACCAGAGACTCCACCCGGTAACCAGCCTCTTTCAGCAGGCGACCTCCGGGCTGGAATGCTTTTTCAATCACGATCCCGATGCCCACGACTTCCGCGCCAACCTGCTCTACAATGCGAGCCAGACCAAATGCTGCTTCACCGTTCGCCAGAAAATCATCAATGATCAGCACACGATCACCAGGATTCATAAACTTCTTCGCTACCGTGATTTCATTGGTCTCCTGCTTGGTGAAGGAATACACTTTCTCCACCAAAATATCTTCGGTCAGGGTCAGTGACTTCTGCTTGCGGGCGAAGATCAGCGGAACGTTCAGTTCAAGTGCCGTCATAATGCCCGGCGCAATACCGGATGATTCAATCGTTAGCACACGTGTAATGTTCTCCCCTTCAAAACGGCGGATGAACTCTTTACCCACTTCCTTCATCAACACCGGGTCCATCTGGTGGTTCAGGAATGAGTCTACTTTGAGTACCTGCTCGGACAGGACAATGCCTTCCTGTCTTACTTTGTCTTTTAACAATTGCATCGTTTTCTTCCTCCCAAATGCCCTTTACCGCCATGCTCAGTTGGTTCCGCAATATCTCTCCCCCATGTAAAAAAACAAAAAGCCCGCCTGTTCACACCTGCGGCATAAACCGGAGACGGGAAAGACGGACTTGTTCCTGTATGGACAAGCCGTGTGAACACTGTAAACGCCACGAGACGAAGCTCAGGGCATACGTAGGTGTATACCTGACCTCAGACCCTCTCAGGGCGTAGAAGCATCCTTCCCGTAGTCCAATCATTCCGGTGATCGGGTAGAGACATGCAGGCCTATCCCTGCACATATACGAGTAACGGCGTATTTAATTCGTTTTTGGCTCCACGATTCGTATCAATATATAATTTCGAATCTGAATGTAAAAGTATAATCTCACTGACAATGTTAGAAGTATACCGAATTGGCGGCTTGAAATAAAGAGGTATTTTCATGGAAGTTGCGGAAACTATGTTTCTTTTGCATAATGGGGGTGATTGATTTTCATTTTTTATGTACAATATGAGAACAAAAGCGTGTCCTGACGGGATTGAACTTGGAGGATGTGCTCAGAATCTAGTCGTTAAAGGAGATTGTTACATGAAAGGCATACTGAAAGAATTTAAGGAATTTGCTGTTCGCGGCAACGTCATTGATCTGGCGGTCGGTGTGATTATCGGGGCTGCTTTTGGTAAAATCGTTACGTCCCTTGTGAATGATATCATCATGCCACCGGTTGGGAAACTGCTCGGGGGGATTGATTTCAGCCAAAAAATCATAAACCTGGACCCTGACGTAAAAACAGCTGGCGGACGAGAAATTACAACACTGGCTCAAGCCAACGAAGCTGGTGCCACCGTCATTGCTTACGGTCAATTTATCAATGTGATGATTGATTTTATTATCGTAGCATTCTGTATCTTCATGCTGGTGAAAGGCATTAACTATTTGAAGCGCAAAGAGCATGCCAAGCCTGAGCCGAAAAAAACAACGAAAGCCTGCAAGTACTGTCTGTCTGAAATTCCGGCTGCGGCTACTCGTTGTTCCCAATGCACATCACAGCTGGAAGTTGAAGGTAGCAACGCCCCAGCATAAGGGTTCGAACTATTTTTATGTACAGTAAAATAAAATAATGATGCAGGTTTGATTCTTTGATACCGCTATGCATGTTGGAAGCAGATTAACGGTTAAGTCGTCATCATGGTATGCATGTAAGGTATATTCAACGTTGCTCGGTTGAAACTTGTTATAACGGTGCATTGCATACGCATATCAAGTACATCAAACCTGCAAGCCTTCTTATGTCGAGGTTCCACCTTAAGGTGGGACCTTTTTTCGTTTACAGTAAGTCTTGTTCCAAGCCTTGTTGGTCAGTCATGTACTCTGAATTTAGAAACGTTTGGGCAACAAATGTTCCAAAATCGACTTGAGATCTTTGTCTTCCTTGTAAACTTCTTGCCCGGTATCCAGTTCGGTAACCCGAATGTATTCAAAATTGGCGCTGACATCCGTCGGTTTAAATAATAATTGTGCCTCGTCTTCCAAACGAACATGAAATCCCATGTCTTTGAACATCGTCGTAAGCTGACTCGTGGCCGGCTCCTGACCTTGCCCTACAAAGATAAGTCCTCTAAGGGTTTTGCGCTCCTGAGGTTGCGGATAAATCACCTGAAAGTGTACAATGCATTCCATACAATGGTTCCCCTTTCGTTAAAAAGATACTTTGTGAAATTTTGAACTTTAAATTCTGCTATATAAGGAGATACGTTTCATGACCCCAGAACGTTTCGACATTTATGACGATCAGCAAAAATGGATCGGTACAGCCCCCCGAAACGAGGTTCATGCCAAAGGATATTGGCATCGCTCCTTTCACTGCTGGATCGTGCGTGATGAAGGCGACAAACGCATGGTTCTGTTTCAGCGGCGGCGGGATATCAAGGACACCTTTCCCGGATACTACGACATCACAGCAGCAGGTCATCTCACAGCTGGCGAGCAACTGCAGGACGCCCATCGCGAGCTGGCAGAGGAGCTTGGAGTATATACATCATTTGATGCACTAACGTATTTGTTTACGGCTACGCAACAGCTTCAAGGTGAGGTGCGCGGCGTTCCGTTTCTGGATCGGGAATTCAGTGCTGTCTATGGCCTGTGCCTGAACCAGCCACTGGAGTCTTACGTTCTGCAAGCCAGCGAAGTTGACAGCTTGTATGAGGCTCCACTGGATGAACTGCTCGCCTTGTTCCGCCAGGAGACGGATGTCGTTCAGGCATCCGGTGTGCGCGCGCAGGTGCTGACATCCACGCAAGCCGGTGCGGTTCCAGGAGATGAACTTCCGACCAATCTTGACGATCTCTGCGATCTTGGTGACCGTAGTGACGTCAAGGTCAAGCAGTCTGCCCGTAAATCACGCTTCGTAAGCGAAGTACGAGCAGCGGATTTCGTGCCGCACGGCACCAGGTATTATATCGACGTACTCGAAACACTGAGACGAGTGGACGGAGTCTAACTTCATTTTCTCAAAAATAGCATCACTTTAACTATAACCCTTACTTCATACTTTAGCTATTCAACCATTACTTTATACTATAGCTATTCAAACCTTACTTTATGTCATGCCTATCGCCTAAACCATCGCCTCTAGTATTCAAGCAGTACTCCTATACTATTAACCGGGCGGCAAACTGGTGCTGTAACAAGCGTCACTGCATCTTGTATAACCGTATAACGTAAACAATATGCGATCTGCAAAAAAACTATGGAAATAACAAGTAAACAAAGACTATCGCAGCGAAGTACAGTAACAAGTAATATGTAAGTATTACGGGATACGGGATACGTATCACGAACAGTACATCACGATACAAGCCACATAGTGAATTTGAGCATTTTTACAGACGTGCACGCGCTTGGGGTTAGAAAAATTCTAACGATCACAGGAACCGCTATTTGCTCGATTTTGGGGTGCTCTGAAATGTAACGATCACCAGAGACGTTATTTAGTCAAAACTGGCCCGATTTGCGTTAAAAAGGTCGTTTGGGAACCAAATAGCGTTCCTGGGGATCGTTAGAATTTAAAAGAGGTGGATTTTCGCAAAATAAGGTTTGTGGTGATCGTTAGCGCTTAAGATATAGGCTTCAAATATTACAGCCATAATCAAATAACACAAAAGGACGAAGCGCAGCGAATTCATCATTCACGCCTCGTCCTTCCTCGTCCTATATGGTTTTCTGTGCTGCAGTCGCTACGTTGAGTTCTAATTCATTACCTGTTTGCACTTTTAATCTGTTACTGTGTTGCTTTCTATCCAGGAATGTTTCTACTTGTACTCTTACATCCGCTACTGCTCATTCTCTGATACAGGCGAAGACCAGTACCGTGCAGAAATGTCTGCGTACCTGCGTCCGTAACGGCCTTCCAGCTCCTCACCCATATCCTGCTCCAGTTCATAGAGCACCAGCTCTTGTGCAAAATGATTCAACAGCAACCCGGTCATCACCGGATGCGCTGTAACCACAGCCTGGGTAGGACATGACTCCCCGCGCATGCCAAGCATGCACCAGCGGCGGTCCACAACTAGCGAGAACTTGCGCCCTGTTCCCGTACCATATACCGGCAAACCCGGCAGAGGAAGAGGTTGATCCAACATACCTTCCCCGCCTTCACAGGACCACAACAAACGCACGCCCCGAGCCTCAGCCCGCTGCAAATCCTCTCGAAGCAGTTCAGCTTCCTCTCGCCAGACGTCCACAACAATCTCATGCTGTGCTGCAGCAAGCTCACGACTCAGATTTTCAAAAACATTTTTGTCGCCTTCCACATTGTAAAACACAGGTTTCTCCGGTTCACTCTTCGGCATACTTCGCTCAACGTATTCCAGAGAGGTATGCATCTGATCCGAGATCATACGTGTCATCTCTTCGGGTTTCAACATGCTATACTTCGCAGGCTCTCCCGGACTGCACCTGAGAAATCCACGTGATTCCAGCCGTTGCAAGGTGGCATATACATTGGAACGGGACACGCCCAGCCGTTTGGCTACCTCATATCCTGAGGCTGACCCCTGACGGGCTAATTCCACCATAATTCTGGATTCCATCTCGGTGAAACCGAGATGACGTAAATGATGCAGCAGTTGGTCCATATGTCTGTCCCCCCATGCTGTCAGCAACCAGCACTGCCTGACGGCAGCACGTCTACTGCATCAGATCTGCTCGGCTCCGCAGCGCGGGCACCACTTTGAGCCTTTTGGCAATTCGGATGCACAAATCTGACAATTCACCATTTCACGTGGCACTTCCGTTTGCACATCCACGGTGTTAACGATTGGATTATTTTCTTTCCAATAACGGATACGCTCATCCAGCTCCTGCTGACGCTCACGTTCCCGCTGCATCTCCTCTTCCCTGCGGCGCTCCCACTCTGCATCGAACGCTTCTTTCTCTTCCAGCGTAAACTCGGTACCGTTATATTCCGGCTCTGTTTCCAGATCAGCGATGGAAGGAATAACCGTATGATACGGCTCGGTCTCTTCCTGTTTTTCCATAGCCTGAGCATCAAAAATAGACTGCTCCGGAGCCGGGTTCTGTGCAGCTGCCGCTTCTTGTTTAGCTGTTTTGGCAAGTCCTGCCGCCCCTGTCGCTCCCGTTGCAGCAGCGCCTGGTTTGGATTCCCCCAGCTTGCGTCCACACTTCGGACAGAAGTTGGCATCTAGCGATGCGACATGTCCACACTCGCACAGCCGTTCATTTTTCAGCTCGGCAATCTTACTCCGCAGTGCATCGATCTCATCCTGCAATTCGTCACACAGTTGAGACAGATCTACCATCTCTTTTTCGGCCCGCGTCATATCCTGTGAACGGTAACCTTCATAGAAGATACGACCCATATCGGTAAAATGGACTTCCTGTTCCTGTTGCAAGCCCACAATCTGATTGTTCAGTTTGCCGATTTCAACAGCGTGCTGTGCACGCTCTGTTGCTTTGTTTGCTCCGTTTTTGATGCGCTGAAGCAGTTTCATAACCATTCCTCCTCTGTCCCGTCAAAACAATATCATTTCATTCTTCATTAGTAGTAGGTCAGCCATTCGCCATATGCGATATGCCCTGGATATATAACTTATACGATATGAAGCCAAAAAGTTGCGAAAACTCGCCCAGACACCCCGCTTTATGCGAATATTGGATAGAAACAGGGGCTTTCGTCAAGACCATACGTTCGGTATAATGGAACTTTGACTCCATAATTATGGATTCTTCACACCATATCTATGAAGCTATGCCGTTTGAAATACGCATGATTCGCAACTAACTCTATCTTACCAATTTACAATGTGATTGTGAAAAGGGCAAATTCTTTACTTATGAACGGGATAATCTATCCCTGAATGCATACAGAGGTGGATGAAACATGTTAAGTCCGAACTCAACGTTTTACCCCCGTCCGCTCGGGGTGACCCCGGCAGCATCCCTGCCTCAATCGCCGTCAGCACCGCTGGAAACCAGCCGGCAGCTTGTGAGCGATGATCAACAGGATGCCTATTATTTCCGCTCGCTTGAAGAAGCAGGCATCAAACTCAACGGCCCACAAATCTCGGCTGTTCGCCATGGCAGAGGACCGATCCTCACCCTGGCGGGTGCAGGCTGCGGCAAAACAACGGTACTGGCCGCCAGAGCAGGTTACCTGATGGAAGTCAGCCGTGTACACGCAGGCAGCATTCTGCTCGTGACGTTTACCAACAAGGCCGCTGCCGAGATGAAAGACCGGATATCTGCCTTACCGGGCATAAGGCCCGCTGCGGCAAGAGCCGTACAAGCTCGCACCTTTCACTCGTTTGCGCTAACTTTGCTACGCCATTACGGTGTGCAAGAAGACATTTTTGGTGAGTCGCGTGCCCAGCATACGGTGCTGAAAATGCTACTACGCCAGAATGGCATGAGCGAGGCATTTCAGCCGGAGAGTCTGCTGGCGATGTTATCCGCCTGGAAGATGCAAGGTTCGGACACGGCAGACTTGCCGGAGAAAACGCAGGATGAACGCGATGCCAAGCGGGTGCTGCTCGGATACGAAACCTGGAAGCTGGATCGCGGCAAAATGGATTTTGATGATATCCTGCTGCGCGCTGCTGCGCTGCTTCGTGATCCGGCGGTGTTAAAGCCGCTGCAGCGGCGTTTTCAATACATTATGGTGGATGAATTTCAGGATACGAATCGGCTGCAATACGAGATTGTACAGATGCTCGCCGGGGCTCACCGCAATCTGATGGTTGTTGGTGACGATGATCAGACGATCTATACGTTTAACGGCGCACGGCAGGAATCGATTTTGGAATTCGATAAAGTATACCCGGGCGCACGCATCGTGACGCTGGATATTAACTACCGCAGTGATGCACGTATTCTGGGGCTCGGCAGTGAGCTGGTCGCGCGCAACAAACGCAGACGTGACAAACGGCTGCGTGCGGCAGGACAGCGTGGGGATGCGCCAAGGTTCGCTACTCCATCCAACACCGAGGAGGAAGCAGCCTGGGTCGTCAACCAGATCTGTCAGCAGGTCGAAGAAGGGCAGTACCCCTATCGGGACATTGCCATTTTGCACCGGACAGCCAGCAGCAGCCGGGCGGTGTTTGAGCAGCTGGTACTGAAGGATGTGCCTTTTATACAGCACGGCGCTGCGCCGGTATTCTATGATCAGTCTCTCATCAAACCACTGATGGATCATATGCGACTGTCTCTGAACCCGCGGGCGATGGATGCTCTGCCAAGTGCACTCGGTCCGCTGTATGTGTCTCGTGATGCCGGTCTCGAGTATATCCAGCGCTGTGAGCAGGAACAAGCCAAGAAATACCCGCTGATTCATCTGAGCAAATGGGACAAGCTAAAGCCTTTTCAACAGGAACAGGTCAAGGAACGCATCAAGTTGATCAAATCCCTGCACAAGCTCAAGCCCATTATCGCCATCCAGGAAATGCGACGCCAGTTCTACGACAAATATATGGAGAGCGGCGACCCTTCCATTTTCACGCATTATAAGGAAACGATGCTGGAAACACTGGATGAATTCGAAGCGGCTGTCAAAAAGTTTGAAACGGTAGAGGAATTCGTGCAGTTCGCAGACGAGTTGTCCCGCAGACACCGCGAGATGGAATCGCTGCGCCGCGCGCAGGATAGTGATGCGGTACAGCTTATGACCATTCACCGGGCTAAAGGACTGGAGTTCCCTTGTGTTTACTGGATCGGAGCCAGCGAGGGTATCGTACCGCATAGCACCGCGCTGCGTCAGGATATCCCGGAGGATCAGAAAGCAGCACTCTCCGTACAGCAGACGGATGCCGAGCTGGATATGGCTCTGGAAGAAGAGCGCAGACTCGCTTATGTGGCCATTACTCGGGCGAAGCAACATCTATATGTAACATCACCCGCGAGCCATCACGGCAAACCTGCGGACGTGTCGCGCTTCCTGCTGGAAGCCTTCGGTATGGAGGTTCCGGACAAACGTAAACCACGGGAAGAAGCGCGTAGTGGCAGCCCATCGTCATATGGTAATCATGGACACGCAAACCACAACAGGAACAACAACGGAACTCGCAACAACCGAAGCAGCAACGAAAACTGGAAAAGCATCGGTAACGCCAAAGATGCCGACAGACGTGGAAATGATAAGGGCGGTACTGCACAACAAAAGTCATCTTATGCGCAGCATGATCGGCAACGTAGTGCGATAAATCATAAGGATCATCGGGAAATGGAGATGCTGGATGAGCGGGATGAGGATCGTCTCAGTGAACATCGCGGCAGCGGAATTATACGAGATCATAAAGCATTCAGTACACCCGGACTTCATCCGAAGACTGCCAGTATAACCACGACTTCAAGTACTTCACGAAATGCTGGTTCCTCTCGAACAGGTGCGAGCAAAGCTGAGCGGACAGAGACGGTAGCTGTCTGGAAATGTAGCTCTGCTACATGCAAAGCATGGTTGAGGCAGAAACCGGCTGTACCTTCCGGCAAAGCCACGAAAAAGTCTTCATCCGTACCTCCGGTCTGTCCACTATGTTCAGGCACGATGGTCGCTGGCACCCGGCAGGTTCCGGTGACCAATCGTTTTGGGAAATAGGCAGACGGAATCTTTCGTTTCAGGGCGCTTACTGCTGTTTATTAACAGTAGAAGCGTCTTTTTTCCAATTGAACAAGTATAGGGTCTCTTTTTTTCAATACTGAATGGGGGTTGGATTATGCAGGACGGTAAACAACATCTGTATGTATCGGTAACTCATAACCTGATTGAAAAAACGAAAAACGAATCTACACCGTTTGAAGTATTCGTCGATGACGGGCAATTGGCAACTTTGCAGGATTTGATGAAAGTACTTGAGGACGGGGACGACTACTCCTTGCAGCGGGCACCCGTACCTTACAAGTCGGCAGACCATGATGATGGAAATGAACGACTTACAGATGGCGTGACGATGCTGTACACGTTCCTCTACGATCACGGCACACCCGAGACCAGACAAGCCATCGATGGCATGAATGTGCTCCCCAAGCTGCAAGATACGGACTACGATGACCCCGGATACGAGAACTCACCGATGAATAAATGACTGAGCTAGAAAAAAATATGTCTGGATCTTGGCACATAAAGATTCTCCTATTAAACCTCAATCAAAAGTTAATGAGAATAGCCTCTTCCGAAACACATGTTTGTGTTAGGGAGAGGCTATTTTCTAAGTATTTATTACCTAATTACTTGAGTCCATTCTACAAATTTATTTGGTTCCTGCCATGAGCCCGAGTATGGTCCGTGAGGGTCTCCCGACAAATTCCCTTTACCAGTTGCACTCCATGTTCCACGGTTTACAAAAGGCGTTATCCAGAAAACATAGGAGGAAATACCGCTCCCTACTTTAGGTCCTGAGTATGTTGTATTTATGCTTTGGCTTATTTCACTTGCCAGTCCTGCTTCTATCGAAGTTTTTAAACTAGCTGGAATCGTGACACTAGTCGAGACATTAGCACTGAGCTTAAATGTAGTGTTGATCGTTCTTTCTTGAGACTGCCCTACACTTGTTACCTGCTGAGCTGCCAATGGGGTATCTCTCTGAGTGACTTGCTTAGTGATGTCCCAAATAATATACAGGTCATACCATGCATTGGGCGTTACAATATTCTGTTGAGAAGAAGTGGTATGATTTGTTCCTTCTATAACATTTGAAATAATAATATCTCCATTACCGCCTGCTTGTTGTGAGATCGCTTTCAATTCCTCGTCAGTTATTTTTCCAACTGCTTCAGGTGAAATTGTAAAGCTTTGCCCATCAATTACTTTCTCTGTATTACCTGTAAATGGAACTGTTACATCATGATTCTGTTGAGCCATAGCAACTGAAGAAAAAGTTCCTCCCACAAACATAGAAGCCACAACAGCCGGAATTAAAATTTTTTTTGTAATATTCAACACTCATTACCTCTTTCCCTGTATAATTTGGTATATAATTCATAATAAATGAAAATTAAAAAATGTAAAATTTTGAATTAAAAGGAGATAATAATGAATCTACGAACAATAGGTATAATTCTTTTAACCCTGGCAGGATTCCTCTATACTTTGGAACGTATTGTTGCCTATTTCTCTACTTACGTCAAAACCATTGGAAAAACTGGGATATCTGTCGATTTAACAGTGCTCTATCCTGGATTCTTCGATAATCTATTTGTTCCATTTTTCTTTTTTTTAGGATTGATCCTATTTATTATCGATTTTGTAATTAAAAACAAATGATTAGCACTAAAAAAGAGTTCTGAGGGAATATATGCCCATCAGAACTCTTTGTCGATAGTATTATTTGATCAAATAATGTATCATTTTTTAAAATGTATTTACATGCCTATTACCCCAAACGTACTTCCTGCCCTTTCTCGGCAGACTCGTAGATGGCGCATAGCATACGTGTGGACATCACCCCATCCGCAATCGGACTGATGGGCGGCGCACCGTTCAGACAGCATTCCACAAAGTGATCGATCTGATTCTGAAACGCACCGTGAATATCCAGACCCGAATGATCCGTCTGGGGTTCGATGTTCATGATCGTGTCATGTTTCTCGGTGACAATCAGCGTTTGGGGCTCCAGTTCAAATCCGCCGCGCTCACCGTACAGCTTAACAAAGGATTCATCCTCGCGGGCATGGAGGGTAAAGCTTACATCGACCGCCAGAGACGCACCATTTTCAAAACGAATCAGGGCATTCGCCATATCTTCGACATTATTGATCGCAGCACTATAGTCTGCCGCTTTGTAGAAGGAGAGATGTTCAACATTCGCGCGATTACCCAGCTTACGATACGTATTACCGCTGACCGATACAGGCTTCGGTCTACCCATCAGATACCAGCACTGGTCAATAATATGTACGCCCAGATCAATTAACGGGCCGCCGCCGGAACGCGCCTTGTCCGCAAACCAGCCACCTGGATTACCCAGGCGCCGCAAAATCGAAGCTTTCGCATAATACAGCTCGCCAAACTCACCTGCATCAATGAATCTGCGCAGCATTTGCATGTTGTTATCGTAACGGCGTACAAAACCTACAACAAAGGTACGTCCACTCTTTTTCACCGCTTCCTCAATCCGCAGTGCATCTTCCACATTCGTAGCCACCGGCTTTTCCAGCAGCACATGTTTGCCTGCCTCCAGTGCAGCAATAGCGAACTCCGCATGGGTATTATTCCATGTGCAGATACTGACCGCATCCACATGCGGGTCCTCCAGCATCTCACGGTAGTTGGTGTACACGGATTGAGCATCGTACTTCTCAGCAGCAGCCTTGGCTCTTTCCTCGTTCAGATCACAGATGGCATAGATGACCGCATCCTCATTTTTGGCATAACACCTCATATGAAGATCCGAGATGGAACCTGTTCCGATCATGCCGATATGCAGCATTTGCTTGGTGCTCATCTTTGTCCTCCCTCCCTTTTCCAAAACATCGTTAACGTTTAGTCTGCCCGAAGCATCCCTTCGTAAATACCCGGTGTTGAATTCTCGATCTCTACGGCTCCCAGCGTTCGTTTGTAGAAGTCCATTGGCCCAGCTGATCCGATAATCGCATAACCATAACCATCCGCTCTCATCGCATGCATAGAGGCCAGTAGTAAGGCCGTCCCTACACCCTTTCCGCGTGCATCCGGGCTCACTCCAGTTGGGCCAAAGAAATTGCGACACGTCGCTTCGTAACAAGCAAACCCAATCATTTTTCCATGCTCAAGCGCAATGTAACAGGTCACAGGCTGACGCGCAAAAGCAACATCACATTCATCTACCCAAGGCTGATTAAAATGGGTTTTCACCCAGTTCAGCACCTGCTGCTTCTCCGGGGCAATGGCTCTGCGAATCACAATGGATGCTGCCTTCAGCTTCTCTAGTCCGCTGTCCTGCTCCGGCAAACGATAAAGTGCGACCAACATATCACTCATCCGTTTGTTTCCTCCCTCACATCTGAAGTATGAGCCCACAGTACACTAATCCATTTCACCATAAAATTAACCTGTTCCCGTTGCCGATAACCTGATTTTATTGCATTCCATCAAATGAAAACCGACATGCCTCGTTACATTTATTACTTTCAACTGCAACTTCGAGACGAGGTATCCCGTCAGTAAAGATGATAAGCGGTACTCTGTATATGAGTTTACCGTGACAACATCCAGATGAGAAGGGAAGATTCTAAATGAAAAACAACATGAAAAAAGTAAGCACCCTGATGGCACTTTCTATGGCGCTGAGCGGCGGAGCTGCTTATGCTGCTTCACTAGATAACACAGCACAGCCTGTACAGGAAACGGTCACTTCTGCCCCGAGCAGTACTGCCGGAGCTGTACATGTATCCGTCAATGGCGCAACGGTTGCAAACGGATACTGGACTCAAGACCATAAGACAGCCATGATCCCGCTTCGAGCGTTAACCGAAGCTCTGGGAATCGAATTGAAATGGCATAAGGAAGATAAGTCCGCAGAGCTGACTCAGGGCGCATTGTGGACTCAGGTTTTTACGGGTAAAGATCGTTACTCCGTAAACAAAATGCTGCTGACTCTCGGTACAGCTCCTGAAATTAAGGATGGAACACTGTACGTACCTGCTGTTTTTGCCGAAAAAGTACTACATGCGGGGCTGAGCACAACCGGAAATCAGGTGACGATTACAAGTGAGGAGGACGTTAAGACGGTTACAGAACGCGGCGTGATTACCCGGATTTCGAATCAGGATCAATATCAGTCCATTCAGATTGGCGGTGCAGGACAGGATGGCATCGTGCTAAACCTAAGCAAAGACAGTCAACTGATCTCCGCAGATGGAAAAGAGATCAAACTTGCTGATCTGTCTATCGGTATGGTCGTAGAAGCTGAACATTCCTTGGCGATGACCAAAAGTCTGCCTCCACAAACACCAACATATAAAGTGACTGTCCTGGATACAGCAGCTGAAACAGCAGCACAACCCAAAGGACTTTTTGGAACATCAGGCACGATTGAACATGTAAACATGAAGGACGGCACGGTATCCCAGATTGAGATTAAAGGTATACGCCTGGCTGAGACTGCACCAGATCATGTCATTTTGAATATCAACAAAGATACGTTGCTAGTGAATCAAAAGGGTGAAACCGTAAAAGCCGAGCAATTGACCAAAGATGCCAAAGTGATTGGATTCTACAGCCCGATGTTGACTCGCAGCTTGCCTCCAATCGGCACAGCCTGGAAAGTGGTTGTGGAACTTCCAACCGTTCAGCCTAAAGCAGAGTAAGATATGAAGTGTAAGTGAGATGAAGCAAAGAACACAAAAACCTTTCCCTCCTGTCTTCCGACAAGGCATGGGAAAGGTTTTTTTCAACTTCATTATTTCAATGCAAAGACCCCTGAACAAGTCACTTTCACCTTGATTAAGGCTTGACTTGTTCAGGGGACTTCAAGAGGCACGGATTACAGTTTAATATTAGCTTCGTCAAAGTAATCTTCCAGCGTTAAACCACTCTTCACAACGTCGGGTGCAATATCTGTGCCAACATAGCGAATGTGCCATGGCTCATACACGTAACCCGTCTTGCTCTCTTGACCTTTGGGATAACGAATGATAAAGCCGTATTCGGCAGCGTGTTCATCCAGCCATTTGCCTTCTTTGGACGAGCCAAATACTTCTTCCAACACATTCCCCACGCTTGGACTCGATACATCTATTGCAAGTCCTGTCTGATGTTCACTGCGGCCTGGAACGGCACTCACACGGGAAGCATACTCTTCCCCTTTGGTTTTCACATTATTGTTATAGATGGATACCTGACGCTTGTAAGACCGATATCCGGACACGGCTCGAAGTTCAATCCCGTCAGCTTTGGCACCGGCAAACAGTTTCTCCAGTGCTTCTGCAGCTTCCTTGCGCATATGCCGCTTCTCATGCGGCCCCTCGAAGGAGAACGGCACGTCAGGTTCAACCAGATCACTCGGTTCATAGCCTTTTGGCAGACTGCGCTGTTTGTTGACAATAACCGTCATCGCCTGCGCATTGGTCACCACGGACTGAGAATCTACAGTTGTCTGAAGGGCACTGATACTCCGTTTCTCCATGAGCGGGTCTTCTGCCGTTGCCCCACCGCTTCCATTGTCTGAAGAACCTTGTTCTTCTCCTGTGGATGCGTTGTCTGTTCCTTCCTCGCTACCTGAATTTGTATCCTGATCTCCTTCCGAATTGCCCTTGCCATCGGAGCCTGGGTCTTCAGTCAGATGAACCGTCGTGCCATCCGCTCCCTGCTCCGTATTAGATGTTCCATTGGCTTTCTGATTATCGTTCGAGCCGGAACCATTCTGGCACGCTGCCAGCAAAGCTCCACATATCATAAGTGAGGACAGCAGAACCACAATTCGGCGCTGTCTTCCAGTTCCTGATTTCATCATAAAACCCCTATCACCTTAGTAGAATAAAATAACTTCTTGTACGTGTTCACCATATTGTTATAGTGTTCCCTGCGACAGTATACCTCAAATGTATAACAAGCTCCACCCGTGAAGTACACCTTCTGCCAGACTGTATACAAAAATACACCCATTATACGGCTTGTACCTTGTTTTCTGTACATTTAATGCCACCTCCCAAACTTAGGCAGCTCATGGATACCCCACTTCATCCTTGGATGGGAAAACAAAACCCATGCTTACACAAAAAAAGAAGCAGGGGCGATCCAGTGATCTCCCCCGCTGTACTTGTGTTATGCATTATTTGGTCGCCGGGCTGTCCTTGTGCTTCTGGACAGCCTGCCACATCCGCGCAGCCACGCGCTCGCGGATGAGATCCAGACCGGCTGCTGCGGGCACACCCGGCAGCAGCGCGGTCAGCTCGGGCAGCGCAGGCGGTTTGCCCGGCTGCGCGAGCCGCACCTCCACGGCGCCGAAGCCCGGCCCCGGCTGGTGCATGGCGCCGTCTGCGGCGGCCTCGGCGATCCACTCGCCGACGGCTGCGCCGCCTTCGCCAGCCCGCGCCTGCGGGCGGCCCGCCGTCTCCGCTGCGCGGCCCGGTCCGCCGGGATCATGGGCAAGTTCCTCTGCCCATGATCCCAGCACGCCGGCGAGCAGCGCTTCGCGCGGCAGGCCGGCGTGCGCCAGCTGCTGC
>NZ_JBQZGE010000025.1:0-42911 GCF_052691815.1 Paenibacillus sp. TSA_86.1 | reverse complement strand
GCACCCGCACCCGCACCCGCACCCGCACCCGCACCCGCACCCGTCGCAAAGTATAATTACTCACTGCTACACAGTAAACCCCTCATTTGTGGCACTTGGTTCCATCGATTACAGCCTAAGGACATACGCCAAATTTCTAACGATCTCAGATGACGCTATTTCGCCTATTTTAGCCTATTCCCAAATCTAACGATCACGAGAAACGCTATTTTCACATTTCATCCTCAATTTTGCTCTTTCGAAGGCATTTCTGAGGAAATAGCGTCGCTGGTGATCGTTAGATTTCTCAGACCGGCAAAATCATGCAAATAAGCTCATCTGAGATCGTTAGCGCATTCCTGGTGTTTTAAACATACGATGTCTCCCTAGATTACTCACAAAAAAGACATTCCCTAGTCTAGAGTACTGGAGAATGCCCCTTGGATTAAATTCATATCCTGCCTGCATCATATGTGGACATGAAATCACCTCGCGTAATGTGCTTAACAGTTGCACTCTAACCGATGACTCACATAAAAAGGACATCCACCAGCATACTGCGCTGGAGAATGTCCTCTAAATTTAATGATTGCGAACCAATAGCAATTTTTATCCTAAATATAGCCTGTTACAGCCTATTACGACCTACTACAGCTTAACGATCTGACCTGTTTTCTCGGATTCAAACGCAGCCAGGATGACTTGCAGGGAACGCAAGCCCTCTTCACCCGAGATGGTTGGTGGTGTCTTCGTCACGATGGATTCTACGAATGCATCGATTACGCCGCTTGGTACTTGTTTTTCATTCGTAGCCATCGCGCCAACTTTGTATGTTTCAACCGTACCGTTGGTCAACTCAACGATGACCTCGTCACCTTCCACTGTACCGATCTTCATTACGCCGTTTTCACACCACAGCACGGTGCTGTTGTCCCCGCCTCGGTATTGTGTCCAGCTGGCTACGAGTGTGCCGATTGCGCCGCTCTTCATACGCAGCAAACATGTAGCATTGTCATCCACATCTGTACCTTCTTTGTGCAGCGTGCTGATGAAACCAGCCACTTCGGACACTTCATCGTTCAGCAAATAACGGATAAAGTCGGATTTGTGCACGCCAAGGTCACCCATGGCACCCATAATAGCTTCTTCTTTGCGGAAAAACCAGCTACCTGCTCCATCTAAACTCCAGCCTTCCGGACCCGGGTGACCAAAAGCAGTACGGAAGGTCAGCACTTTGCCCAGTCGGCCCGAATCCAGAATTTCTTTGGCTTTCACATGAGGAGGCATCAGACGTTGGTTGTGACCCACCATCAGATATACGCCGTTTTTCTTAGCTGCCTCAATCATTTGCTCGCCTTCCTCAGTGGAAACCGCCATCGGTTTCTCAACCAGCACATGCTTGCCCGCATTGGCAGCGGCAATCGTCATCGGTGCATGCAGATAGTTCGGTGTACATACGCTCACCGCTTCTACTGTTGTTTCGTTTGCAAGCAATTCCTCATAACTGGAATATGCTTTACCGCCGTACATTTCGGCCATTTCCTGCGCACGCTCCACTACCGGATCAGCAAATGCGACAAGTTCTACGTTCTCATTGGCAGCGTACTCTGGAATATGTCTGCGCTGAGCGATGGCTCCACAGCCGAATACAGCAACTTTAATTTTACTCATGTACAAAAGTCTCCTTTGACAATTAGATTCATGTTTGACACGGTCAGATGTTAAGTCTACAGAAGTTGGACTCTTAGAACTGGTTCAGGTAGTTTTGTTTCAGCCAGTTGTGGCTGTTCTCTACGCTCTCAAGCGGAGGGTTCTGACATACATCCTGTTCCACGATCAGCCACTCTACGCCTGCATTTGTTGCACTTTCAATTACAGCTGGCAGATCCACTTCGCCTTGTCCCAGCTCCAGTGTTTTCATCTGACCCTGTTCGTCTTTGCTGAAATCTTTCAAGTGAAGCAGCGGCAAACGGCCCGCATATTTATTAATATACTCGATCGGATTTTGTCCGGCAAATTGCACCCAACATACGTCCATTTCCACCTGTACTGCTTCAGGTGTGGTTTGAGCAAACATCGCATCAAAAGCATTGGCATCTCCAACTTGACCATGGAATTCAAAATCATGGTTGTGGTAACCAAAGATCAAACCTTGTTTTGCTGCTTCGGCTCCGTACTGCTGCAATTCATCAAAAAGTTTTGTCCAGCCTTCTGCATTGTCCGGGCGATCCTCCGGCATCAGATAAGGACAGATCATATATTGTGCACCAATGGTTTTCAGGTAATCAATTTGTTTCTGCAGGTCTTCGCGCATCGCATGAAGGGACACGTGGCTGCTGAAACCTTTTAGGCCAAGCTCGTCTAATAACGCTTTCATTTCCTCTGCTGGAATGTCGCCATATCCGGCAAATTCAACCCCTTCGTATCCAAGCGCGGCTACTTTGCGCAGTGTACCCCGAAAATCTGCTGCCGTTTCATCGCGAAGTGTAAAAAGTTGCAAACCAATGTTCAATTTTTTCATGACAGATACTCCTCTGCTCTCAAATTTGCTTACATTGCTCTATCTGGTATCATCCTAACGCAAAACAGGCTAAAATGAACATATACAATATAATCGAAACATGAACTATCTGATCAAATTTTATTTCCATCCTGATTTAATCCGTGAACTCAGTTATAGGGCTGCTTGCTGGCGGTCCTATAATTCCGCTGATAAGACAGGATTGAATGTTTGGGGGCGTACAACGTTGGAAACTTTGGACACATCCGTACTGATCTGTGACTACTCCTATCACTACAAGGCATTCACCCATAATATGAAAGGCGAGCTATCCACCTATCTGTTCCGCTTGCAGACGGAAGGCTCGTGCAAAGTATACGTACAGGAAGAGGAATTCCGCATGACCAGCGGTGATTTGCTTTTGTTAAAACCCGGGGATGATTACCGTCTCGTCGTGGATGAACCGCATAAGGAAGGACGATTGTCCAGCGGGGACTATTATCTGTTCTGTGAAGGCGCCTGGATTGAAAAATGGTGGAAACGTCAGCAGCGTCCGATTGTAAGCCGTATTGGTCTGGATGATAAACTGATCAGCCTGTGGCGCAATATGCTGCTGGAGAAACGACGTGGGCCGCTGGAGGAAAATACGGAGCTGAAGGACGCTCTGCTGCGGGGGCTATGCCTGTACATTGACCGGGCGATTACGGAAAATATTCAGACCGACCGGGCTGTATCTTCGGCACTTAAGCTGAAGCGTTTTATCGAAGAACATGCCACCGTTACGTTCAAGCTGGAGGAAGCCGCCCGTTATGCCGGACTCAGCCTCTCGCGTGCCGTGCGTTTATTCAAAGAACACTATAATCAGACCATGATCCAGTATGCTATCGAAATCCGACTGAATGCGGCACTGGAGCGTATGAAATACAGCGAGATGACACTAGAGCATATTGCCGAGTCCTGCGGTTTTGCCAGCTACTCCTACTTCCATCGGGTGTTCCGTGCACACTTCGGCGTGGCTCCAGCAGAGTACCAAAAATCCAGACAGCATGAACCGATCGATGATCTGGAACATGTGTAAGTTAAATAGTTGTACTTCTCGACCGAGGCTGCACCTTATGTGCAGCTTCTCTTTTTATCATAAACACATAAAGTTATGACTTTTTTCTACATTTTTTTTGATATGCAGGAGAGAGGAATAGTCCTATATACCTTGCAATTCAGATATGATAGACTGGCTCCATACTATGGAAAAGGAGTTAATTTCTTTGTACAACAAAAATACAACGGTAGGTCCGGATTAAATTTAACCCCATCACAAAGATAACTATGGAATAGGTACAAAATGAAAAGAAAATTACATAAGGAGTCTACCAATCTTGAAATTTAAGCGAATTAACTTTTGGCTCATAACCAGCCTGTGCTTCTTCCTTGTTATCCCGTCTGAGCCTACTCTCGCTCAAGATCTTCTACAACCTCAATGGGAATATGATATGACCAACGGTGGAAAGAATAGCACAACCTCATATTCAATGAAGAAAGTTATAGATGCTACGGGGAATGAGAGCCTGCTCATCAATAAAGCAGGTAAGAATAATGACTATTATATCGATAGTGTTGATGCCAAAACAGGGAAACTCCTCTGGTCGATGCCAACGGACAACGAGTACAAACTTTCTAATGATGGATATATATTCATTTTAAAAAATAATCAAGTGAGTGCCAAGCATGTAGCAACAGGTCGAGTCATATGGACAACTGCTTTGCCAGGGGCGCCAGAAGAGTGGAGACGAGACGGGGCTGAGGCAGCCAGTCCGGGCGAAAATGGAAGTTTATATTTGTTTTGGAGATCCGGCGATAATAAAAGCAGTACCCTCTACTATTACGATACCAAAGGAAAGTTAAGCAAAAAGTTAAAAGCTCCATATTTTATGTACCAGATTGATGGAGACGTGATTGTCGGCAGTAAATTTGGAGATCATCCCGATCTGTACTTGATTAGCCTGACAACCGGGAAAAAAATTAAAACGATTGCTGGCAGTAAAGGCTACAACAGAATTAGGAGGCTATCTGACGGCACATTCCTGCATTATAATATGTACAAAAATACGATGACGCTTAAAGGGTACAACAGCACAGGACAACTTAACTGGACCAAACAACTTCCTTATAATGAATACTCAACCGAGCTTTATGCTATGGAAGATCGTTTTTTATATAAAGACGTTAAAAATAAACGAATCAAGCTATATTCATCTTCAGGTAGATTAATTGCGGAGAAGCCATACCTGCCAGGAGGACGTATTCATATGGCTTTGGATGCCACAAGTTTTATGTTTCTATCCGTCAAGAATGACAAAGAAGAACGTATTATTATGGACACAAATAACCTGAACATTTTACACGTGTATAAAAATGGCGAATTTGATCTTGATAATGAAGCTCTGTATCTGCATAACACAACAGGTCTGTACCTCATAAACAACAAAGGTCGTACCTTAGTTAGCACACAATTAAGTAAATAACATATCAAAAAACATATGTTAATCCTGAGTTAAACTGAAAGCCCCCACCAATCCAGTCATGGATCAGTGAGGGCTTTTTTACAGATATTTATTAAGCTTTTCAGGATACAACCCTACATTAAATCTTCTAGCCCCGCCACTTCTTCGCCAGCTCGCTAATCTGATGTGGTGTTGTCCGGCAGCATCCGCCAATAATCTGCGCACCAGCAGCAATCCATTGTTCCGATGCATCCTTCATACTGCCACAAGAGCCTTGGCCGCTCCATGTTTTGGTCTCGGCATCGTAGATCTCGCCTGAATTCGGGTAGACGATCACTGCTTTATCGCTACCTTGGCGAAGAATACCGATGGCTTCCGTGACCACTTCCATCGGAGCGCAGTTCAGGCCGATTGCCGCAATCTGCGGCACAGAGCCGAAGGTCTGTGTGCATACTTCAAGCGATGTTCCCTCGCTGATGCTTGTCCCGTCTTTTAAAGAAAAAGAAAGCCACGCATGAGCATCAGGAAACTCCTTAAGCAACTCTACAAGAACCCGAGCCTCTTGCAAGGAAGGAATCGTTTCAAACGCTAAAATGTCAGCTCCTGCTTCGATAAGCGCAGCCATGCGCGGACGGTGAAATGCAGCAAGTGTCTCATCCGAGACGCCATAATGTCCCACATATTCGGAACCGTCGGCCAGATAGGCACCGTATGGACCAACAGAGCCCGCAACGACAGGCCGCGGACGACGCAGCTTCTCCTCACCAGTGTGCTCACTTGTACGATTTTCACTCTGCTCGTTCTCCTCATTCTCGGCATGTTTCGATGTCGCCTCCGTAGGCTGTCCTGTTGAACCCTCTCCACCTGCTGTGGCTCTCTGCACTTCTGCCCACACTTCATCTCTCGCTTTGGCAGCCAGTTCTACTGTTTTGCGAATCAGATCCAGTGCAGCCTCTTCTCCAATGCTACGCTTGCGGAAGCCCTCCACCGTGGCCTGATAGCTGGAGGTGATTGCACAGTCTGCCCCTGCACGGAAATAATCGGCATGCACCTTCACAATAACATCCGGGTTCTCCAGCAGCACACGTGCAGACCAGAGCGGGTCATCCAGATCACAGCCATGCTGTTCAAGTTCCGTCGCCAGTGCACCATCCAGAATCATAACAGGATACTTGTCCAGAATGTGCTGTATTGCATTGATATCATTCGTTTGCTCACGTTGAATCATGAAGTCAGCCCTCTTTTCTTCTTCGTACGATCCGTCCAATAATACACGATATAACACAAAATAATGAATGGAATACCACAGTATAAAGCAATCCGTTGTGTTGGGTCAAAAGCTATACCAATGCAGGATGCAAGGCACAATACAAATGAAACGATAGGTACGATTGGATATAATGGCGTTCGATAAACCAGGTCTTTCACGTTATGTCCTTCCCGCAGATACTGTCTACGAAACATGTATTGAGACACGCTGATGCTCATCCACACGACCACTACAGCAAGACCCGAGATGGAGACGAGCGTAATATAAACCGTCCCTGGCGCAATGATGCTGGACAGTAAAGCCAGTGCACCACCAGCCATACTAAGCACAAGCGCATTGAATGGCACACCTCGTTTGGTCAGACGAGCAAACCATGGGGAGATGGTTTTTTTATCCGCCAATGACCAGAGCATCCGTGAGGAAGCATATAGCCCCGAGTTAGCTGCTGAAAGTATCGCTGTTAAAATAACAAAGTTCATTACATCTGCCGCATACGGAACACCGATCCGCTCCATGACCGCCACAAACGGACTTTCCAGCACACTCGCATCCGACATCGGCAGAAGAGCAGACAGGATGACAATTGTACCAATAAAGAAAATGATTAAACGCCACAACGTGGTATGGATCGCTTTCGGGATCGTTTTCTCCGGATTTTCCGTTTCCCCTGCGGCAATACCAATTAGTTCTGTACCTGAAAAGGCAAAATTGACAGCCAGCATCGTCATGAAAATCGCAGTGGCTCCATATGGGAACCACCCTGACGCTGTAATGTTGGAGAAGAACGGAGCTGGTTCCGCATCCGCCATTGGAATAATGCCAAACATTGCAGCACCACCGAGAATGATAAAGAGCACAATCGTCATCACCTTCACCAAAGAAAACCAAAATTCTGATTCTGCAAACAGTTTTACCGTGAATGCATTAAAGAGGAAAATCATCAGCGCAAATAACGCACTCCAGATCCACACGTTCACGGATGGAAACCAGCGCTGCATGAGCAACCCGGCGGCTGTGAATTCCGAACCCAGTGCCACGGTCCACGTAAGCCAATATAACCAGGCTACGGTGTATCCTGTAGCTGGTCCTATATATTTGGCTGCGTAACTATGGAATGCACCCGTCTCTGGCATATGTACTGACAGTTCGCCAAGACAGAGCATCACCAGATACACCACCAATGCACCAATCAGATAGGACAGAATCGTACCAAGTGGTCCAGCCTGCTGGATGGTATACCCCGAGCTAAGGAACAGACCTGTTCCAATGACGCCTCCAAGAGAGAGCATGACCACATGCCTGGTTTGCATTTTTCGCTGAAATTGACCTTTATCGTTGCTATTCTCCATATAACCTGCTCCCCGCTCCTTCATCCAGAACAAACAAAAAAGACCCACTCTTCCCGAAGAGTGCGCCACTACTGACAAATAAAAACAAACGCTCCTATCTATCAGGCTTTCACCCGCTGGAATTAGCACAGTATCCTTCAGATCTGTTGCTGAGGTTTCTAAGGGCCAGTCCCTCCACCTCTCTGGATAAGAAAATGATTTTGTATAACTATATCGACTGCTGCCTGATGTGTCAACATTTAAATAAACACTACGTCTGACTCAAGCAAAGCTTTCAACACCCCATGGTGCCAAGTTAACACATTAAGCATTCCGGTTGGGGAGTATCGACTACTCTGTGGAAGATCCCGGATTCACAATACTCGTTTTAATCTCATACGTAATAGGTACCGTCGCAAATACTTCATCCCAGTTATCTTTTACTTTTTTCCACGTTTTTGGATAATGGATTCGGATGCTATCCCGAAAACCGGCAACGTCAGCTTTGTACGTATGCTGAAGTTTATAGAGCATTTGATCAATCTGTTGATCTACGATTTTGGCGAAATCCTTCTCCAGTTCCTTCAGATATGCACCCTTCTCTTCTTTTTCAGGGGTACGCCAATCCTCCATTAACCAACCCTCGGATTCTGCCTTGACATGGAATGAAATGTCGCCGTGAACCACCTTCGGAATAATTTTTGTGGTCTTTTTCTTGATTTCATAGAGAATTGTGAAGCCTTCTTTGCTATATGTTTTGATGACCCCACCATGTTCCTTAGGCATAATCCAAGATAATGCTTCCAGGTCGGTCTGGTTAAGCTCCCCGATAAATTTCGTTGTTTTCGCTTTAAAGATGCTGCCCCCGGAAAACTTATCCTCACCGTCCGCATTCAACACGTTTTGAAGTAGAAAGCTGGAGCCAGACTGCATCTCCGCATCCAGTTTGGCAAGCGAGACAGGCTCCAGTATCTTATTGGATATATACGAATTATTTGTGATTCCCGTAAGATAAAAGGCCGGAATCCGGGAAGGATCTTTTGAAGTGAGTACATCCAGCGCACGGTGATGGCTAATCAGCACAAGGCAATTGGGGCGAATATCGTTATCCCGCAGCACAAAATCAAGCAACTGTTGTAGTCCATACTTTTTAGCAATATCTTTGGAAATGACGATCACTTTCAGATGATGTCCAATGAGCGGACGATCTCGGCGCAAGGAAAACTGACGAAATATTTGAAGCAACGAATCCCCGGTAAGTTGTTCATTGGAGTAGGATGATTTTCCAGAAGAAGGTGACCCTCCCTCATCGCTCTGCTGACTACTCGATTTCCCTGGAGCAATCTGAACAGTTGCGGTGACGTTGTTCTCTTTGGGGTAGTTCCCTCCCTGGGCAGCTATTTTTTTTTCAAATTTTGTTTCTTGACCGACATCAATTCCGAGACCAACATACAGACTTAAATCTTCAATCTCCCGGCTGCTCCAGCATCCTGAAATGAGGCTAAGAATCAGTAACGCACAGATGATACGAAGCCACAACCGAAGTGAAATCATGCGTGTTTACCTCCTTTTTTACGAATAATGCTCAGCAGCAGCAATACCAGAGGCATAATGGCAAACAAAACGACAGAAACATTACCCAGCATGTCACCGAGGGCAAATGTTTCATATACATTTTTGGGGATCATGGCCGTTAGATAGATGAATGGCAGAAGCACGTACATGATTGTTCGCATCTTCTTGGCTTTAAACAGATCACGGATGCCAACCGAAGCACAGTAATGGGTGATGGCAAAAGTCGAGAAAATCTGCAAAATCCATATCACCAACAACAAGGATTCGAAGCGTTCAAAGATCAAACCCTGAATCTCAAAACTTCGTACGAGGTCCAGCGTTGGCCAAGTTCTCGTTTTAATTCCATCAAGAGATAGACTGCCCACAACCATCACAACAGTAATCAGGTAAATCGCTGTAGATATCCCCAGCCCCCAAGTCATCGCTTTATTGCTTTTTTTCGGATTTTGCATATAGGCCGTAATGACAAGCATCACTTCATAACCTGTATATGAAAGCAAGGAAGGCTTTAAACCATTAATGACAGGCATGATCCCCTCCCCGAGCACAGGTCTCAGGTTGCTGATCTCAAACAACTGATTACTCAGCAAAATTTCCATTACAAATATAATTAACGTAATCGGCAAAATGATCTCGAACACACGAACGATGACTGCAAGTCCGCCAGAAATCAGATAAATGCCAATCCACATAAACACCATCACAATCGCCCAAGTAGGGGTACGTTCCAGCAGATACATTCCAGTAACATCAGCCATTACTCGAATTTCGAAGGCGGCAATCACCATAAAATATAAAATATTGGCACAGCCCAGTATGTAAGCAATCCAACGCCCCGTAATCTCCCGAGTGAATTGGAAAACGGTTTTTTCCGGGAATCGTCGGCACAAGGTCACTAGAATAATTCCAACCCCCGTAATGATTAGTCCGGACAGGATGATGGAAATCCAAACGTCCGGTGTGCCAACCGCTTTGCTGGTTGTCCGAGGCAGTGTCAATATGCCTGCACCAAGCATGTAATTGACAATAATGACCACAGCTTGTGTGGTGCTAATTTTTACTTGGGAGTCATTCACTTCATAACACCTCCAGACTTCTGTGGATTGTACGGAATTGTATGGAACTATACGGTACTATTTTGAACGACGCGGAACTACTCTGCTCTGCACGAAATTTCACTTCGAACTACATTATTCCTTCCGGTCTTCATCGATGGGATTCATCATGTCCGGACGTCTTCTCATCATGTTCAGCGGAGCTCGGATGACAAAATCCTTCCAATCGCTCACGTGGTATGGAACTGCTGGCGCAATATATGGCACCCCGAAACTGGAAAGCCTTGCAAGGTGTGTACACATCAACAAGAAAAACATAACCACGCCGTACAAACCCATTACCGCAGCACTGAACATTGCGGCAAAGCGCAGCAATCGCAAGGTCAGCCCTGCACTATATACCGGAATGGTGAAGGACGAAATGGCTGTGACTGCCACAACAATGACCAGGAACTGGCTGATAATACCTGCCTGTACTGCTGCCTGACCGATGATGAGACCTCCGACGATCCCCATCGCAGGTCCGATAGGTTTGGGTAGACGAATGCCCGCTTCCCTTAGAATCTCAATGGACAGCTCCATAATCAGAGCCTCAATAATCGAAGGAAAGGGCACACCCGAGCGCGTTTCAATAATCGTTAACACCAGCTTGGTCGGAATCAGACCCGGATGGAACGAAATGAAGGATATATATAGCGCCGGAGCAAGTAAGGCTAACATCGCCGACATAAAACGTAGAATCCGGAGAAATGTGCTTGGAATCCAGCGTTCATAGTAATCTTCTGGAGACTGCAGCAACATGCTGAATGTGACTGGCACGACAAGAACAAAGGGAGTTCCGTCTAGCAAAATAGCGACTCGGCCTTCCAATAAAGCACCGATCACGCGGTCGGGCCTTTCCGTATTCAGAATTTGCTGAAAAGGGCTCAGTGCATTATCTTCAATCAGCTGTTCGACATAACCCGATTCCAGCATCGTGTCCATATCGATGCTCTTCACCCGTTTCAAAACCCCGGCTACGAGTTTAGGATCGGCAATATCCTGAATATAAGCGATCGCCAAGTCCTTTTTGATCCGTTTGCCCACTTCAAGCTTTTCTATAAATAGACTCTGATCGCTGCCATAGCGCCGTAAAATGCCCGTATTATCACTCAGTTCCTCCGTAAACCCAATTCGTGGTCCGCGAAGTAAACCTTCAGACAAGGGTTCATCCACCCCACGAGTCTTTAACCTGGAGGTTCCAATCAGCATAGCCCCTGGCAAGCCATCTACCAACAGACCATTTTTACCAACCAATACACCTAAGGCAAGCTCCTGAAGAGATTCTGTCTCTTGAATCTGACTGACGGGAAGGATTTGATTCTTCAGATACGTGGACAGGAAGTCTGCTTGTTCAGGATGAAGAAAACTTTCCTGTTTGAGTTCGGGTATACCCTTAATCATGAGAGGTTCAATTAGATATTTGTCAATCAAATCCGTATCCGTAAGTCCTTCCGTATACAGGATTGCCGCTCTCGTATTGGTTCCTCGAATCGTGAATTCTCGAATATGTACATCTGCATTTTTGCCAAAAGTCTCTCGCACCGTAATCAAATCTGTCGTGTGTATTCCGGTCAGCTTGATATTGGCGTAGTGCCCGGTTTCCGTCCCTGAGCCGACGCCAGCTTCAGCCGGTGAAATGTCCTTAGGCGAAGGATTCATTTTCTTTTTGCGAGAGAAGCTTCCCCGCTTAATTGCCGCATGAATCCAGTTTGTAGTCACAAACATAAGAATAGGTACAATAAAAACCATAAATGCCTGTGCCCATATCGTCCACTTCGGAACATAAGATAAAATCGTTGACCACACACTCCCGTCCCCCTTTCCCGCAAAATCAAACCGCAGGTATTTCCGGATTATTGTGTCCTGTTTGCTCGTAAAAATTCCGTGATTTTGGCAAGTTATACAATGGAATGCTTTCTTACCTGATATATAACAGCATCTTTTGATTAGGGCGTGTCTGAACAGCAAAAAAAAAACGATCCTGTGATAAGCACAGAATCGTCTGAAATTCATATCGTAATTATTTCTGTAAGCAAATATAGCTACACAATTCGAGTCACATGCTGTGCCTTATCATCCAGCAAATGAGCCGCAGCCGCAATCGTTTTGAAATCATTTAACGCAATCTCAATTCTCTCGGAACTCTGCTGCACGTAGTGCTCTACCTTTTTCGTACCGTTTGTAATATTGGCAATCTCTTTGGTGATGCCCGTAACACTGTCACGAATCTCATTGATTGAATTCTCTACCATCGCGGATAACTTGCGCACTTCCTTCGCCACAATATCGAATCCGCGTCCGAACTCTCCTGCATGTGCAGCCTCAATCGCTGCATTCAGCGCGAGCAACTGTGTCTGAGACGAAATTCCGCGAATGGTTCGCACCACACCCTGAATGGAACCGGCCTGTTCTTGCAGATGAGATAGAGTAGACTGGTTGGCCGATGATACCTCCGAGATGTAAGAAACGCTGGACATCAGTTCATGGCTTCGACCGATACCAGCTCCTGCCTGCTCATTCAGTTCATGAGACAACGCCTTCAGTTCCTGAACAACGGCTGTAATGTTATTCTGACGATTCGTAATATCGGTAGCCATTTTGCAGACTCCCAGCACCTTCCGGTTCGACTCGTCAAATACCGGCATGTATGTAGCTTCAAGCCATACCGATTGACCATTCGCATCCATGCGCTCGATCTTGTCCTGAAAGCTTTTCCCGCCCAAAATACTTCTCCAGAACGCCTCATAAGCCGGACTGTCTGCAAATGTTCCAAAGCATAATTGACGATGCTGCATACCATACATCGCTTCCTTGGCATACCCCATCCTTGAAGCAAATACATCGTTCACATATGTAACCCTGCGGTTCAGGTCGAATCGAATGATCGCCAAACTTTTCTCCATTGCTTTAACCACCAGCTCGTCCGTAACCTCATCTTGCCGCCCAGTCTCCAATAAAGACATCCAAATCCCCCACAATCCGTCCCATAGTCAATAAAGTTTTGCTATTTAACCGCTGAATGCCGTTCTACCCAGATGCATTATGCGTTGACTCCTAGTAATGATACCCGAATTCGGGACTTATGGATCACTCATTTGCATGAATCCCAAAATATATTTTTTGTTGTACATACAACCTTCATACTCTGGGTAAGTTCTGGAAAATTCAAACAAAACAAAATAAAGAGCAAGCTATGGATAACCATAACCTGCTCTTCTTTGGGATTGACGCCGAATGGAATCATTTCAAACCTTAAAAATCATGTATCGTTACACAAAGCTGAATCACAACACCAAACGGATCACGAACGATCCCATATCCGGGACTGAATTCATTCCGTTCATAGGGCACAAGTACCTTCACGTCTTCATGCTGTGCCAATGCCTCGTACAGTCGATCCATCTGGCCTTGATCCTGGGATTGAATACATAACGATGTACTGTTCCCCAGCTCCCAAGGTCTCTCCGCATCCATGGCGTCCTCAGCGATCATGATTTTGTTCACTCCGATCTCCAGTACCGAATGGGTAATGTACTCGTCCTGCCCTGCAGGATACGTGAAACCGGGACTCATTTGCTTCATTTCTTTGTAGCTTTTTCGGAACAATACCTTTGCACCCAACGTTTTTTCATAAAATGTAATTGCTTTAGCCGCTTCTCCGTTCATCGAGAGAAAGGGAATCACTTCAACTTTCATTCTGTTTGCCTCCTCTATTCGTTTGCCTTACACTTATCACTATAACGAATAAAGGTGCCAATTAACGGCACCATTGAGAGGGGAGATATGGACAAGTGAAAAAGACTGAACGTTTACACCATATGCTTCGTTTCATTAATCAAAAACAACATTTCACCCTGCCTGAATTGATGCAAGAGTTTCATATATCTAAACGCACCGCATTACGAGATATTGCGTCCTTGGAAGAGATGGGTGCGCCCATCTATGTCGAATATGGACGTTATGGCGGCTACCGGCTGCTTCAGCAGATGCAGCTGCCTCCGATCTCTTTTAATACCGATGAGCTCCATGCCCTGTACTTCGCTATGCAGGCCCTTCGCAGTTTTACCAGCCTGCCCTTCCAGACGACATTTGACTCTGTGCATGAGAAATTTATGGCAGCGTTATCCGATCGACAACGAGAGAATATGGATCTTATGCAACAACGTGTCACCTTTAAACACACAGAACAGATCAAAGACAGTGCTCATCTGGAGCTTCTATTGAAGGCTGCGATACAGCAGATGGTTATTCAGATTGAGTATCCTGAAAAAAACAGAAATGCGGCGGAGCGGAGTAAAGTCACAGTTTCATTTGAGAACAACGAGCCTACGAGAGAGAATCTGGAAGCTACTCCTGATCCGTCAGAAGCCGTTTCCAAAACAAAAACCAGCACCCGTATGATACAGCCCATCGCGCTATACGCCAGTAAAGGATACTGGTACTGTCAGGCATACGATCTGAAGCAGGAAGCCTATCGTGTATATCGCTGTGATCGAATCATTTCGGCTGTCTTAACGGATATGGAGCCTGTTATTGAGCTGGATCATCTGCAAGGAGAGCATTTTCATTCCCGATGGAAACCTTCCGAACAAGCTATTTCTTTTCAATGTAAAATTAGCGAAGCCGGGATAGAACAGTTTCGGCAAAATCACTACCCGTCTATGCGTCTTGAAAAAAAGGACGGCGTCCATCTGCTCCTGGGAACCTATGAACCTCATGAATTAGACTTCATCGTGAGTTACCTTGCAGGTTACGGTACTTCCATTAAAATCGTAGAGCCAGAATCGCTGAAAGAATCGTTGAGACAATATTATTTGAAATTGCTGGAGTGTATTTAATGTTCCGCAAAAAATACCCGGCAGGATGCGTGCCGAACGAACTGCGGCATACACCCAAACCGGGTAATGGATTAGAACATAATATCAATGACCTCTAGCTCATCTTGCTCCTGTTCGGATTGTCCATTCAAGGAAATATCCTCCAATAGTATAGAAGGCTGTTCGCAAACCTGACTGATGATCATGAGCAGGTCTTGCGCAAAATTGTCGATCAGATTGCGTGTGAACAACTTGGTGGCATATTCAAACTGCCCGTTCATTCCCTCATCCAGCAACGAAATGATCAAGGTAAGATCAAATTGGGACACCGCATGCGTTTCCGGATATGATTCGATCTGGATCTCTCCGAAACTTTGAACGTTATCTTCCTTTGTTTCCAGAGCAAACATAACATCGAATACAGGATTGCGACTTTGATCTCGCGGCACCTGCAGCTTTTTCACAAGCTCCTCGAACGGATAATCCTGATGATCGTAGGCCCCCAGCATGGTTTCCTTGACTTCGTTCAAGTACGTGAGGAATGTCTTCTCCCCGGATGGATAATGGCGAATAGCCAATGTGTTGACAAACATTCCGATGAGCGGCTCCAGGTCAGCGTGCGTGCGACCGGAAACCGGCGTACCTACAATGAAATCATCTTGTCCAGAGTACTTGCTGAGCAGGATGGAATAGGCGGCCGACAATACCATATACAGGGTAGCACCATTCTCATCAGCAATGCGCTGCAAGTTGTCAGTCATTAGCTTATCGATGCTGAAAGAAAGTACATCTCCCTCAAAGCTGCGAGTGGCTGGTCTGACAAAGTCCGTAGGCAGTTCAAGCGTTGGCAGTTCACCTTCCAGCATATCCAGCCAGTAGGCTTCCTGATGTTTCAGCCGCTCTTGTACAGGTTTGGACTGCTGCCAGTCAGCAAATTCTTTGTATTGAATGCGAAGTGGTTCCAACGTTTCACCGTTATACAGGCGCAACAGCTCTTCAACGATGATGCCCATCGATATACCATCCGTGACGATATGATGAATGTCCAACATGAGCAGATGCCGTTCTGCTTCCCATTCAACTATACCCACACGCAGTAGCGGCGGCCGCTCCAAATCAAAGACACGCACAAAGCTGTCTGCGATGCTCCTGGTTTCACTCTCCGTCGCTTTCGTATACTCGACGGCAAACTCCAAGTCCCGATAAATCCGTTGTACAGGTTCACCGCCTACCATGTCGAAGCCCGTTCGCAAAATTTCATGACGAGCAATTAGCCCTTTGAGTGCCGCTTCGAATTGCTTCCTTTCCAGTCGCCCGACGAGAACCGTCATGCCAGACATATTATAGCTAAGCTCAGCACCTTCCATCTGTTGCTGGATGTACAACCGTTTCTGTACGGAGGAAAGCGGATAGTACTCCCTCCTATCCAGCACCGGAATGGAGAGGTGTTCCTGACGCTCCAATTGGCTGATTGCTTCGGCCATCGATTCGATGGTTACATGCCGAAACACATCACGCAGCGGCAGGTTTACGCTTAACTCCTTGTGCACCTT
The DNA here is from genome assembly GCF_052691815.1 of Paenibacillus sp. TSA_86.1. Lineage (NCBI taxonomy): Bacteria > Bacillati > Bacillota > Bacilli > Caryophanales > Paenibacillaceae > Paenibacillus > Paenibacillus sp. TSA_86.1. Next base: position 26,291 of record NZ_JBQZGE010000025.1, on the reverse strand, counting down.
GCTTACCAGCGTCGTTGCTCGCAGAGAATGCCCACCTAGGTCGAAGAAGTTGTCCGTTACGCCAACCTTGACCGAACCGAGCACATCCTGCCAAATGGCAACCAGTTTCGCTTCTAACTCGGTGCGCGGTGCCACGTATTCGCGTCCTGCACTTGCTCCCCCTTCCGGCGCCGGCAGCGCCTTCCGGTCGATTTTCCCATTCGGCGTCAAAGGCAATCGCTCCAGCTCCATGAAATATGACGGAATCATGTATCCTGGCAGCTCGCTCGCAATAGCCCGCTTCAAGTCGAGCGCAGTCAAGCCTTCTTCCGCTGTATAATAAGCGCACAATGCTTTTTGACCTTCCTGATCTTCCCTGACAACAACAACCGTTTCCTTCACGCCACTTACACTCAGCATCATCGCTTCGACCTCGCCCGTTTCTATCCGATACCCCCGAATTTTCGCCTGGTTGTCGATCCGACCGATAAAGTCCACGTTTCCGTCTTTCATCCAACGAGCTGAATCTCCCGTTCGGTACAGTCTCTCGCCCTCGGCGAACGGACTATCTACGAATTTCTCTTCTGTGAGGTCCGGACGATTCAAGTACCCGCGTGCCACGCCAACTCCGCCGATAACCAACTCGCCAAGTACACCCACGGGCACCGGATTCAGATGTGCATCCACAATGTAAAACTGCGCATTCAGCCATGCTTTGCCGATTGGCACATGTCCAGTCTGCGGCAGCATCGTCAACGGTTCATCGTAGAAACTGGTGTCAATCGCCGCTTCCGTCACGCCGTAGGCGTTGATGATCCGGAACACCGAGCCATAGCGTTCCTGCAAAGTTCGGTAATCCGCTACGCTGCAGCTGTCCGAGCTTGTAATCAACAGCTCCATCCCACTCATATCCAGCCCCTGCTCATGCACATATTCCATAAATGGCACGATCAGCGCCGGCGTCGATTCGAAGATGGTCACCTGCTCCCGCTCAATCCAGTGGTGCAGACGAGACGGATCAATCCGGTCGTCCTTCGGCACAATTACCATTGTGCCTCCGTTGTACAGCGTGCGCGCAATATCGCCCACGAACACATCAAACGAGAAGCTGGCGAGCTGTAGCAGCCGCACAGGGAACTGATCTAAACGGTATTCCCTGCGGTATCCCGCTGCCGTGTTCACCAGACTGCGGTGCTCGATCATCACGCCCTTGGGCTTGCCCGTCGTTCCCGATGTATAGATTACATACGCCAGATCCTCTGGACGTGCTTCATGGAAGCTGTTCATGCCTGCAACTATACCCGATTCCATCGATGAATTTGCCCGCTCATCGCTATACGATTCCTCGTCGTCCAGATAAAGTACCTTCGCCAGCGCCAGTTCTTCTTCAACGAGCCAGGCTTCAGCACGTTCTCGCAGTAGCTTTTGCGTCAGTAGCACCTTCGCTCCGCTGTCTTCCAGCATGAAACGTACACGGTCTGCCGGATAATCCGGGTCGAGTGGTACATACGCCCCGCCCGCTTTCCAGACAGCCAGTACGGCCACCAACAAGTCCACCGAGCGCTCGGTAAGAATGCCAACGATTGACTCCCGGCCGATGCCGCTTGTGCGTAGCGTAGCCGCCAGACGGTTTGCCTGCTCGTTCAGCTCCGCATACGTCAGCCTGTCGTTCTCGTATACAACGGCTGCATCTCCCGGCGTGCGCTCTGCCTGTTCCTCGAACAAACGGTGGAACGCAGCCGCAGGAACAGCCTCCGCTTCAGGTCGCGTAGGGTTAAACGCGCCGAGAATTTCTTTTTCCTCTGCCGTGAGCAAGTTCAACTCGGCAATGGTTGCCGATGGGTTATGGAGAATCGATTCAAGCAGTTCCAAATAGTGAGCTGCCAATTGCTCCACGGTTTCGGTTTTATAAAGAGCCGTGGCGTATTCAAACAAGTATTCCAAACCGTCTTCAATCTCTGTGACGTCCAGGCTTAGATCAAATTTCGAAACAATTTCTTCGCTGGCATATGTCGACAAATGGAGTCCGGGAAGCTGGATTTCCACATTCTCTGTATTCTGCAAAGCAAACATCGTATCAAACAGCGGATTGCGGCTTAAATCGCGAACCACGTTTACCTTATCCACCAGTTCCTCAAACGGATAATTCTGATGTTCAAAAGCGCCGAGGGTTGCCGCCTTGATTTCATTCAGGTAGTCAAGGAATGTTTTGCTGGCAGCCGGATAACTACGAATGGCCAGGGTATTAACAAACATCCCGATCAACGGCTGAACATCGTTATGATTTCTTCCCGCAATCGGCGTACCTACCACGACGTCTTCTTGCCCTGTATATTTTTGCAGTAGTATGGTATAGCCAGCAAGCAGAACCATGTAAAGTGTTGCACCGTTCTCAGCAGCAAGCCGTTTCAGACCTTCGCTTTTCTCGCTGTTCATAAACAGTTGCAGTGTACGACCCTCGTAGCTCTGCATCGCCGGGCGCGGATAGTCCGTCGGCAATTCCAAAACAGGCAGCTCTCCGTTGAACATATCGAGCCAGTAGGCTTCCTGTTTGGCAAGCAGCGCTTTCTGCTCGTCCGATTGTTGCCATACCGCATAATCTTTGTACTGAATACGGAGTGGTTCGAGCGGTTCCGCACTGTACAGGAGTACGAATTCCTCAATCAGTACGTCCATCGAAACGCCATCAGATACGATATGATGCGTATCAAACATCAGAATGTGCCGATCCGGCGCTAGTTCGGCAAGGCCTACACGCAGAAGGGGGGGCTGAGCCAGATCAAAAGCACGAATGAATTGGCGCACCGTTTCTTCCGTTTGCTCCTCGCTGATCCGCACATATTCCACCTGGAAGACAGCTTCTTCATAAATCCGCTGAACGGCTTCGCCATTAACCATCTCAAAGCCGGTACGCAATGTTTCATGCCGAGCTACAAGCCCGCGGAACGCTTCTTCAAACCGCTGTCGGTCGAGATCTCCCTCAAGCAACATAGCTCCTGGGATGTTGTAGCTCAGCTCGCCTCCTTCCAGCTGATTCAAGATATAGAGACGTTTCTGAGCCGAAGAGAGCGGATAATACTCGCTTGGTTCCGCAGCAGGAATAGATGTAAACGATCCGATCTCCAGTTGCTCCATAGCCATAGCCATTTCCTCAACCGTCGAGTAATTGAACACGTCACGAAGAGGGAATTCAATGCCTAGTTCTTTATGCATTTTGCTAACAAGCGTCGTCGCTCGCAGAGAGTGTCCGCCGAGATCGAAGAAGTTGTCCGTTACGCTAACAGCCTTGTCACGAACAAGCACCTCCTGCCATATGGCAGCCAGTTTCACCTCCAGTTCGGTACGCGGCGCCACGTATCCATATCCTCCGCCTGCTCCCGCTTCCGGCGCCGGCAATGCCTTACGGTCAATCTTTCCATTTGGCGTCAGAGGCAGGTACTCCAGCTCCATGAAATATGACGGGATCATGTACCCTGGTAACTCGCTGGCAATAGCCCGCTTCAAGTCAAGCGCAGTCAAACCTTCTTCGGCTGTATAATATGCGCACAACGCTTTCTGACCTTCCTGATCTTCCCTCACAACAACGACAGCTTCCTTCACGGCACTAATACTGAGCAGCTTCGCTTCAACCTCGCCTGTCTCGATCCGGTATCCCCGGATTTTCGCCTGGTTGTCGATTCGGCCAATGAAATCCACGTTGCCATCCTCCATCCAACGAGCTAAATCTCCCGTGCGGTACAGTCGCTCGCCCTCGGCGAACGGGCTATTTACGAACTTCTCTTCGCTCAGCTCTGGACGGTTCAAGTACCCGCGAGCGACTCCAACTCCGCCGATAACCAGCTCACCTAACACACCAACTGGCACCAGGTTCATATGCGCATCCACGATGTAAAACTTCGCATTTAACCATGCTTTGCCGATAGGTACATGTCCTGTCTGAGGCAACATTTCCAGTGGCTCATCGAAGAAACTGGAATCAATCGCCGCTTCCGTTACACCATAAGCATTGATGATCCGGAACACCGAGCCATAGCGTTCCTGCAAGGTTCGGTAATCTGCGACGCTGCAGCTGTCCGAGCTTGTAATCAACAGCTCCATCCCACTCATATCCAGCCCCTGCTCATGCACATATTCCATAAACGGCACAATCAGCGCTGGCGTCGATTCGAAGATCGTCACCTGCTCCCGCTCGATCCAGTGGTGCAGACGAGACGGATCAATCCGGTCGTCCTTCGGTACAATCACCATTGTGCCTCCGTTGTACAGCGTGCGTGCAATATCGCCCACGAACACATCAAACGAGAAACTGGCGAGCTGCAACAACCGCACCGGGAACTGATCTAACCGGTATTCCCGACGGTATCCCGCGGCCGTGTTCACCAGACTGCGGTGCTCGATCATCACGCCCTTCGGCTTGCCCGTTGTTCCCGATGTATAGATCACGTAAGCCAAATCCTCCGGACGGGCTTCATGGAAGCTGTCCTCCTCAGCATCCTCATTAACATCTGGATGACTCGCATCGCCATCGTTCACAGCACCTTTTAGCGTGCTGGAAACCTTACCGGAGGCAAAGTTCGAACCTATACCAGAGCTGATCGGAGCATTTGCCCGCTCCTCGCTGTACGACGCTTCATCATCAAGGTACAGCACCGCTTCCAGTGCAAGTTCCTCTTCACCAAGCCAGGCTTCAGCACGCCCCCGCAGCGGTGTTTGCGTCAACAACACCTTGGCTCCGCTGTCCTCCAACATGAACCTCACGCGGTCTGCCGGATAATCCGGGTCAAGCGGTACATAGGCCCCCCCTGCTTTCCAGACGGCCAGCACGGCTACCAACAAATCTACGGAACGCTCGGCAAGAATACCAACGATTGTCTCCCGGCCAATGCCGCTTGCATGAAGTGTAGCCGACAAACGGTTTGCCCGCTCGTTCAGCTCCGTATACGTTAGCCTGTCATTCTCGTACACGACTGCAGTCTCTCCCGGTGTACGCTCCGCCTGTTCCTCGAATAGCCGGTGGAACGTGGCTACAGGAGCTGCTTCCGCCTGCGCCGGGTTAAATGCGCCAAGAATTTGCTCTTTTTCCGCCGCAGTCAAAAGCTCCAACTGATTTACACGCATGTTCGGGTTAGCCGCGACTTGCTCCAGTGCCCGGGCAAAATGACTGTGGATCGCCTTGATGTCTTCCTCTCTGTACGTCAGCGCATTGTACGTAAACCGCAGCAAAATATGCTCTTCCGGAATGACGGTAATGTCCAGGTCATAGTTCGTTTGCTCCGGTGACTGGATATTAGCGATTTTCAGCGCTTCTTTATCTCCGCCGACGACCTGTTCGATCTGTTCTTCCATCGGGTAATTTTCAAAGACCATAATATGGTTGATCAAGTCGCGCTTTTGCTCACTCAGCGACTGAATTTCGAACAGCGGGAACGTTTCGTAAGCTCCCGATGCCAGCGCTTGATCCTGGGTTTTTCTCAAGATATCGGCTACAGCTTCCTCGGCTTTGCCTTGAATACGAACCGGGATCGTATTAATAAACAGGCCGATCATACTTTCGATGCCCGGAATTTCCGCCGGACGACCAGATACGACCGAGCCGAACACGACATCTTCACTGTTGTTGTATATCTGCAAAACCAGTCCCCATATGGTCTGCATGAACGTATTAAGTGTCACCTGCTGCTGGCGTGCTACCCGCTCAATTTGCCCCGTCAGTTCCTTGCTGAGCTCCACATCGATTTCAGCTGCTTCAAAAGCGCCCTGCTTCAGCTGCGTTTTCTCCTGGGGTAGCTTGGTCTGCTGATCGTAACCTGCCAAATAGTCTGACCAGTAATGTGAAGCTTTCGCAGCATCTTGAGCTTCCAGCCATTCGATATACCGGGAGTATGAAGTAACCGGAGCAAGCTCCGCCGTACAATTCTCCTGAAACGCGAAGTAAGTGTCGAACACTTCCTTAATCATGAAAGACATGCACCAGCCGTCCATCAAAATGTGATGGTGACTCCAGATCACATGATAGGATTCATCCCCCGTACGCAAAACGGTAACACGCATCAGAGAGTCTCGAGCCAAATCGAACTTGTTCGCTTTATCTGCGCTGACAAAATCGGCTATTCTCTTCTCCGGGTCTTCGTCGCTTGCGAAGCGAATATCTTCGAAGTACACTTCACACTTCCGCTCGCGGAATACCACTTGAACGGGCTCGTCTCTCCAGCCGGTAATAAAATTGGTTCGTAACGCCTCATTCCGCTGCACCAGCGTATCCAATCCTTTTGTGAAAGCTTCAACATTGAGGCTACCGTACAGATCGAAGGTCACCTGTTCGAAGTAAGCCTCCGAATCTGCATCCAGTAAGCTGTGGAACAACATCCCTTTTTGTAAAGGAGTCAAGGTGTATACATTCTCCAGTTCACCTAGTGCCGCCGTTTGTTCAGCCAATCGATCCAGTTCCTCCACCGTCACATCTTGAAGCAGTACGTCACTAGGCGTAAGCTCCGGCCGTTCTTTGGATACGCAATGACGGATGACTTCAAGCAAACTCGAATGAAGCAGTGTGCTCAGACGTTCTACCGTATCCCGTTGATACTGAGTTTCCCCATAACGGATCGTGAGTTCCAATATTCCTTCCGATACCATCCCGTTGATATCAAGGACAAAATCCATCACTGCATTTGGGCTTGAATCAGAGCCTGGACTAAACGGAGACGGCTGTGAACCGCTGCTTTCGTAATCCTGGTCGAACTGACCCAAATAGTTAAAACTGATCTCTGGTTCCAAAACAAAGCGCTCGTTTTCACGCAGTGTCGACATATAACGCAGAATGCCGTAGCCGATCCCTTTGTTCGGGATACCGCACAAGCTTTCTTTCACCTGTTTCACCTGATGACCGAGTGCCTGAGCATGGCCAGGCTCGAGAACGACAGGGAACTGACTTGTAAACCAGCCTACTGTGCGCGTAATGTCTACTTCCGGCAATAGTTCTTCCCGGCCGTGGCCTTCGAGATTTACCAGAACGCGGTCCAGACCGCTCCACTCTTTTACCGCGAGACCAAGCGCGGCAAGCAGTAGATCGTTCATTTCCGTATGGTAGGCACGGTGTGCCTGCTTCAACAGCTGCTGCGTTTCCTCCGCCGACCAGCGAACGGTCACGAGCCCGCTGTTCTGAAGCTTGGATTTGCCTTGTTCAAAATCTTTCGGCAGTGGCTCACAGCTCGATTGCTCGATATGCTGCCAATACTCTCTTTCGATTTCCATCGTCGAGCCGCTCGCATAATCAGCAAGCTGTTTAGCCCACGTTTGGAAGGAATCCGTTTTGAGCGGCAGACGGATCGGTTGCCCTTGCTGTGCCTGCTCATAGCCAGTAGCAAAATCCTCAAGAAGAATCCGCCAGGATACACCGTCTACGACCAAGTGATGAATCGCGATGAGCAAGTGGTCGCCGTCATCACAGCGGAACAAGCCGAGCTTTACAAGCGGGCCGTTTTCCAGATCAATGCTCGCTTGAATGTCATTCGCCTTAGCTTCTACCGCTTCTTTCACGTTACGAGTTCCCTTGAAATCGACAACTTCCAGATCGAACAGAACTTCGTTCTCCCCGGCGCCGCGGTTCCAAGCGGTATAGCCGTTCTCGCTTTGGCGGTAAACCGCACGAAGAGCATCATGATGTATGACAAGCTGACGCACCGCTTGGCGTAAGGCACCTTCGTCATAGCCATGCTGGGAGAATTGCATGAACGCCTGATTGCTGTGATGCACATCGGCCGGATTTTGTTCAAAAAACCAGCGCTGAATCGGAGTTAAGATGACCTCCCCTGTCACTTCGGCCTGACTTGCCGTTCTCTCCGCCGTTCGCAGCTGCAAACTAAGGGCAGAGATCGTTGGATAATGGAACAAATCTTTCATGACCAGCTTGTACCCCGTTTGCAAAAGACGGGACGATACTTGCAAAGCCTTGATTGAATCGCCGCCGAGCGCAAAGAAATTGTCCATCGTGCCAACCTGATCCACACCCAGCACGGACTGCCAGACCGACGCAAGGGCTTGCTCAGCAGGAGTACGAGGCGCCGTGTATGCAGCCTCGGCGCGAATGCCTCCTTCCGGTACAGGCAGCGCTTTGCGGTCGATCTTGCCGTTCGGCGTAAGTGGCATCTGATCCAGGCGCATAATACGCGAAGGCACCATATGGGAAGGCAACACAGTGTCCAGATGGGCCACAAGCTCCTCCAGATCAAAGCTGGAATCCGCTACGACATACCCGCACAAATATTTCTGCCCCCGCTCGTCCGTCCGATCAACGACAAGGGTCTGACGCACGTTAGCAACATTTTTCATGGCCGCTTCAATCTCACCAAGCTCGATTCGATAACCGCGAATTTTCACCTGGTTGTCGATCCGGCCGATGAAGTCCACGTTACCGTCCCGCATCCAGCGCGCCAAGTCACCTGTCCGGTACAGCCGCTCTCCATCGGCGAACGGGCTGTCTACAAATTTCTCTGCTGTTAAATCCGGGCGGTTCAAGTAACCACGGGCCACCCCCGCCCCGCCGATCACCAGCTCGCCGAGAACTCCAATAGGCACCGGCTTCAGATTCGCATCCACAATGTAGAACTTGGCGTTCAGCCATGCTTTCCCAATCGGCACACTGCCTGTCTTCGGCAACTGTTCCAGCGGCTCGTCATAGTAGCTCGAATCAATTGCAGCCTCTGTTACGCCATAGCTGTTAATAATACGGAACTGCGAGCCGAAGCGCTCCTGCAGGTTGCGGTAATCCGCTACGCTACACGCATCCGAGCTTGTAATCAGCAACTCCATCGAACTGAGATCCAGACCCTCGGCGTACACATGCTCCATGAACGGCACGATCAGCGCCGGGGTTGATTCAAACACAGTCACGGCGTAATCATGAATCCAGCCGTAGAGTCGGGTTGGGTCAATCCGGTCGTCTTTCGGCACAATGACCATGGTTCCACCGTTGTAAAGCGTCCGCGCAATGTCGCCGACGAACACATCAAACGAGAAGCTCGCGAGCTGCAGCAGCCGCACCGGGAACTGATCCAAACGGTAGTTCCGGCGGTATCCCGCCGCCGTATTCATCAAGCTGCGGTGTTCCACCGCCACGCCCTTCGGACGGCCCGTCGTACCGGAGGTGTAGATAACGTAAGCCAAATCGCCTGGCTTGTTCACATTCGCCGGATTCGATACGAAATCTGCCGATAGTGCGCTTTGCTCGGTTTCTGCCGTGACAGACGTTTCCGCTGCAACCATCTCCGCTTGTGCCAAATCCTCCTCCGCTGCGCCTACTTCACCTACAGCTTGTAAGCTCACAGCCGTTTCAGATACTCCGAGGCTATACGTCGCTGTATCATCAAGTGCAAGCACCGTTTGCAGCGCTAGAGTTCCATCTTTGCGCCAAGCTTCCGCCTGCTCCAACAGGCAGGTTTGTGTGAGCAACACCGATGCCCCACTGTCCGAGAGCATATACTCGATCCGCTCCCCCGGATAGTCGGGATCAAGCGGTACATAAGCGCCGCCCGCTTTCCATACGGCGAGTACCCCGATCAATAACTCCGCCGAGCGACCGGCCAGAATGCCAACCACCTGCTCCGGCTTCACACCGTGCGCCCGTAGTACATATGCCAGATGATTCGCTTTGGCGTTCAGCTCCGCATACGTCAGCTTGTTGTCTTGGTAGACAACCGCCAACGCTCCCGGAGTGCGTTTTACCTGCTCCTCGAACAGCTCGTGGAACGTTCTCTCTCTCCACGACTCATGAGCTTCCGGACCTGTAGCCTCCGGGGCGGATTGCTTCGCAAGGGCCGAAGACGATACGTCAAAACCGACCAGCAGATCATGTTTTTCGCTGTCCATCAGGATATCCAAGTCCGAAATCCGCGAACTCGGCTGAGCCAGGATCGACGCCAAAAGCTGCTCGTAATGACCTGTTAGCCTCACCATCGTTTCCTGTCTAAACAACGAAGTAGCATACTCAACCTTGCAAACCAATTCGTTACCCGCTTCTACAATATCCAAGCTAAGATCAAACTTTGCTGTTTTTTCCTCGATATCAAACAGCGACCATTGCAGACCTTCCAGGGTTAAATCCAGGCTTTCGTGCTTTTGCAATGAAAACATCGTATCAAACAGCGGATTCCGGCTTAAGTCCCGGCTCACCTGAAGAGCTTCCACCAGTTCTTCGAACGGATAATCCTGGTGTTCGTAGGCTCCAAGCGTCGTTTCCTTCACTTTCTGTAAATACTCCATAAACGTTTGCTCCGCAACTGGTTCCAAGCGAAGAGCCAGCGTATTGACAAACATACCGATAATCGGCTGCAGATCCGCGTGAGAACGAGCAGCGATCGGTGTGCCGACCACGATATCTTCCTGTCCCGCATATTTATGAAGCAATACGGAATATGCGGCGAGCAGAAGCATATACAGCGTTGACCCCGAATCACCAGCAAGCCGTTTAAGAGCTTCACTTTTCTCCGCATCCAGCGTAAACGTGAGCGTTTGACCGTCAAACTGCTGAACGGCCGGACGGGAGAAGTCGAGAGGCAGTTCAAGAACGGGAAGCTCTGACCGGAATACCCCGTGCCAGTATTCCTCCTGTTGTTTAATGCGCTGGCGCTGCTCCTCGGATTGCTGCCAAACGGCATAATCCTTATATTGGATCCGTAGTTCTGGCAATTCTTCTCCATTGTAAAGCCGCACGAATTCGCGTAGAAGCACATCCATAGAGAGGCCATCGGAAGCAATATGATGAATATCCAGCGCAAGCAAGAACTTTTCTGTCTCCAGTTCGATTAACAGGGCACGCAGCAAAGGTGGCTGAGTCAAGTCAAACGGCTGAATAAAACCTTCAAGAATAGCCGCAAGCTGATCTTCACTCGCTTGAACCTTCTCGATCTTGAAAGCAATGAGCGGAAAAATATGCTGAACCGGCTCCCCGTCCACGATCTCAAAACCGGTACGCAGCATGTCATGGCGGGCCACCAAAGCATTCAATGCTTGTTCGACTCTGGCCTCGTTCAAAGTGCCTTCCAATTGCAAGGCGCTTGGGAGATTGTAATTCAGCTCCAAGCTATCCAACTGGTGCAGGACGTACAATCTTTTTTGAGCGGAGGAAACCGGATAGTACGCTTTCTCTTCCGCTTTCGGAATCGAGATATGTTGCGATTCTTCCAAACTGGCAATAGCCTTGGCCATCGACTCTACCGTCATATAGCGGAACACATCACGCAGCGGAAGTTCGACATTCATTTCCTTCCGAATCTTGCTGACAAGGCTTGTGGCACGCAAGGAGTGGCCTCCAAGCTCAAAGAAATTGTTCAGGATACCAATACCAGAGTAACCCAGTACATCCTCCCAGATCTTCACAAGCTGAGCCTCTGTACGGTTACGTGGCGCTACAAATTCAACGCCCGTTTCCATGCCGTCTTGCGGCTCTGGTAGCGCTTTACGATCCACCTTACCGTTCGACGTGAGCGGCATACGCTCCATCTGCACGAAGTATGACGGGATCATATATCCTGGCATTTCCTGAGCTAGCGAGTTTCTCATCTCGCTGACCGTCAGCATGCGGTTCGCAACATAATAAGCAACAAGCGCCTTTTCGCCCCCACCGTCCTCACGAGCAAGCACCACTGCTTCTTCCACGCCTTCGACATTCAGAAGCTGTGTCTCGATTTCGTCCAGCTCGATCCGGTACCCGCGGATTTTCACCTGATGGTCAATCCGGCCCAGGTATTCGATGTTGCCGTCTGGCAACCAAGCAGCCAAGTCACCCGAGCGGTACAGTTTCTCCCCCTCCGCAAACGGGGAATCAACAAACTTCTCCGCCGTTAGATCCGGTCGGTTCAGGTATCCTCGCGCCAGACCTTCTCCGGCCACATACATCTCGCCTGCAACGCCGATGGGCACAGGACGACGATTCTCATCCAGAACATACACGCTCAGGGTTGGGATCGGCTTACCGATATTGCTCTTTGCCGCCTCCATCTCAACCCACGTAATCTCCTTATACGTCACGTGAACCGTTGTCTCGGTAATGCCGTACATGTTAATTAGCTTCGTCTCCGGGTACTTGGTCTTGAAACCCTTGAGCAACAACGGACTGAGTGCTTCCCCCCCGAAGATGACGTTGCGAATACGCAAATCATATGGATGATCCGATAAGGCCTCACGCTGCAGCTGATAGAAGTACGTTGGCGTCTGATTCAAAATCGTGACCTGTTCACGGCCTAACAGCGCCAGAAAATCAGCCGGATTCTTCGCAGTAAGTGGGGGTACGATGACCAACTTTCCTCCGTACAACAAAGCTCCATACATTTCCCAGACGGAAAAATCAAAACAGAACGAGTGGAACAACGTCCACGTATCAGATGCACCAAAGTCGAACAGATTCTTGTCGTTGAACAGGAGACGTACAACGTTTTTATGCTCGATCAACGTCCCTTTCGGTCTGCCGGTCGTTCCCGACGTGTAGATGACATAAGCCAAATTGCTCGGCCAGGAAATCGGCTCCAGGTTCGAAGCGTGCAGAGCATCTGCGGAGGCCGCTCCGCTCTCATCCCAAACGAAACCATCTAATTCGAGGCGCGTTCCTGCAAAGTCGGTCTTCTCGTGCAGATGCTGTTGAATAAGCAATAACGGTGCGCCCGAATCCTCGATCATGAAACGGATGCGCTCCTCCGGGTAGTCGGGATCGACAGGCACGTAGGCCCCGCCCGCTTTGAGGATCGCCAGTATGCCGACGACCATATCAAGCGAACGTTCAGCCAAAATCGCTACCAGTTGATCCGCGTGGACTCCTGCCTCCCGCAGCTTCCGCGCAAGCCGGTTGGATCTCTCGTTCAGCTCGCGGTAAGTTAGCTCCCGCTCATTCATGACGACGGCTACGTTATTTGGGTAAAGCTCTGCCTTTTCTTCGAACAAGCCATGAATCGTCTGCTGACGCGGGTAGTCTGCCTGCGAGTGATTGAAACCACGCACCAGCTCGTCGATTTCCTCCTCCTTGAGCATTTCAAGCGAGGCAATATTTCCGCCCGGTGTCTCTGCAATAGTTTCGAGCAACTTGTCGTAATGTCTGGCGAATCGTTCAGCCGTCTCCTGTTTATACAAAGCTGTAGCATACTCCAACCGGCACTCAAGCTGACCGTCTAGATCCGAAATATCCAAAAGCAGCTCGAATTTGGACGTTCGGTTTTCCAGCGGATAAAACGATTGCTCCAGCCCCTCGATAACAATTTGCTCGTTCTCCGTATTTTGCAAGGAGAAGAACGTATCAAAGATTGGATTCCGGCCGGTCGCACGCGAAATATGAAGACTCTCCACCAAATCTTCGAACAGATAATTTTGGTGTTCGAAAGCCCCAAGCGTGATGTCTTTAATTTCTTCAAGGTACGAAAGGAACGACTTGGAACGCTCCGGACGACTGCGGATAGCCAGCGTGTTGATAAACATGCCCACGATCGGCTGCACTTCTTCCTGCGTTCTTCCCGCAATGGGAGTTCCCACGATCAGATCTTCCTGACCAGAGTATTTATGCATCAGGATGGAGTAAGCCGATAGCAGCACCATATACAGGGTCGTGCCTGTCCGTGCAGCCAGCTCTTTCAGCTTCTCCGTCCGCTCTTTTCCGATATAAAACTTCACGGTGCGGCCGTCAAAACTTTGCACCGCAGGCCGCGGGAAGTCCGTTGGCAGCTCCAAGACCGGCAGCTCGCCCGACAACTCTTGCAGCCAATACTCCTTCTGCGGCTGAATTAGTTGCCCGTAAGATTCAGACTGCTGCCAAACAGCATAATCTTTGTATTGAATATGCAGTGGAGCCAGCTCCTCGCCCCGATACAGGCGGCTGAACTCGTCGAAAAGCAATGCAGTCGAAATGCCATCTGAGACGATATGATGCATATCAAACAACAGAATATGGCGATCCTCGGCAACTTCGATCAGGCCGATGCGGAGAAGAGGTGGTTTGGTCAGATCAAACGGGCGATAATAGGCTTCTACTACTTGATCCACTTCCTGTTCGCTCGCCTGGAGAAAATCTACAGCAAACTCCACCTCATCATAGATGTGCTGCACAAGCTCGCCTTGAACCTGTTCGATCCCGGTACGCAGCGTCTCATGGCGCTGAATCAGTGCCCGGAACGCTTGCTGGACGCGCTTATGATCCAACACCCCTTCGAGAAGAAGCGCCGCAGACATATTGTAGCTGCGCTCAGCTCCGTTAAGCTGGCGCAATACATACAGACGCTTTTGCTCCGATGAAACTGGATAGTACTTGGCCTCGGCCGCCTTCGTAATCTCATACGCTTCCTGCTGCCTTAACCCGCTGATTCTTTGAGCAAGCTGCCCTATCGTCGTATAACGGAAAACGTCACGCAGTGGAACCTCGACTTGCAACTCTCTCCGAATCTTCGAAACTAGCGAGGAGGCTCGCAAGGAATGACCACCCAGCTCAAAGAAATCGTCATGGACTCCAACTCGCGTAATACCTAGCACCTGCTGCCAAATGAGCGCAAGTCTTGTTTCCAGCGTGGTACGCGGAGCCACATACTCATGGCCTACTTCCAACGTTCCGGTCGGTTCAGGGAGCGCTTTACGATCAATTTTTCCATTCGGCGTGAGCGGAAGCTTATCCAGAGACACCAGCCGTGCCGGGATCATATGGGCCGGCAAATCTTGCTTCAATTGCAGCAGTAGATCGCTGGGCTGCAAGGAGGCGTCACTTGCCACGTAACCGCATAAATACTTTTGCCCCTGCTCATCCATACGGTCGGTCACTACAGCCTGCTTGACGCCCGGGAAACGAAGTAGAGCTGTTTCAATTTCGCCAAGTTCAATTCGGAACCCGCGAATCTTCACCTGATAGTCGATCCGGCCAATGAAGTCGACATTGCCGTCTTCCAGCCAGCGAGCCAAATCGCCTGTCCGGTACAGACGTTCACCCGGCACAAAAGGGCTGTCCACAAACTTCTCGGCAGTTAAATCCGGACGGTTCCAGTACCCGCGCGCAACCCCTGAGCCGCCGATGACAAGTTCGCCCGGAACCCCTACAGGTACTGGATTTAACGCAGCATCAACAATGTAAAATCTGGCATTCAGCCAAGATTTTCCAATCGGCACATGACCCGATGACGGCAGTTTATCCAGCGGCTCATCGTAAAAGCTGCTGTCAATGGCCGCTTCGGTAACACCGTAGCTGTTAATGATGCGGAATTGTCTGCCGAATCTTTCCTGCAGTGTACGGTAATCGGTAACACTGCAAGCGTCCGAGCTGGTAATCAACAACTGCATGGAGCTAACATCCAGCCCTTCATCATAAATATGCTGCATGAACGGCAGGATGAGCGCGGGCGTTGATTCAAATACCGTAATGTTTTGATCCCGAATCAAGCCATGTAAACGACTCGGATCAATTCGGTCATCCTTCGGCACAATCACCATCGTGCCTCCGTTATACAACGTACGCGCGATGTCTCCGACAAATACATCAAACGAGAAACTGGCCAGCTGCAGCAGCCGCACCGGGAACTGATCCAACCGATATTCACGACGGTACGCATCAGCCGTATTTAGGAGGCTACCGTGCTCGATCATGACACCTTTCGGGCGTCCTGTCGTTCCCGAGGTGTAAATTACATAAGCCAGGTCTTCCGGTGCACTATCAGTAGATTCAAATTCCCCCCTTAAAGCCTGTCCGTTATAAATCTCTTCATCGTCCAGTGCATAGATAGCTTGAAGCTTCAGACGCTCATCGGCTAACCAGCCTCCAGCACGCTCCAACAGATGGCGCTGCGTAAGCAGCACCGAAGCATCGCTATCACCGAGCATGAATTCAATCCGCTCCGCAGGATAATCAGGATCCAGCGGTACGTAGGCTCCGCCAGCTTTCCAAACGGCGAGCACTCCGACCAGCAGCTCCACCGAACGTTCCGCCCAAATACCTGTAATCGTTTCCCTTCCCACGCCCTGTTCGCGAAGGAGAACAGCCAGCCGATCGGCGCGTTCATTCAATTCGCTATAGGTCAGCTGTTCGTTCATATAAACTACTGCCGGATGATCCGGAGTTACCCGGGCAAACTTTTCAACATACCGATGGAATGCTTCGCCTTCGTTCAGTTTTGCCACCGAAGGGTTAAACACGTGAAGAATACGCTGTCTCTCCTCATCACTCAGCAGGGAAATTTCGCGCACCGCGAGTTCCGGCTTCTGAACAAACTGATCCAGAACAGTTACATACTGTTCAATAATTCGATCAATCTCGGTCGTCTCAAACAAGCCAGTACGATAGGAAGCATGGAGAATGACATGGCCTTCATTCAACATATGGTCGAAGCGCAGCAATAAATCATCCATTTCATGCCTAGCGAAGTGAGCTTCCAGACGTACTTTGATTTCTTCGTATTCCTCAATTTTCAGAGGAAGATATTCCAGAGACGTACGGAACAGTTCCGATAGATCGTTTCGGCCGTGTTGTTCGCGCAAATCTTGAATTAACTGATTATAAGGATACTTTTGATACCGAAGATCCGCTGTATTTTTCTTGGCAACCTTGTGAATCAAGGAAAGCACATGCTCGTCTGGATTTAGATGAATGCGTGTAGCTACGGTGCTGACGAACATACCTATGGTTTCTTTTTCCTTCTTGCTGGTCCGATTGGCAAAAACCGTGCCGACTGGAACATCGGTGCTATCGGTCAGTTTGTACAATAAGGCGTACATCGCGGACAAAAATAATGTATATAAGCTGACCTGATGTTGTTCACTGAAGGCCAGAATGCGTTCATACCGGGAACCGTCCAAAGTGATGGCAATTGTATTGGATTCGCTGCCGATAGAGAATGGCGGAACCGATTTAATACCGGTCGTTTCAGGCAAAGTGTTGTACTTCTTCAGCCAGTATTCCTTACCTTTTTGATAACGCGCCGAATGCTCATAATCATACTCCGCAGAGATATAATCCAGATAGGAAGGGGCCTGGCCACTTCCCGAGATACCTTTATTTTCGCCTTCGTCTTTGCCTCTGTCTTTGTCTGTACGCAGTTCCAGATATTTTTCCATTACTGCATGCAGCAAAGCATTAACAGACAAACCGTCAGCGATGATATGATTTATCGTCAAATTAAGCCATACCTGGCCGTTCGCAAAAAGGATCATCGTAAATTGGTGAAGGTGTTCATCGAACACACTAGCCGGCTTTTCGCTTAATTCATTCACCCATGCATAAAATTGTTCGGTATTGTCTATTTCGAGTCGGCTTATTCTTGCTTGCACATTCTCCGGCTCTTCAAACCACTGCGTTGGATTTTGTACATCCCCACTAAGGCGAATTCGGAAAGCATCATAGGTTTTCACGATCTCTGTCGCCGCTTGCTCCAGAAGCTGTGTGTCGATCTCACCCGTAATTTGGTAGGTAGCAGAAAGCATCGTGATGGACGTACCCGGATTCATAATCTCCATGAACCATATTCGGCGCTGGGCTTGCGTTAATCCATATTGCTTGTTGGCATTCTCTCTCACATCGACACACTCCCGTTTTAGAGATTGTTTGTAGATAAGCTAACCGTAAAGCCGAGCATAATAACCCCCGAGCGCCAGCAAATCCTGATGGCGACCCCGTTCGACGACCGTCCCTTGATTCATTACACTAATTAAATCTGCATGTTCCACCGTGCTGAGACGGTGAGCAATCAGAATCGTGGTGCGCCCCTTCATCAAAACGTTCAGAGCCTGTTGTACCCAATGCTGGGATTCGTTATCCAGTGCGGAAGTCGCTTCGTCCAGCAGCAAAATTGGGGCATTTTTGAGAATCGCCCGGGCGATTGCAATGCGCTGCCTTTGTCCGCCCGATAATGAGGCTCCCCTCTCTCCCACCGGCGTTTTATATTGTTCGGGAAGTTCCTGAATAAAATGATGAGCATATGCCGCTTTGGCTGCTTCGACCACTTCTTCTTCCGATGCGTCCGAGTTACCGTAGCGGATGTTTTCCTCAATCGTGCCGGTAAACAAAAACGGTTCCTGCGGAACGTATGCAATCTGCCTGCGGATTTCATCCAGCGTGTAATGACCGAATGGTTTGCCTTGAAGCAGAATTTCACCGCTGTCCACAGGATAAAAGCCGAGTAACAGCTTGATCAGCGTACTTTTGCCGCTGCCGCTGGCTCCCACGATCGCAACAACCTGACCGGGAAACACTTGCATGGACATGTTTACAAGCACCTTTTTATCCGCCTGATAGGAAAATTCCACATCGCAAAATTCCACTGCAGCCTCAGACACAAGTTCGCTGTTAGGAGATCCCAGACGCTCCGGTTCCTCTTCCTCCCTTAACACCTCTTGAATCCGGTGAGCACCCGCGAGTGAATTTTGGGTCATCGACAGAACCGTCCCCAAGTTCAATAAGGCATGCGTCAGATTCACTTGCAGAACCGCCAGGGCAGCGACGCTTCCCATGCCCATCATTCCGTAGGCATACAGGAGACTGCCGATGACGATAATGCCGCAGAACGTAACATAGCTGATAAAATGGTTTACCGCTGCCTGCATGCCGTTCTTCTTAGCCGTTTGTCGAAGCGTCTGTGCCATTTGTTCGTTCAACGTCTCGTACTGGCTGTAGATCGTGCGGATGCGGAACAGCTTCACCATTTGAATGCCGCCCATAAAATCTTTGAATTTTTCGGTCATTTTACCGAGTGTTTGCAAACCTTGTTCGGACAAGATGCGAATATCCCGCGCAAATTTCAGGCTGACCACGGAGGATAACAGCAGTATGACGAAGGATACGCCAGCAAACCGCCAATCAATCAACACCATTGAGGCAATCGAGCCAATGCAAAAGACAACTTGAAGCAGCAACACAAAATAAACCTGCGAGAATGTAAATTCAACGGTCGTTACGTCGTTGTTCACTCGCGACAGCAAGTCCCCATGGTGCGTCTGCTCCAGAAATCTCGGCCGCACCCGGCATAACTTGTCATACAGACGCCCGCGGATATTCAGTACCGTCAGTTCGACACTACGCTGGTACAAGTAAATGAACCAGGGAGAAATTATATTTTCCAGGAACAACGCCGCACCTAAAATAATAAAAGCATTCACCATCAGAGACGTATCACGGGATACGGCAAAATCAACCAAGTTATGTACGACCAGACTGAAGGCGATCAGGAACAATGTCTGGGTGAGCGCCGTTACAGCAAGGCCTGTGGCGTACTGCGTTTTTTGCTTGCGATTCATAAATGTTAACAAGTAGCCGAGTTCTTTCACTTGCGAGAGTCGTCCGCTTTTTCTCATATGTACGCCACCTCCCTGCGTTCGGCAGACTCGGTAAATTCCTGGTAGTACGACTGGGCATACAGTCCCTTCATCTCCAGTAATTGTTCATGAGTACCCTTTTCCACAAGTTTTCCTTGTTCCATGACCCAAATCTCGTCTGCACTTTGTACCGTAGACAGCCGGTGGGCAATAACCATCGTCGTTCTTTGCTTCATCAATACACCCAGCGCTTCCTGAACCGCACTTTCCGACTCCGGATCAAGAGCCGATGTTGGCTCGTCCAGCAGCAGAATGGGAGCATTCTTCAGAAAAGCCCTAGCCATGGCGATCCGCTGGCGCTGACCGCCAGATAAGAAACCTCCACGCTCTCCGACATACGTCTGATATCCGCCGGGAAGCTGCATAATGAAAGAATGTGCCTGGGCAACTTTGGCGGCTTCAATGATCTCGTCCATCGACGCTTCTTCCCGCCCATAGCCGATGTTTTCGGCGACCGTGCCGCTAAACAAATAGGAATCCTGAGTGACTACGGAAAAATGTGACCGAAGCTGCTCCGGATCGACTCCTTCGATCAGGCTGCCAAAAACGCGGATCTCGCCTTGATTCTCCGGAAGCGGATAAAAACCGCATACCAGTTTAAATACCGTGCTCTTTCCTCCACCGCTCGCTCCAACAAGCGCAATCGTTTTTCCTTCCGGCACGGAGAAGCTAACATTCCGCAGGATCGGCGAGTTTTCCTCGTACCCAAAGGTTACGTTCTGAAATTCGATAGGTGCTGCACTTGTTCTCGGAAGGGAACGGCCATTTTCCGTTTCGGTCGGCTGCTCTATGATGTCCGAGACCCTTCTCAGGGCACCAGTCATTTCGAACGTGCGCGTGATGAGCTCGGGAATATGCTCCAGCGGCTCCAGACACAAATTCAGTAAGTACAGGAAGGCAACCAGCTCTCCCGCACCAAGCTGCCCTTGATAGATCAAATAGCTTCCGTAACTGACAGCGAAAATGATGGGACTGATCATCAGCGTTGAAAGCAGCGGGTTGACCCAGGCTTCACGCTTTTTCACGGCCAGCTTTTTTTGAGCCGTCAATTGCAGCAACACTTGGTACGAGCGGGATAACATGCCGGATAACAGATAGCTTTTTACAATTGGCATCCCCCCAAGCGTATCCTGGAGGTTGACGTTCATTCGGCCCATGTTGGTCTGAGCTTCCTCCGTTAATCGTTCCAGCTGTTTGCCGATCCATTGGGAAACAAACAGTGCTAAAGGAAACAACAGCAGGCTGTACAGCATTAGCTCCCATTGGAGGTAGATCAAATAGGAGAAACAGCCGATGAACAATAGCGGATGATAGAACCACTGGGCAAGATCCCGAATCATAAACTGCTGGATAAGCTGCAGGTCATTGTTCATCCGCGACAACACGTCACCCGAGTGCTGCTTTTCCAAATAGGAGACCCGCAGTTTCCCGATATGACGCATGACATGGTTGCGGATATCCTGCACGGCAGAGGCACTGCTCCGCTCCACCCCAAAGCTCATAAAAAACTTCGCTGGCACACCGATCAAGATGACCACAAAGACGGTGTACACGATTTGCAGAACGACGGGCCCTGCTCCTTTCTCGGCTTGGGTGGTCAGCCGCTCAATCAAACTTCCCGTCCATATTTCAATAACGGCGGCGGCAATCGCGGACAAGATCCCGACGATCATCCAACCTTTGTGACGGTTTACATAGGACATCAGCCAGCGGAACGCTTTCCAGGTAGCGTAAGCGGTTTGGCGCTTGGAAGGCGTCACTGTGCCTTGTTCCAGATCAGATGACTGCCGGTCAGCTTCCATGCAATACCCCGGCCTCCGCTTCGATCTGCCGCTTGACTTGCTCTAAAATGTCCCGGATAACCACGGCAGTTTCATCTACGCGCGCGAGTTCAAGCAATTCCTCATGCGCACCTTCCAGCCGGTAATCGGCGTAAGCTTGCTTCGTTGCCCCCTGCCAGGACGGCAACTGGTGCTCCAGACGGAAAGCTTCGCTGTCCTTTGCAATCAGTTCGTAAATCCGGGCAGTGATCGTGCCGGAATTAATCAGCTGTGCTTCGTACGTCAAGGTTGCCTTGACCTTCCGATGAACCCGCTCCCGCACAAGTGGGTTGCTCATTAATTCCTTCTCTTCTTCGTCGAAATCGGCAAGCATTTCTTCAAGCTCTTGCTCCGACGTTTCAGCAGGTGTCAGCGTGTTCTTAATCCACGAGTCCACCATAAGAACATCTGTTACGGAATACCCTCGTTTCCCCATCGTCTTGGCTACCTCGAACGTCAGGTTGCCTCCAAAACAGTAACCTAGTAACACGTAAGACCCTTCCGGCTGGATACGGACAATCTCGTCCACATAATGGTTCAACATGGCATCGTAATCGGCAGTATCGTCGATAAAATCAATGCCGTAGAGCACAAACCGGCCGTCCAGCCTGCTTGCAAGCTCTCGGTACCCGATACCGAAGCCGCTGCCTGGTGGGAAGCAGAATACGTTCAAATCTCCTGTTTTATTCAGCTTAATGAAGGAATCCCCCCCTTGATCCAACCCCAGATCTCCCTCTTCCAAAGCCATGGCTTCTACAGTTATATGATGAAATTGGCGGTTCAGTGGTACTTCAATACCCGTCTCATCGTAAACGGCTTGAACGAGCCTCATCAGACTTAACGAATTGCCGCCGAGTTCAAAAAAGTTACTCTTTACGCCAACCTGCGGAACACCAAGTGTTTCCTGCCAGACGCGGGCGATCTTCATTTCAAGCAGCGTTCTCGGCGCGACATACTCCACTTCTAAATCTGTAACTTCCTCCGGCGCAGGCAGCGCTTTTCGGTCGATTTTCCCGTTTGAAGTCAAAGGCATCTGCGAAAGCTGCACGAGATGCGATGGGATCATATATCCTGGAAGCTGCTTGGCGAGCTCCTCCTTGAGTTCATGCGCCTTCAGTCTCTTTTCCGCGACATAATAAGCAACAAGCTGCTTTTGGCCGTTCGCGTCATCGCGGTCGACCACCTTGGCTTCTTGCACAGTGGTGATCTTCAGAAGCTGCGTCTCGATTTCATCCAGCTCAATCCGGTAGCCGCGGATTTTCACCTGATGGTCGATTCGGCCCAGATATTCGATGTTGCCGTCCGGCAACCATGCCGCCAAATCACCCGAGCGATACAGTTTCTCCCCCTCCGCAAACGGGGAATCGACAAACTTCTCTGCTGTCAGATCCGGGCGGTTCAGATACCCTCTCGCCAGCCCTTCCCCAGCCACATACATTTCACCTGCCACACCGATCGGCACAGGCCTGTGGTTCTCATCCAGAACATACACGCTCAGTGTTGGGATCGGCTTACCGATATTGCTTTTCGCTGCCTCTATCTCAACCCACGTAATTTCCTTATAGGTCACATGAACCGTCGTCTCGGTAATACCGTACATGTTGATTAGCTTTGTCTCGGGGTATTTCGTTTTGAAGCCCTTGAGCAGTAACGGACTCAGTGCTTCTCCTCCGAAAATAACATTGCGAATCCGCAGTTCGTACGGATGCTCTACCAACACATTACGCAGCAACTGGTAAAAGTACGTTGGCGTCTGGTTCAAAATCGTAACCTGTTCACGGCCCAGTAGTGCCAGGAACTCAGCTGGATTTTTTGCTGTGAGTGGCGGTACGATGACCAGCTTGCCTCCGTTCAGCAGCGCTCCGTACATTTCCCAGACAGAGAAATCAAAGCAGAACGAGTGGAACAGCGTCCAGGTGTCCGACGGCCCGAAGTCAAACAGGTTTTTATCGTTGAACAGGAGACGTACAACATTTTTATGCTCGATCAACGTCCCTTTCGGTCTGCCGGTCGTTCCCGACGTATAGATAACATAGGCCAAGTTGTTCGGCCCGGAAATCGGCTCCAGGTTCGAAATGTCGAGTGTGTCTTCAGAGTCTGCCTCGCTGTCATCCCAAATAAAATCATCTAATTCAATGCGTGTTCCCGCAAAGTCGGTCTTCTCATGCAAATGCTGTTGAATCAGCAGTAACGGCGCGCCTGAATCCTGGGTCATGAAGCCGATGCGCTCCTCCGGGTAATCGGGATCGACAGGTACGTAGGCTCCGCCCGCTTTGAGAATCGCCAGAATGCCAACCACCATATCAAGTGAACGTTCCGCCAAAATCGCTACCAATTGATCTGCTTGAACTCCCGTTTCCCGCAGCTTCCGCGCAAGCCGGTTGGATCTCTCGTTCAGCTCGCGGTAGGTCAGCTCGCGCTCATTCATGACGGCGGCTACATTATTTGGGTAAAGCTCCGCCTTTTCTTCGAATAGCCCATGAATCGTTTTTCCTCGATCAAACCCACTTTCGGTATCATTAAACTGATTAAGTAACTTCTCCCTCTCGTCTCGAGACAGCACATCGGCTTGTGCAAGCTCCAGATCCGGCTGAAATAAAAGCACGGACAGTAGCCCAACAAGATGGCTCGCTGCCTGTTCCATAAATGCAGGCTCGTACCGCTGCCTGTCGAAACTTATTTCCAGCTGAATGGAGTGGTTCTGACGGTCAAAGCGAAAAAAGGTATCCGTCGCCATCCGGTTAATCATCGGTTCGGGATGAATCGGAGTGAAGGATACTACCGTGTTGATGGCTGGCAGGCCGTCCCCCGTATAGTCCAGATGAAGCTGTTCCACCATTTTTCGAAAAGGCAGGTGTTGATGTTCCAGCGCTTCTCCGATGGAGGCTTTAATGCCCCCGAGCAGCGTTTTCAGTGTAGTCTGACGGTCCACGGACGTCTTGATCACCAAGATATCATGCGGGGGCGAAGTCCCATCAGGGTCTGGCTGATAAGAAGGCATGCCAACCAACACTTGATTCTGACCGGTATATTTGAACAGCAGGCTTTTCACTCCTGCCAAAACAATCATGTAGAAAGCCAAATCTGAACCACTCGCAAGGCGAATTATTCTCTCCGAAAGTTCGCTCGGCAGAGTACGACGAATCAGCCCCGGTTCAGCCGTAGCTTCACCGTCAGCAGATAATTTGGAGGATTTACTGTAGGGAAGGAAGCTCAGGCTGTCATCGGTTTCAAACTTACCGCTCCAGTACCTTTCTTCCTTTTCAAATAAAGATTTCATCTGTACCTCCCCTAAAAATGAAGTGACCACATGCCCCGGCGCAGATTCAAAAAGCTTGATTTTGAACTGCGCATTTTCGGGCTTGCATGTTGTTCCCGGTCTTCCTTGGAACGCGTACCGTTTTCGCTTGATGGCAGATGCGCGCTTGTAGCATTAAAATGCAAATTCAATTGTATCAACGGCACTTTTTGCGCTCGCCGCCGGTTTATGACATTCAATTTGGCTTAGTTCCAGTTGTGGATTCTCCACGATTTGAGACAGTACCCGCAGATAATCCTCGGTCAAGGTGCGGATCATCGATTCTTTGAACAGCTTGGTGGCGTAGAAGAAGCCCCCGCTCAGTGCCCCGTTGTTTTCATACATAAACAGTGTCAGATCAAACTTTGCTTCTTCCAATTGGTCAAGCTCATAATTCTTCAGGCTGACCCCTTCAAGTTCAACGTCTTGCTCCTCGATATTTTGCAAGTCGAAAACGGCATCGAACAACGGGAAGCGCCCCGGTTCCCGCTTCACATTCAAACGCTCCACGAGCTCTTCAAATGGATAATCCTGATTCTCGAAAGCACCCAAAGCTGTCTCCTTCACTTCTTCAAGGTAGGACAAGAACGTTTTGTTTCCCGACGGACGATTACGGAGTGCCAGCGTATTCACAAACATCCCGATGACCGGTTCCAAATCGGCATTCGTTCTTCCCGCCACCGGGGTACCCACGATCAAGTCGTCCTGCCCGCTGTATTTGGACAGCAGCACGGTATAAGCCGCAAGAAGCACCATGTAGAGCGTGCTTTCACGCTCGGCTGCCAATTGGCGCAACCGCGCAGAAAGAGAAACTTCGACATCGAAATCCAGATGCATGCCTTCGTAGTCGCGAACCGCAGACCGCTCGTAATCCATCGGCAGATCCGACGTTGGCAGCTCGCCTTCGAAGGTTTCCAGCCAGTATGCTTCCTGCTGCCCGATCCGGTCTTGATGAGCCTTCGACTGCTGCCAGACGGCGTAATCCTTGTATTGAATGCGCAGCGGCGGCAGTTCTTCCCCGGCGTATAAAAGCGAGAACTCATCCATCACAATCGCCATAGATATGCCGTCGGACACAATATGGTGCATGTCGAAAAGAAGAATGTGCATGTTTGGCCCCAGCTCAATGACCCCAGCTCTAAGCAGCGGCGGCTTGCCGAGATCAAACGGACGAACGAAGCCACGGATGATCTGCTCGATATGAGCCGCATCCTCTTGATCCGCTTGATGAGGCTCAATCACAAAATCGACCTGTGGGTAAATCCGCTGAACCGCTTCGCCCTTCACGATTTCAAAACCGGTGCGCAGCGATTCATGCCGTGTGATCAATTTCAGCAAGGCGTCTTCCAGCCGTGCTAAATCAAGCTCACCTTCTAACTGAACGAGTTCCGGCATGTTGTAAAGCTGATCCGCTCCGTCCAGCGTGTGCTGAATAAACAGCCTTTTCTGCGCCGAAGACAGAGGATAGTACTCTCTCTCTTCCGCTTGAGGGATCGCCTCATGCTCCCGCCGTTCCATCCGGGAAATCACATCGGCCATTGCCTCAATCGTGTAATGGCGGAATACGTCGCGTAGAGGGAGATTCACGTTTAGTTCCTTAAATACCTTGCCCGCCAGTGTCGTTGCTCGTAGGGAATGGCCACCGATGTCGAAGAAGTTGTCATGAATGCCTATCGCCTTCTCAATCCCCAGTACCTCCTGCCAAATCGCCGCCAGCTTCGTTTCCAGCTCATTGCGCGGTGCGACATACTCCACTCCGCTCCCTGCTTCCCCTTCCGGTGCTGGCAGTGATTTCCGGTCAATCTTACCGTTCGGTGTCAGGGGCAGGTGATCCAGCTCCACAAAATACGACGGGATCATGTATCCTGGCAACTCCT
>NZ_JBQZGE010000024.1:0-49104 GCF_052691815.1 Paenibacillus sp. TSA_86.1 | reverse complement strand
GTTGATTAGATTAATGACGAACATAAAAGTCGCCAATCAAGGAATACTTAAACTATAAAGACAATGAAAGCATGCGTACCGATCTGAATGAAAGGGCGCATTTTTGTTATATTTTCAGAGCATGTCCACCCAAGGAATACAGTTGTGTACAAGAGGGAATACACCTGATAGTTCCAAGGAGTTTCCCTTGACATTCTAAATATTGCTTTGCTAAGATGGACAATAATATATTTTCAGAAAACGTATTTTCGGCATACAATACTGCCTGGAATCTTCGGGTTTTGGTCCGTAAAGCTGAGCAAACATAAGGAGGAACACTTGCGTGTGGGAAGATAAATTTGGTAAAGAAGGCTTCACCTTTGACGATGTATTGCTAGTGCCGCGGAAATCCGAGACACTGCCAAAAGAAGTAGACGTATCAGTACGTTTGAGCGATAACGTCAAACTGAACATTCCTTTGATTAGTGCGGGGATGGATACCGTTACGGAAGCGACACTGGCGATTGCCATTGCACGTGAAGGTGGTATTGGTATTATTCATAAAAATATGTCGGTTGAACAACAAGCTGAAGAAGTGGATCGTGTTAAACGCTCGGAGAGCGGAGTTATTACAAATCCATTCTCATTGACGGCTGACCACCTGGTGTCTGATGCTGAAGAAGTTATGGCGAAGTACCGGATTTCTGGTGTGCCTATTGTTGAAGGTGATCAGAAGCTCGTGGGTATCCTGACGAATCGCGACTTGCGTTTTATTCATGATTACGGTATTAAGATCAGTGAAGTCATGACTCGTGAGAATCTGGTTACAGCTCCTGTCGGTACAACTCTGCAAGAGGCAGAGGGTATCTTGCAGAAACATAAGATTGAAAAACTTCCATTGGTAGATGAATCCAACACATTAAAAGGACTCATCACCATTAAAGATATTGAGAAAGCAATTCAGTTTCCTAAAGCTGCTAAAGATGCACACGGTCGTCTTCTGGTTGGAGCTGCGATTGGTATATCCAAAGATACATTTGAGCGTGCAGATGCTCTAGTGCAGGCTGGGGTCGATTTAATTACCGTAGACTCTGCACATGGACACCATATCAACATTATTGATGCGGTTCGTCAGCTTCGTGAACGTTTCCCTGATCTGACAATCGTTGCAGGTAACGTAGCGACTGGTGAAGCAACTCGTGATCTGATTGAAGCAGGTGCTTCCGTCGTGAAAGTCGGAATTGGCCCAGGTTCCATTTGTACAACTCGTGTTATTGCAGGAATTGGTGTTCCACAAGTTACAGCCGTATATGACTGTGCTACTGTAGCGCGTGAGTACGGTGTACCAATTATCGCTGATGGTGGAATTAAATACTCTGGTGAGATCACCAAGGCTATTGCAGCAGGCGCTCATGCAGTCATGTTGGGAAGTTTGTTCGCAGGTACGGAAGAGAGCCCAGGTGAATCCGAGATTTATCAAGGCCGTCGTTTCAAAGTGTACCGTGGTATGGGTTCCATGAGTGCAATGAAACAAGGCAGTAAAGATCGTTACTTCCAAGATGATGATAAAAAACTGGTGCCTGAAGGTATTGAGGGTCGTGTAGCTTACAAAGGTCCTTTGTCTGATACAATTCATCAGTTGATCGGTGGTCTGCGTTCAGGTATGGGATATTGCGGAACAAGCAATCTGGATCAATTACGGAATGATACAAGCTTTATCCGTATTACAGGTGCTGGTCTTCGCGAGAGCCACCCGCATGACGTACAGATTACCAAAGAAGCACCTAACTACTCGTTGTAATCCGAAGAGAGTGAATGATTTCCAAGGCAAGTCGGGCGTTTTTCGCCCGGCTTGTCTTTTTTTGCGGATACCCCTGTGATAGAATAGAACAAGCGGTGACCGTCCGAGGATGGATCTGGGCGTTGCGGCGATTTTTTGACATGATTCATAATGATTTATTGTATTGATTTAAGGTGAGCTAGATTTGGCTTATCCCGTTAGAAGAGAAGCCAATGCCCTTTACATAAGCATTTGGCAAGATGCGAGCGAATTGACAATTGTGGACGTTAGAGCAAAGAACTTGCTCATTTCGATACAGCGCATATAGTCAGACCACTACACATCCATTGACACATTGACAGGGACTATGAAAATTGCTGCTTGAGCAGCGCTGAGGCATCATCCAAAAGCTTCAGATCGAAGGGAGTATTCATCATTGAAAGCCAAACACATGAATAAGAAGAAACGTCACATCCTCAAAAAGAGCGTAGCGTCGGTTATGCTCCTTAACATGCTGTGCATGTCCGCAGTGATGCCTGTGATGGCAGCCGCGAAGGACTCCGGTCAGGTATTAACAGCGGCCGCGACAACAACTAAAACGCCAGCTAAGGCTTCTAGCATTCCCTCAGTTGACTCACTTGGACTTGAGGTGAGATCAGCAGTTCTGATGGAAGCTTCCACAGGCCAGGTTTTACTGTCGATGGATGCGGATAAGGCGATGCCGCCAGCGAGTATGACCAAGATGATGACAGAGTATATTGTTGCTGAACAAGTCAAACAGGGTAAGTTTGGCTGGGATACCGTAGTTGAAGTTAGTAAAAATGCAGCTAAAAGCATCGGGTCACGCATATTTTTGGCCGAAGGTGACAAACACACGGTAAAAGACCTGTATATCGCCATGGCTGTTGGATCTGCAAATGACGCTACCGTGGCATTGGCTGAGTATGTTGCGGGTTCTGAAGCAGAATTTGTAAAAATGATGAACGAAGAAGCGAAGAGAATGGGCATGAAAGATACCCATTTCATTAACTCTACCGGTCTGGATCGTGCGGACATGCCAGCTGAATTCCGCCCAGCGGAAGACAAGGAAACGGTGATGTCTGCTTTGGATGCTGCTATTTTGTGCAGATATATCGTTAGAGATCATCCGGACTACAAAGATTTTACAACGATTCAGTCCTACAAATTCCGTCCGAACGACAAAGCACCAATTATCAACTATAACTGGATGCTGGAAGCGAATAAGAATATAACCAACTTCAAAAGCTACGCCTATGAAGGTCTGGATGGCATGAAAACAGGCCATACGAGCAATGCAGGTAATAACTTTACGGGAACAGCTGAGCGTAACGGCATGCGTTTGATTAGCGTGGTGATGGGTACAGATTCAGAATCCGCACGTTTTAGAGAAACTAAAAAGGTGCTAGACTATGGTTTTGATCATTTTGAAGTGAAACAAGCTGTTGCAGGTAAAACAAAAGTTAAAGGCTGGGAAACGGTACCCCTGAAAAAAGGGAAAGAGACGACAGTTCCTGTCGTGACAGATAATGCGGTAAGTTTTGTTGTCCCTAAAGGCACTCAAAATCTGAATGTAACATTCAAAGCAAGTGTAACCGAAGCAGACAAACTGGTCGCGCCAATCAAAGCGGGCACCAAGGTTGGCACGGTAACTTACACGTACCAAGCAGAGGGAATGGAACCACAGGAAAAAACGGTAAATCTGATTACAGCCGAAGAGGCTGAAAAAGGTGGATGGTTCCGTCTCTTCTTCCGTGCGATCAAAGACTTCTTCGTTGATCTGTTTGATGGAATCAAAAACTTGTTTTAACCGAAAAATACAAACTAATACTCTATGAGTGGATTGTATATTTACAAAATTTCCGGTAAAATATCAAGTTAGAATTCTACGTATTACAGTATAAAAGTCTAAGTTTCTTCCATTGGATTAAAAGCAGAATCATGCTTCTTGAAAATGAGGAGAAAACACATACACTACGGGGGGCTTGGAATATGGAAACGGGAACATCACGCGTTAAAAGAGGTATGGCTGAAATGCAAAAAGGCGGCGTTATCATGGATGTCATGAACGCTGAGCAAGCAAAAATTGCGGAAGCAGCAGGTGCAACAGCAGTAATGGCACTTGAGCGTGTTCCTTCCGATATTCGCGCAGCAGGTGGCGTGGCACGTATGGCTGATCCAACGATTGTTGAAGAAGTGATGAAGGTTGTAACGATCCCTGTAATGGCCAAAGCACGTATTGGTCACTATGTAGAAGCTAAAGTGCTTGAATCACTGGGTGTGGATTACCTGGATGAGAGTGAAGTACTGACTCCTGCGGATGAAGTATTCCATATTGATAAACATGAGTTCACTGTACCGTTTGTATGTGGAGCGAAGGATTTGGGTGAAGCACTTCGCCGAATTGGTGAAGGAGCATCCATGATTCGTACGAAAGGTGAGCCGGGAACAGGCAATATTGTTGAAGCGGTACGTCATATGCGTTTCATCAACAGTCAAATTCGTAAAGTAACTAATATGTCGAAGGACGAGCTATATGCAGAAGCGAAGAACCTTGGCGTGGCATACGAGCTTTTGCTTGATGTACATGAGAACGGAAAATTGCCAGTGGTTAACTTTGCAGCGGGTGGAGTAGCGACTCCTGCAGATGCAGCGCTTATGATGCACCTTGGAGCAGACGGCGTGTTCGTAGGATCGGGTATTTTCAAGTCCGACAGCCCGGAGAAGTTTGCTCGTGCAATCGTTGAAGCAACAACACATTACACAGATTATAAATTGATTGCCGAAGTTTCCAAAAATCTTGGAGCACCAATGAAAGGTATCGAAATTTCCAAACTTGCACCTTCCGAGCGTATGCAGGATCGCGGCTGGTAAGAGAAGGGGAATTAACAGATGAAGATCGGTGTTTTGGCACTTCAGGGTGCTGTTACAGAGCATATACGCAGTATTGAACGTGCTGGAGCCGAAGGCATAGCAATCAAGCAAGTCCAGCAGTTAGAAGGACTGGATGGCCTGATTCTGCCAGGTGGAGAAAGTACCACTATCGGGAAGCTTATGCGCAGGTATGAATTCAACGAGGCTATTCGTGCCTTCTCTGAAGCAGGAAAGCCGGTGTTTGGCACCTGTGCAGGTCTGATTGTTATGGCGAAGCACATTCAAGGTCAGGAAGAACCTCATCTGGAGCTTATGGATATGACCGTATCCCGTAATGCATTTGGACGACAAAGAGAAAGCTTTGAGACGGATCTGCCAGTCAAAGGTATTGATGAGACGGTGCGAGCTGTATTTATACGTGCGCCGTTAATTGAAAGTGTTGGTGATCAGGTCGAGGTTCTCTCAACGTACAAAGATGAGATTGTGACAGCTCGCCAAGGGCATCTGCTGGCTTGCTCCTATCATCCGGAGCTCACAGATGACTATCGTCTGCATGCTTATTTTGTAGACATGGTTAGAGAGTATAAACATTCGCAAGAAGTAAAATAACGTATGATGTACAACCTATGATCTCCCGGTCATCGGATCACTCCCCGGCATCTGTTCCTAGGCTGCTGTGGCAGCTGCATCTGAACGGATGCCTCATGTTGCTTGTCACTGCTGCATAGCGGGAATTGCGGCGGAGGGCAGCACCGGGGACATAGGTTGTTTTTTCGGTTATTGGTATGGAGTAGGTTATAATATATATATTGTTCTCACTATTGAAGGTTTCGAGAATGAGTCTGACACGAGGCTCGATATTGTAGGTTTATTAGGAGGGGTACGTAGTGCTTGATGTTAAAATATTGCGGAATGAATATGCACGAGTAGAAGAAGCATTGAACAACCGCGGCAAATCGCTAGATCTGATTGCTGGATTTACCGAGATGGATGCAAAGCGCCGTGAATTACTTCAGGAGAGTGAGAATCTAAAGAGTCGCCGTAACACGGTATCCGCAGAGGTAGCACGACTGAAGAAGAATCGTGAGAACGCAGATGATCTTATTGTTGAAATGCGCGAGGTATCTGATCGCATTAAAGCGATGGATGAAGAAGTACGTGAACTTGAGGTTAAAATTAATGATCTGACGATGGCGATTCCTAACATCCCTAATGAGAGTGTACCTATAGGTACATCCGAAGATGATAATGTTGAGGTTCGCCGCTGGGAAGAACCAAAGTCATTCTCCTTCACGCCAAAAGCGCACTGGGAGATTGCACAGGAGCTGGACATCCTTGATTTTGAAGCGGCAGCCAAAGTTACAGGTTCCCGTTTTACCTTCTACAAAGGGCTTGGAGCGCGTCTGGAGCGTGCTTTGATTAACTTCATGATGGACTTGCACAGTGATCAGCATGGATACGAAGAAATTTTGCCTCCATACATTGTGAATCGGGACAGCTTGTTTGGAACGGGGCAACTGCCGAAGTTCGAAGAGGATCTGTTTAAGCTTAGAGATACAGAGTATTATCTGATTCCAACAGCAGAAGTGCCGGTAACGAACTACCACCGCGAAGAGATCTTGAATGCAGATGATCTGCCGAAGCATTTTGTAGCATACAGCTCATGTTTCCGCTCAGAGGCCGGTTCGGCTGGACGCGATACTCGTGGCTTGATCCGTCAGCATCAGTTCAACAAGGTTGAGCTGCTTAAGCTTTCTACACCAGAGACATCTTATGACGAGTTGGAGAAGATGACACAGAATGCAGAGCGCGTGCTGCAGCTGCTGGGCTTGCCTTACCGTGTGTTGACGCTCTGTACAGCAGATATGGGCTTCACTTCAGCTAAAACGTATGATATTGAGGTGTGGTTGCCAGAAAGCAACACGTATCGTGAAATCTCATCCTGCTCCAACTGTGAAGACTTCCAAGCACGTCGTGCCAATATTCGTTTCCGTAGGGAGCCTAAAGCGAAACCTGAATTTGTACACACGCTGAACGGTTCAGGACTGGCTGTGGGACGCACAGTAGCAGCGATCTTGGAGAACTATCAGCAAGAAGACGGTACTGTGGTTATTCCGGAAGTGTTACGCTCTTATATGGGCGGGATTGAAGTCATCGCTCGCCGCAAGTAGTGCCAGAAAAAGAAATAGAATGTTATATTTATCATCTGACTCCATCCGTCATCTGTGGGGTGACGGGCGGAATTGGTGATGCACTAGAGTGTTGGATGAAATTGGTTTTCCTTTTGTGATCAAAAAGAAAGTAAAAAAAACTTGCACTGTCCCATTGATCTATGGTATGATACTTTTCGTGGCAAGTTTATAAATTAATATTTTGGAGAGGTACCGAAGCGGTCATAACGGGGCGGTCTTGAAAACCGTTAGGGTGCAAGCCCACGTGGGTTCGAATCCCACCCTCTCCGCCATACCACACTTATAACAAGGATTCGAGCGATAATGCTCGGATCCTTTTTTGATTAAATTTTGAACACAACAAGGGCGTAAACTTAGTATGTATAAAAACAACATCATTTCCGCACGTTATAGAAGTGGAGGTGGTGAAGATGAACCGCGAGCTAAACATCGAACAGAACGAACTTGTAGGTGCATGGCAGGATCGTTTGCCCCAAGTCCTGAATGTGGGTGATCAGGCACAGGTGATGGCTGATGAGGCTGATAACCAGGCGATACGCATACACATTGCGACGGCAGGTCATGAAATGTATTCATTTGATTTTAAATGCCAATATGTGGATTCCCGTGAGGTTCGTGTAGAGCTGGTCGACGTCGAACGGGACGGGCGAGCAACGGATGAGCGTACAGAACCGATTCAGGAGCTGGCGCATGATTACACCAGACATATTCATGAATGTGCCCAGTCCTTGCAATCCATAACGAAATCCTAGCCGAACAAAAGGAGTCGAACGGTATGACTAAAGCCAAGTCGGGCATAGACAAAAACCTGCAAAATGTTATTGAAGATCTCGAACAGACTGTAGTTAACGGTCATCATGCGCAGCAAATACAGCAAGATTCCAATGATCGCCGCCATCAGGATGCATTAAATCATGATAAAACGGAAGATAGAGACCCATCTCATTCCTAAACTTTATGATGAGGAGGCACGTATATGAGTAAACCGAAAGCAATTCCTGTACCGGAAGCTCAGGAGACCCATAAGCAGCATCATTCATCCAAACACTCTTCATTGCAGGAGCCATTGTCTGGCTCCAAAAAGGTGAAGAACCAGAACCATGTGGATCATCTGAATCCAGAGGGATAACCTAGAGGATATACTGCATAAGGCGAGCGTCATATATCAAAAATCGTGAAATTCAAAAGTCCCTTGTTACCAAACAAGGGGCTTTTGCGTATTCATACATATGGAAAGACTAGCAGTCAAAACATCATGTGCCTGACATAGGTCTTTGTAGCCATTTTAAAGAGTAAAAATCACAATTTTCCCAAATTAGGTTTCAGTATCTGCTGAGATGGTATATCATTGATATTGAACTATTTTTTTGGGGTTATCACGAGAGGAGAGAAAGAAATGACTAAACGTATGGGGGCGCTTCTTCTTACGTTGTTGTTAACCGTATCTTTGGCCTTAACAGCATGTAGTAGCAAGCAAGAACCAAAAGAGGCATTAAAGACCGCTGCAGCAAATGCTTCTAAATTAACATCGTATGAAATGAATTCAAATTTTACAATTAACGAGTTAAGCTATAAACCTGGTGATGCATCTCAGACGGATCCAAGCATGACTCAGTTTATGAGCATGCTGAAAGATGCACAGCTGAATATTACAGGTGTATATCAAAGCGAGCCAATGCAGACAGAGATGACCGTTGGCATCGAACTTAAAGGCGATATGGGCATGACTTTTAACATTCCTATGGTAATGACCAAAGAGAAAATGTATGTGAAGGTGCCAAACATTCCATTCCTGCCAATTCCGGAAAATATGGTAAACAAATTCATTGAATTTGATCTGAAAAAGCTGGCGGAGCAAGAGGGTACGGAGTTTAATCCGGGTGCACTGGATGCTGCCAAAACACAAAAGTTGAGCAACGAAATTATGGATGCAGTATTGGGTGAGTATGATCAGACGAAATTTTTCAAAAACCTCGATACCAAAGATGCAAAGCTGCCTGAAAGTGTAGATGCGAAGCAGGTTGTACAATTCTCCGTAAATAATGACAATGTGAAAGAAGCTGTTACTGTACTGGTTAACAAAGCGTTGCCTAAGGTAATGGATATTGTCTCCAAAGAAGAGTATCGGGATATGCTGCAACTAAGCCAAGCGGATATCGACAAAGCAAAAAAGGATTTGAAATTCTCTGAAGCAGATCAGGCTAAGATGACTAAAGATCTGGATAAATTGAAAGACGTTCTGACAATCAATACATTTAACATCGATTTCGCTTTGGATAAAAATGACTTCCCGGTATATCAAAAAATGGTCGCTGACATGCTGATCAAACCGGAAGATACCAAAGACGAAGTGAAATTGGCGTTCACTGGCTCCAATACGTACACAAAAATTAACGAAAAGCCAGAGTTCAAGATCAACATTCCTACTGGCGATGATGTAATTACGATGGAAGAGTTCGAGAAACTGATGAACTCCTCCTACGGAAACTAACATCTGAAACCTAATGAAACCGACTGGGATTCAAGCGGGGAGGACGAACTTCTCCCGCCTGAATCCCAGTCGGTTTTTTTATTATGTAGAACGAAGGCTGTACATTGTATGAATTAGCGCTGAGATTCATCCTCCAAATCCTCAGCGAGTACAGCGAAGATGTGATGATCTTGATAGAAACCGTTAATTTTCAAATATTTACGAGCGATCCCCTCAGACCGGAATTTATTCTTCTCCAGTACTCGCTTAGAGCCATGGTTTGAGGGCAGTACAGCCGCCTGTATCCGGTTCAATTTCAGAGCGCGGAAGCCATAAGCTACGGCCAGCTTGACTGCTGCTGTCATACGCCCGCCGCCTTGATAGTCAGGATGAATAAAGTATCCCATATCTGCATAGTTAGCAACGCCAAGAACTACATTGTTCAGACTGACTTGCCCTATGAGAAGGTCATCCTCAATCGTGAAAATCCCGAACTGATAACCTGTACCCTCATCAGCAGCCTGTACTCGATCTTCGATCCGCCGAGTCTGTGTTTCAAGCGTATAGAAATCATTCTCCCGCACGGGCTCAACGGCCTGATATGGGATACGGGTAAGCTGAACTAATTCCAGATAGGCTTGTGCATCCTGGGTGGTGAGTAACCGAAGACTTATTCCATGAGCTGTATCATATAGTGTTATTGCCATTGCAGCAGACATCCTTTCTTACTCATTTTTTTGTTTTGATGGATTAGTGTATCATTTCCTCATTTCTTCCGCAACTGTCTGAAAAATGCGGTCAGCATCGTAGAGCACTCGGGTCGGAGAATATCTGGAATAACCTCGGTCCTATGGTTGAAACGGGGTTCTTGAAGTAAATTCATTAATGTTCCTGCACAGCCTGCCTTGGGATCAGCAGTACCAAAGATAACGCGTGGAACTCTGGATTGCACAATGGCACCAGCACACATCGGACAAGGTTCAAGAGTTACATATAATGCACAGTCCAGTAAGCGCCATGCTCCGATAACTTTGCTGGCCTCACGAATAGCTACCATCTCTGCATGGGCTGTAGAATCCAGTGTAGTTTCGCGCAGATTATACCCACGGCCGATAATCTCATTGTTACGTACAATGACAGCCCCTATAGGAACTTCACCGAGCGCTTCGGCTTTCTGGGCTTCTGCAATAGCCTGCCTCATCCAATACTCATGCAGTTCTTCCTCGGTCAGATTTGTGAAATCTGGCTGGAGAAAATGATCATTCACGGTATAAAACTCCCTCCAAAACGATTTATTCAGCGAACAGGTATTCGGGTTGTTAACATGTTGTGGATAGAATTGTGGATAACCGTACAGTTGCTCACACAGTTATAAACATACTATCCACAAGCCTGTGGATTTGTGGATAAATAGAGTGATTAATTTCATTGCATATCATAAAAAGCAAACAAACAACAATATTCGACCCATTCAACCTGAGCGGTAACTTTTGGGGAAAGGGCGATTATCCTTTTCAAATAGTCATACAAGCGTTATGATGGATATAGGTTTTGCCATATATCGCCAGAGGGTACAAGCCGAGAGGTGAACAACGAATTTGTCTATTAAAACGAAATTATCCATGATTATGTCGTGCTCGGTGCTCGTTATTTTGGTGTTAAATATCGCACTGAGTTATTATACTACAGAAGAGAATCTGAGGCAGGATAGTGAGAACAAGATGGTGCTCACAGCGAAGCAAATCGCAATTTCTGTCGAACAAAATCAGTACAGTGCAGATTATGTAAAAAGGCAGATTGGCAATAATTTGTGGCTTGCCTCTATGACGGCAGCAAAAGAATTAGATCCAGACATTAGAAATATTACCAATGAAGAACTGGTTCGTTTAAGCAAAGAAGTAGGTGTGTCACATATCTCACTCCTGGAGCAGACGGATGATGACATTGTTGTTAGCCGGTCTTCTGACCCGAGAGAGGTTGGTCTGTCCACGAAATCGATGACGTACTGGTACCGGGCATTTCAGCAATTATTTGAGAAGCAACAGGTAACGATCCCTCAAGGGCAGAAACTGGATCATTTCTGGTCAGATGGTTTCGAATATTCGACGTCCAGTCCTACAGATGTTGATATCTGGGGTTACTATCATGATGGAAAGAGAAACTACATAATTAATCCCTTCTACAATAATACTGAAGTTGATGACTATGTGAAAATCTCTAGCCCGGATGAAATATTAAATAAGATCCGTGAAGTCAATCCTTCCATACTGGAGATTACAGGTATCAATCCGTTGACGTTTGCCAGCCCGGATATGAGTGATGACGGAAGAGATATTAACTTTAGTAAACTGAATAACAGGCCGATCCGTTTCGGTACGTATCAGTATGGTTCGGTGGATGAAGACCATCGTGCCGTGGTGCGAGCCGTCCGCACAGGGCAGAATGTATCCTTTGTGAGCGAAACACATGATCAGAAGGTTCTGAAGAGTTTTATTCCAATTTTCACACCCAATGAGTCTTCCTATGTAATCAGTATTGTCATGGATTACAAACAAATATCCTCGATGGTATCGGAGCAATTAGTCAGCCATGCTTCCATATCTCTGGTGTTGCTGGAGATTGTGATCTTTGGTAGTTACTTGCTCGCTGGTTACATCACACGTCCAATCCAATCGATCTTGGGCAAGGTGAATGATGTGGCGGATGGACATTTTGATTTCCGTTTGAAAATTAAACGTAAGGATGAACTCGGACAGCTCGCCAATCGGATTAACGCCATGATTCGAAATCTGGGACACTATACAAGCCGTCTGAAACAGATGTATGAAGAGAATCGGGCCGTTAAGGAGCATCTGGAGTCTATCATTAATCAAACTGCAGATGCAATTCATATAACAGACCTTGAAGGAAAAGTGCTGCGGGTCAATCGGGCATTCGAACAACTATACGGTTTTCGCAGTCGTGAGGTGGAGGGACGTTTGCTGAAGATTATTCCTCCTGAGGCCGAAGAGGAAATGAAGAAGCAGCATGAGCAGCTTATTGAGGGCATGTCGATTACGTCCAACGAAACGGTCTGGATGAAAAAAGATGGGACTCGGGTTGATGTCAGTGTAAGTACAGCGCCTGTACGTGATGAGGCTGGAGAAATTACAGCACTCATCAGTGTTTCAAGGGATATTACTAACCGTAATCGGATGGAAGAGCTGCTCAGACGATCCGAGAAGTTAACAACGGTAGGGCAGCTGGCCGCTGGTGTTGCTCATGAGATTCGTAATCCACTTACGACGCTGCGTGGTTTCCTGCAACTTCAGCAGGAAAGTAATAAGCTTAATCATCGTCATCTGGATCTGATGTTATCCGAGCTGGATCGAATCAACCTGATTGTGGGCGAGTTTCTAATTCTGGCGAAGCCGCAAGCAGTTCATTTTCAGGAGCGGGATATACGATTTATTCTTGGAGATGTTATCTCGTTGCTGGATAGTCAGGCTCATCTGCACGGGGTAGAGTTTGTATTACATGCCTCATCCGATTCGGCTATGGTACACTGTGAAGAGAACCAGTTGAAGCAAGTATTTATCAATGTGCTGAAAAATGGTATGGAAGCTATGCCGCATGGAGGAAGTATCCATATCAAGCTTAAGGCCAAGTCCGATGAGCTTGGCAAGCGAGTTAGAATCGAGATCAAGGATGAGGGCATCGGTATACCTGAAGAGATGATGTCGAAGCTTGGGGAGCCGTTCTTTACGAATAAAGAATCCGGCACAGGGCTCGGCCTTATGGTCAGTCAACGCATTATTCAATCACATAAGGGCATGATGGATATTAAGAGTGTGATGAATAGGGGAACGACGGTTATTATAGAACTGCCTGCTTCTGAACTGCACCCGCAGCTACAGGAGACGGAGCAACGAGCGGAAGAACAACAACCAGACGAAGAGAACTAGATGAGGTGAGATGACCTTTTGCGTATTAATAAGTTTATTAGTGAGACAGGCTACTGCTCCCGTCGAGCAGCCGACAAGTTGATCGAAAGTGGTCAGGTGACCATTAATGGCATCAAGGCAGAGCTCGGAAGTCAAGCAGAAGAAGGCGATGATGTTCGAATAAACGGCAAGCCAATCAGCGAGAAGAAAAAACATGTATATATCGCGCTGAATAAACCCGTAGGCATCACGAGTACCACCGAGCAGCATATTCAAGGAAATATCGTTGATTTTGTAGGTCACCATGAACGGATATTCCCGATCGGACGTTTGGACAAAGATTCGGAAGGCTTGATTCTGATGACGAATGATGGTGATATCGTTAATCGGGTTTTGAGATCAGAAGGCCGCCATGAAAAGGAATATATCGTTACGGTCGATCGAGCCATTACACCGAGTTTTATCAGAGGCATGAGTACAGGTGTCAAGATTCTAGGTGAAATGACACTGCCATGTACAGTTACCAGAATGACAGACCGTGTGTTCCGGATTATTTTGACGGAAGGGAAAAATCGTCAGATCCGGCGGATGTGCAGTGCATTTGGTTACGAGGTTCGTAAGCTGAAACGGATTCGTATTATGAACATTCACCTTGGAGAACAGGCGACAGGGTCATGGAGGGAGCTTACAGCCGCCGAAAAGGCAGAACTGGGCAGCTTGCTGGACTACTCGCTGGAATAAGGAATGAAATTCTGACACAGATTCGATCCATGTTAAAGTGAATGAAATAAAGCATTGTTTCCCTTGAAGGGAGGCAATGCTTTTTGTTCTGAATACAGGAAGTTGCGATAGGATAGGGGTCTTAAACATGAGAAAAACCGCTCTCCCTTAAATTCCATGGAGAACGGCCTTATACTCATGTATGGCTGTAGGCTGCTAATTGCCTCCACCAACAGACTTAACATTGGTATTGTTGCTTTGGTATTTCCGGATAATGGACACCTCTACACGCCGATTCTGTGCTCTTCCGATGTTTGTGCCATTACTGGCAATCGGATGATACTCTCCATATCCACTAGGCGTGAATTTTGAAGGATCCAGTCGGGTGTTCAGCAACAGGATTTTTAGAAAATTCAAGGCACGATCCGCACTCAAATCCCAGTTATCCTTATATTGATTATTCGATATGGGCACATTATCTGTATGACCAGATACGACAATTTCATACTCCGGGAACTCCTGTAGCATGTTGGAGATCGCCTTGGCTAGTGATCGTGACTCAGGTTTCACATCAGCTCGTCCGGAGGAAAACAAGGCCTTATCACTAATGGTAACTTTAAGTTCAGACTGGTTGAGCTTTGTGTTCAGTTGGTCTGAAAGTCCGTTCTGAGCAATATACTTGTCGAGTCGCTTCTTCAGCTTCTCCAGATTCTCCTGTTCCTTCTGAGCCATCTGGGCATCGGTAATCTGGGCAGGTGTCTTCTTCGTGATTTCCTTCGGAATCTCTTTGTTCTTACCGAGATCTGTGCCGGGTTCGGTCGGATTCATGGAGGAGTGTTCCAGAACGCCGGAGCCTCCATTGAGGGCACTGCTTAGTGCCGAGGCCATTTCCTTAAATTTGGCAGCATCAAGTGAACTCATAGAGAACAGGGTAATAAACAAAGCGAGCAGCAAGGTCATTAAGTCGGAATAAGGAAGTAACCAGCTCTCATCGATATGTTCTTCATGCGGTTCATGCTTTTTAGCCTTTTTCACCTGATGATCCCTCCTTCTCTTCCAGTTGTTTACGTTCGGAAGGTGTCAGGAATACGGATAACTTTTGGTTGATGGCAATGGTAGATACACCGGATTGGATAGACAAGAGCCCTTCAACCATCATCAACTTGATTTCCATCTCTTTCTTGGACATCCGCTTCAGCTTGTTGGACATCGGGTGCCACAACACGTAACCACTAAAGATACCAAGAAGGGTGGCAATAAATGCGGCTGCAATGGCATGAGAGAGCTTCGCCATGTCACTGAGGTCGGCGAGTGCCGCGATCAGACCTACTACGGCACCAAGAACCCCGAGTGTTGGTGCATACATCCCCGCCTGAGCGAAGATCAAGGCACCGGTACGATGACGCTCCTCTGTAGCATGAATGTCTTCCATGAGAACATCACTTACAAATTCCTGATCGTTGCCGTCAATAATCATCCGCATACCGCCACGAAGGAATTGATCATCAATCTCTTCTACTTTTGACTCCAGTGCAAGCAAACCTTCACGACGGGTAGTGGAAGCCCAGTCCATAAATGTGCCGATCAGAGATACTCGATCAATAAGAACTTGATTTTTGAATAAAATTCCGAAAAGCTTAGGGATTTTTTTAACTTCAGACATCGGGAATGCGATAAAGATAGTTCCTGCCGTACCCACAAAAATAATAACGTAGGCTGCTGGATTGTTAACCAGATTGATTAAGGGTGCGCCCTTCAGGAACATACCCAGTACAAGGGAGACCAGCCCAAAAACTAGTCCAATAATTGTTGAAATGTTCATCATACACCTCATCCATGAGATAAAATTGAATCCATTCAAGCGGCAGAATTCGGGCTTCCAGACGAACGTTCTGCCGAAATCCGTTGCATGTTTGGCCGCCTCCATGGCTGCCGAAACGTTTGAAACGGTCATGTATAGTATTTATCGACCAGAAGGCCTTTTTTTTTAAGTGTTATTTTCAGGTATAATAAGATCATATCCGCTCCTTAGGGGCCGAATAGGAGTGAAAAGCCAATGGGCGTAAAGCATGGACGGGATTATGAAGGAATTTTGACAGATTTGACAGTGGCAATTGCACGGATCCCCGATCGGTATGTTTTTTTTGAAATGGATGCGGAAGAGTGGGGGAGACTGGGAGAAACGGAACAGCTTGAAGTGGACGAGGCCCTGGCAGAGGACTTGTTCTATGGACTTGGGGAGGAGTCGGTGATCCCCGTTGGTAGCGGCGTTGTAATCCATGATAAGGATCAGCACCGGATTCATATTTTAATTGGAGAAGAAGAATTAACATTTGTCCCTTTAATTTAAAACAATGGTAGTGACAACAAGACCTTGCCCTTCAATGCGCTGAGCCGTCTGTTCTATGGATTTTGGCGCTTTGACGTGGTAAGATGATACTCATGTAAAAAGGCGCTGCAGGGCGGTGGCCTGCCTTTAAAGCTGTGTGGGCAGCATGCGAAGGTGTCGATGGTCATGTGGATTCAAGTCCGCGATGGCTCATCATATGGGGAGGAAGATAACGCATGGTTTTTACGCAAGAGGAAGTCGAAGCTCATCTGGGAAGGCTTGAAGGCTGGGAACTGGAAGAGGGACGGTGGATTGTCCGCAAATTTTTGTTTTCTAACTATATGAAAGGGATTGCATTCGTTGACGAGGTCGCTGCGATCTCGGAAGCATTCAATCATCACCCTTTTATTACTATTGACTATACAACGGTTACACTGCGTCTTACGTCTTGGGATGAAGGTGGCATTACATCGGTAGATATTAAGGAAGCAGGGCAGTACAACGAAGCTTTTGAGAAAATGAGAATGGAATAACCTGCTGCGATGTCATCTGCAGGATGATGTTGTAACGAACATCAAAGAGGCTCTTGTTTCCCGGGTGGGAGAACAAGAGCCTCTT
This sequence comes from Paenibacillus sp. TSA_86.1, assembly GCF_052691815.1. Lineage (NCBI taxonomy): Bacteria > Bacillati > Bacillota > Bacilli > Caryophanales > Paenibacillaceae > Paenibacillus > Paenibacillus sp. TSA_86.1. The sequence goes on along the minus strand of NZ_JBQZGE010000024.1, from coordinate 32,201 downwards.
TGATACCTTACGCACGCAAGAACACTTATTTCTTCTCTGCTAACCACATGGCGATGTGCGCAATCTCTTCATCTTGCAGTTTGCCTTTGAAAGAAGGCATACCGCCTTTACCTTTGACAATGGTGGAATAGATTTTCTCGACATCGTCCTTGCTGCCAATGTTTGCGAGAGCCGGGCCAACTCCGCCTTGAAGCTGATCGCCGTGACAGGAAATACAGTTGGCTTTCACCAGTGTTTCAGCCTGTCCAGCATCCATAGTGACTTCAGGCATGGTTGGTTTGGCTTCCTTAGCTACTTCCTCTTTACCTGGAAGCGTAAACATTAAAATAATAGCCAAAGCACATGCTGCAAAAAATACCCCGCTCATGATCCATTTGTGCATCCCTTATGTCCCCTCCAGAATGAAAGATCATCTAACCCAAACTATCCCTATCATTATAACGGAAGCTGTCGTTACATCATAGCATTTTGTGGTAATTTTTTGAACTAATCACAAATGAGAGATAAATTGAAACCATTCCAATTCCAAATTACTCTCGTGGGCCCTCATAAACCATGCAATGAAAGGGCTTCAAACCACTTGGAGTTTGGCGCTCATATGTATCCTGGATGGCAAATCCACTCTTCAGGTAAACTTGAATGGCACGGTGGTTCCAGGTAAGTACTTCAAGATCAATCTCATTGGAAGGATTGCGGCGAATCGCCTCTTGCACGATGGCAGCTACGAAAGTGGTGCCACGGCCTTGACCGCACTGCTCAGGGTGCATTCCGAGACCAATACGTGTTACGTTCTGGAGCGGAAAATATTGTGCGAATCCATAAACCTGGTCATGTTGATCCAGGATAATTGCATATTGTTCCTGCCTTAGCTGTGTATCTCCAAATTCGACTTCCAGTGCTTTCATCTGTTCCCAAGGCAGCCAGCTGTAGATATTGTATGGTGGATCATAGTTCCAGCTGCATATGAGTTCTGCATGTTCTTCCTGCATAGGTACCACACGAAACGTCAAAGGTGCTTCATTTTTCATATAACAGTGCATGCTCCTCTCTCCGTTACCTGTTCTTTGTCCGCTCTACAAAAGAGCCGTGTATTTGGTAAATTTTCAATGATCAGAAAGAAAATGAAACAAAAGTCCGTGCCATTCCGTTTATATTATAACAGGTTGGGTAAAAACATCATAAGGGCAAGGAATAAGGGCACGGACAAACGAAGTAAGCTGACCTTTTTGGTTCAGGTAGATAACTTGATTTGCAGCATCTGTAGCCACAGGATTGGAAGCACAAAAAAACCGCCGGATACATTCCTGCGGAGAATGTACCGGGCGGTTCTGTTTATGCTTCGTATTTCGTTACAGTATAGTTTATGGTTCCAGCATGATGTTGATTAAAGCTCGTCCCTAGTCAAGGGCCACTGACTCATACGCGTCCGTGCTCATAATCCGTTTTGCGCCAACGTAGCGATTAGCCCAGTAATTTTCACTCAATGAACTGATCGTTACACCTTTGGAAGAAGAAGAATGTGCAAACTTACCGCTTCCTACAAAAATGCCTACGTGAGACACACCTTTACCTGTAGTGTTGAAGAAGACTAAATCTCCAGGTCTCATCTCCATGCGAGATACAGAGTCACCCATGTCGAATTGGGAGCTGGATTGGCGAGCCAAATCAATACCTAATTTGTCGAATACATACCGTGTAAACCCGGAGCAGTCGAAACCGTCAAGTGTTGTTCCTCCGCTTTTGTATGTAGTTCCTATTGCTGAATCGATGACTTTATCCATCTTAGAATCTGCAAATGCGCTGCCTGCACCAAGTGATAATGCAAATGTGAGGCTAAGTACTGCTGCGGTCAATTTCTTCTTAAACAAGTGGTATACCCCTTCCAACGCCTGCGAGGTTAGCTTAAGGATTCGGTTGAAGGTCCCCTATGATCCCTCTGTTTCAAGATCAATTCACCCATAACTGGTTCCCCCGCTTCCCAGGTGCCAGGAATTTGGCTATGCTAGTTATGCACCTGATAAAGAAAAGAAAATTTAATTTTAAGGATTTAATTTAAAGTTGTTACAAATAAGGATTTAAAGATTACAAAGTTGTTACTAAAAACTCACTGCGCTTATTGTACCAGAGGCTTAGTACTTTGGCAACGTTTAGCAGCAAAATTAGCAAAAAAAACCTCGACCTTTGACGGGGGAAGGTCGAGGTTTGCGTATTTATACGCAATAATGGATGAAATGTTAAGCATGAGATGGTAACAATCTTTCATTTTGTAAGCGATTTATATAAATCTGTAGTTCAGCTTATATGACTCTCATTCTTGATGGATGTGGACTGCCACAAGCGGAAATGACTACATACTTTCCACATACTGAGCAGGCTTCGGGCAAGCGGATACGTTTGTTGCAGGATCAGTCCGGATAGTCCTGTCAGGAACCAAGAGGCAGATGTGAATGCACCAAAGACAAGTAAATGAACAGCTCCCAACATTAGCGCGATGCTGGTGACAGCGAAGATACGGCGCAAAGCAATCCACAATCCTTTGAACGTGCCCTGAATACGGCCTTCTCCTTCCGGGTCCGTGATGCCAAACTGCATATAGAGCATGGCATGATGTACAATCCAGCCATAGATGATCCAGCCTGCTGCATATGGAATGCCGGGAAGTAACAAATGGAGAGAATGAAAACTATCCATTAATGTTGGATACAGCCTGGGTACGAGCCAGTACGCAGGGAGGAAGATGAGTACTGTACGTATGGTGTGCAGCAGCAGCATCGGTTTCCATAACTTTTTAATGCCTCGAATAAAAGGAATACGCTCTTCTGTGGAATTGAAATGTTGAAGGGAGTAGAGCAGACCTGCTTGAATGAGTGGGCTAATCAGCAGGCGAAGCAGCAACATGCCACCCAAGATCCATAAATATCGCTGAACCTCAGGGCCGGACAGACTTAGCTGACTTTCCATTTTGAATAAAAGTGTACTCAGTTCTCCGACATCATCTGTTGGATAACGAAGCAGCAAGGGGACGACAGCCGATTGAACCAACCGATAGATAAAATATCCCCAGATTAATTGATAGATAAATAAGAGTGCGGCAATGAACATATGCTGACGGACGAGAAACCAGCCTTCACGAATTTTTGCTTTCACTGTCTCCACCTCACCATGACAGACCTCCGAATATGGCTTCAATTAGTTTCGTAGCACTCATGTTCCAGCGGGATTTGACTCGTTCATCCAGTCCGGTTCTCAGGAAATTGTTCATATGTCGATTTTCCAGCACAATATCATACAAAGGGTCGGTCATAGCCCAAGAGACAGGAGAAGTGTAGGTGAGTTTATAGGTAATGCGATCCTCCTGTCCGTTCCATTGCTTCGTTAAGGTATGGCCGTCCTGAAAACCGATCCGAACGGGAACCTTCGGGAAATCACTGCCCTTTTTGGCAATGGTGACAGAGGACTCGTACATTTTTTGGCCGTCCTTCTCTATAGAAGAAACGTTGATCTTCTCCACAGCAAAATCGGCCATGCCGTTGCTGTAGACATACTGTTCAAAGTAATTAGCCCAGGAGGTACGGGTCACTTGCTCGACTACCTTCTGAAAATCAGCCGTTGTCGGATGTTTAAAGCGATACTTGTTGACATAGGTTGAAAGAATGCGTTCCATTTTTTTCGCTCCGACTTGCTGTTCGATGCCGAGAAGTACGAGCTTGCCTCGGGTATATACGTTGGACGCATATTGATTCTGCGAGTCAAACTTCCACGAAGGCTGTGTCAAAGGAGCGGGGGATGTGACCAGACCTGATTGTACAGGCAAGTTCGGAATGAGTCCGTATTCCTGCTCCATTAGTTTGTCTTCTGCGTAGGAGGTGAAGCCCTCATCAAGCCAGGCCTCTTCGAATTCATTGCTTGCAACCATGCCGTAGAAGTATTGATGTCCGATCTCATGCACAACCGTGCGCTCCAGATCATAACCCGGTGTTGTATCATCTGCTCCAAAGGCTGTAATTAATGTCGGATACTCCATACCTCCGGCGCCGTTTGCCACTTTTGGCGGGACAACGATGGATAAAGTTGCATAAGGGTAAGGGCCGAACCACTTGCTGTAATTCGTCAATGCGGCTTTGGCAGCGAAGAGGTAACGATCTTTCAAATCCTGGTGTGCCGGGTCCAGGTATAGTTTGATACGTACGCCGGGCACATTAGGGGCTGAGAAGGGTTCCTCTGCGTAAACAAAATCAGGAGAGGCCGCCCAAGCGAAATCATGTACATCATCGGCATAAAATTGATACACTTTCTCGCCATTCTTCAAGACCGCCTGCTGCGTTGGAAATCCGGTTGCTGCCACCTTGTATGTTTCAGGTACCCGAATACGTACACTGTAGATACCGAAGTCAGCATAGAACTCCGAATTGCCATGATACTGGTGAAGGTTCCAGCCTTCCATCGTACGGCCTCGCCTTCCGATAGGCTCGTAAGCACTGAGTTTAGGAAACCACTGGCCTGCCATAACAAAATCATCCGTTTTGCCCATTCGTGCGAAAATTTTCGGTAAATTGACTTCGAATTTGGTGCGGATTGTGATGCTCTCGCCGCCTTTAACGGGCTTTGGCAGACGCACCTTGATCAGCGTTTTATCTTTGATGTTCCCGTCGTCGGGCTGTACATACTGCATCCGGTGCAGCAGAGAAAGCCCATCCTCCGTCTGCATCTCGATAAACTTCATGGAGCCGTATCCGTTTGTCGGCATGACATCTCCGCGAAGCTTACCGCCAGATTCCTTCATAAATGTAGTATCTGCAGAGGAGAACGCATTAGGGTACATATGAAAATAAAGCTCGTTCACGGTTTTCTTACCTGGATGAGTCCAGGTTATCGTCTGTGTGCCTTGCAGTACATTCCCCTCCGTCAGCTTCACATCCATGTGGTATTCCACCACACGGTTGCTGAACACCTCAGCTGAAGGAGATTGTACACTTTCCGGAGGGGTAGTTACTCCTGCTTTGGCATGGGGCTTGCCCGATTCCGGAGCGAGTGTAGATAATTCAGATGGAGTGGAGCGATTGTAACCGAGTGTGATCCATATCCCTCCGGCAAGCAAACACAAGGCCAGGGATACAGTGAGCCAGCTCTTGGCGCGTCGTGGAATCATCGTTAAATACCTCCCGTTGACAAGCATCTACAGCATGTATATGTTTGCAATGGGCTGATTATTAGTTAAAATATTTATATCAACTCTTGGAGGCTATGAACATGGACCAAAATGAGCAAAACGGCAAGAAACAGATTGCCTTGAATATCGTTAGTGCTAAGAGCAAACATAAAGGCTTCGGTGCAGGTTCCATTGATCTGAACAACCTCTCACCAGTCATCATTGATCAGGGTGAAGCTAAAATCGACGTTGGTGCAATGCACGCGAAGAGTAAAGTGGAACGGGGCATCAAATTTTCAACCAATCGTGAAGATGTTCCAAATGGACGCCAAGTATGGTTGGTATGGGTCGCTGTAGATCGTACAGAGCAAGGACAGTTGTATGGCGGAGCAACGGCATGTGAGATGTGGATTGATACGGAAGCCAAGCGGGGATGGAAGTTGCTTGCGGATCACGTCAACCGGATGGATTATGCGATGAAACGCCGATTTATGCTGGATGAACTGGGGCCAGAAGACAGAGCAGCGCTGAAGACTCTACTGATCTCCCATAATGAAGAGTGGTGGAATGCATCACCGGATGAATTGAAAGAGGCACTTGCCTAGGGTAAAAGGGAACAAAGCGAAGCAAGCCCCGATCCAGAGTTCTGGGTTCGGGGCTTGCTTCGTATCTAAGTGATGATGTGGCGAAGCCTCTATACACTCATCTGTATATTTATAAGATGGTCCATTTAGTAAATGGCATCATTATTATATAAGGCTTCATGACGCAAACAAGTCATCACGTATATGCGTCACTCCACCCACCAGCGTTTGAAATCACGCCACCAGGAATGTTTCTGCTCTTGAACTCCTTTTTGATTCTGTGCCTCACGAGCTTTTTCATCTTGCGCGGCATCCAGTTTCTCCGCCTCGCCCCGGCACACCTCCGTAGGTTCCGTTCCGTGTATAAACACTTCCAGCCGCTTCTCTTCACAGCCATTGCCTGCAAGTTTTCCGGTTCCTGGGTTAATGTAGACACTCACGACCTGATCAGGTACGGAGAAGATCTTGGGCGGTACGCTGGCAAGGGCATGTTCTGTAAACTCGGCGAAAATTGGGGCGGCGCGGCGACCATCGGATGTCGAGATCGCTTTGCCCTGATCGTAACCCACCCATACGGCGGTGGACAGTTCAGGGGTAAATCCGACCAGCCAGGCATCGGTATTCGTCGTTCCCGTTTTGCCCGCTACCGGGCGTTTAATTGTGGAAGATACCCGATTGCCCGTGCCTCCGTTCTCAAAGACACTCTCCATCAAACGGGTTAATACATAGGCTGCTGCCGGTTCAACCACCGTTTCTGTTTGGGTCTGAGGGGATTCATACAGCATCCGGCCAGCCGCATCCGTTACTTGTAAAATAGCTATAGGCGGCGTCCGTTGTCCTCCAGCAGCAATAACAGAAAAGGCAGAAGCCATCTCCAGCGGACTGACAGGCGAAGTGCCGAGTGCAAGAGAAGGCACCGGGCTCAGTTTACTTGTGATGCCGAGATGTTGAGCCATGCTCACGACTTGTTCAGGGCCAATCTTCATGATGGTGTTCACGGCATAGATATTATCGGACGCAGCGATGGCTTGCCGAAGATCGATCTCGCCCAGGTATTTATCACCGAAGTTGCCGGGTTTGTAAGTTTTGCGATCATTATCATAATGAAACAGCGTAGGCTGGCTGTTGAAAATGGATGCACTGGTAAGTTGTTTGGATTCCAGCGCAGCCAGATACATAATCGGTTTAAAGGCTGATCCCGGCTGACGTGTGGTTGCCAGCACATGGTTAATCTGATTGGTACGGTAGTTTTTGCCGCCAACCATAGCTTTAATGTATCCGGTGCGCGGATCGATGGAGACGAGAGCCGTTTCAAGCTCGCTTTTGGCATCCATCCCTTTGGCAACGGCTATTTCCGCAGCCTTCTGTACACGTAAATCCAGCGTGGTGTAGATGTTCAGCCCGCCATGATCCAGCATCGCTTCGCTGATGCCCAGCTCCTTCACCGCAAGATTTCGAATATAGTCACGAAAATAAGGGGCATGTTCCACCGTCTTACGCTCGCCCTCCGGTTTGAATTTCAGCATCTCTTCATAAGCGGTATCTGCTTGCTTGGGCGTAATGTTCCCCATTTCAACCATGGCTTTTAGCACGATCTTCTGCCGATCCTTGGCATTTTTCATATGGTTATAGGGTGAATAATAAGTCGGCCCCTTCGGGATACCTGCGAGCATAGCGCTTTCTGCCAGATCGAGCTGCTTGGCTGATTTGCCAAAATACATCTGCGCAGCTGCTTCGATGCCATAAGCACCGTGACCGTAATAGATTTCATTCAGGTACATCTGCAAAATTTCATCTTTGCTATACTTCATCTCAAGCTGTGCGGTATACATCGCTTCTTTGGCTTTACGTGTCCATGTTTTCTCATGGGACAGGTAGAGATTTCGTGCTAGCTGTTGGGTCAGTGTACTTGCTCCTTGAGACATCCGCATGTGCTGAATATTGACGAGAACTGCCCGCCCCATGCCCTGAATGTCGAAGCCGAAATGCTGCCGAAATTTGCGATCCTCTACGGCCAGTGTGGCGTTCACCAAATCCGGGGTAATTTCCTGCAGTTGAACCGGGATTGACTCCTTGCCGCCAGCAGAGAAGGTGGCGATGACCTCACCCTGACTGTCTAACAGTCTGGAGTTTCGGTCGGAGTCGGCGAGGGGCAGGCTGGTTGCATATAGATATACCAAAATAGCAGCTGTGGCAATCAGGCCGAGCGCCGTAAGTATGGATAGATATTTGATGATTTGGAGTATACGGAACCCGCGTTTGCGGGTCTGGGTATTGGACTTGTTCATGGAACGGGCTCCTCTCTTTTCTTTCCAGTATGGGACTGGAGTAACCGGGATATTCAATGGGTCTGCGAAGTGAACAAATTATAGTCCATTTTCGCCTGAAAACCGTTTTACAGTTGAATCGTCTATCGCGTATAATGCAAAAGGGTAATGAAAAGGTAGGGTTCGGTACAACATACTAAAGCATGTGTGGCCGAACAAACCAGTGATTATGCATTTTAAAATGATCACTCATTACTTTTACGGAGAGAAGGTAGCGATCATGGAATTGTGGTTTACAGAAAAGCAGACCCCTGTGTTCGGAATAACCGCTAAGATTAAACAGACTTACGTCACGGAGCAAACGGATTTTCAGGACCTTGCAATGGTTGAAACCGAAGAATTCGGCAACATGCTTGTATTAGACGGCATGGTGATGACAACGGTTAAGGACGAGTTTGTATATCATGAAATGGCGGCACATCCAGCCTTGAATACTCACCCTGATCCGAAAAAAGTGCTGGTGGTTGGCGGTGGTGACGGCGGTGTAATCCGAGAAGTCATCAAACATGAGGCTGTAGAAAAAGCAGTTCTCGTCGAAATCGACGGTAAAGTGATTGAACATTCCAAAACGTATTTGCCTGAAATTGCCGGCAAGCTCGATGAGCCGAACGTTGAAGTGCTCGTTAACGATGGTTACATGCATATTATTGAACATAAAGATGAGTACGATGTCATTATCGTAGACTCTACAGAACCTGTAGGCCCGGCTGCTCCGCTTTTTGAGCGCGGATTCTACCAGGGGATCTATGAAGCACTCAAAGAAGACGGAATCTTCGTTGCCCAGACGGACAACCCTTGGTTTAAGGCGGATCTGATCCAGAAGGTGAACAAAGACGTCAAAGAAATCTTCCCGATCGTACATGTGTACGGCTGTAATATTCCAACCTACCCAAGTGGTCTATGGACATTTACCATGGGCAGCAAAAGGCATGATCCACTTAAGGTGGACGAGACTCAAATTCCGGAGATGGATACGAAATATTACTCTCCGCGTCTGCACAAAGCGGCATTTGTACTTCCAAAATTCGTGGAAGATTTAACGAAATAAAGGGGAAATGAAGAATGAAACTGGATCAAGCTTATTCAGGAAACGTATTTATTTGTAGCTCTGAGGATTATGAAAATTCGAAAGCGGTCATCTACGGCATGCCGATGGACTACACTGTCAGCTTCCGCCCGGGTTCCCGTTTCGGCCCGGCTCATATCCGTCAGGCATCGGTTGGACTTGAAGAGTACAGCCCGTATCTGGATAAAAGCATCGTGGATATGACCTATTTTGATGCTGGAGATCTGCTTTTGCCATTCGGCAACGCAGGACGCAGCCTCGAGGTTATCCATGAATACATTGGCAGCCTGCTGGCAGATGACAAGTTCCCAATCGGCCTTGGCGGCGAGCATCTGGTGACTTGGCCGGTGATCCAACAGATGTACAAGAAATATCCGGACCTGATCCTGATCCACATTGATGCACATGCAGACCTTCGTGAAAACTATGAAGGTGAGCCCCTGTCTCACTCAACACCTGTGCGCAAAGCAGCTGAGCTGATGGGCGGTCAAAATATCTATCAATTCGGTATCCGTTCCGGTTCCCGTGAGGAATTCCAGTATGGTCGCGAGAATATTAACTTCTACCCGTTTGAAGTAGCGGCTCCAATGAAGGAAGCTCTGCCGAAAATGGGCAATCGTCCGGTTTATGTAACCATCGATATTGACGTGCTTGATCCATCTGCTGCGCCGGGTACCGGAACGGCAGAAGCAGGCGGCATCACTTCCAAAGAGCTGCTTGAAGCTGTTCACATGATCGCTGGATCGGATGTGAACGTTGTGGGCTGTGACTTGGTGGAAGTAGCACCGATCTATGACCCGACGCAACAGACACAGATTGTGGCTGCCAAGTTGATTCGTGAAATGCTGCTTGGGTTCGTGAAGTAAATATTTTTGCAATACTGAATACACCTAAACGTATAAAGCGAGTATGAAATCCTCGTCTGTGCAGATGTGAACATCTGTGCAGGCGAGTTTTTGTTTTTATAGCAGGATGGTGGCCGATAAAAATGAATTATGCTAGGTTGGAAGTTTAAGTTAAGTTAACTTAACTTATGATTTCGGCTATGTTATACTGGAAACAGAAGTGTTAGTAATATATTAATTAATATATTGTGGTCGTGAAGTATAGGGTCTGCGGGTTCGACCATATACTAAATAAAGAGTCATTATCGTTGGCGCGATAATGACTCTTAGGACCCGAAAGGCTGTGGAGTGCCACGGCGTGCAAGAATTAAATATTGCTTTTCAAGCGAAACCCACCGTCAGGCGTGCAACCTTATGAGGTGGGTTTTCGCTTGTTCCGAAGCTTTTTGCGCAACCAACGGTAAAGCCTTCGTCCACTCAGCACAATGCTGAGGATCGCAGCAATCCACCGGATTACATCAAGCAACGCCACAAGTTTGACCATCGACGTCACCCCCTTTCGGACTGCAACGCCGTGATCAGAAAACATCCACACTCAATCAAAAGTCCATACCTCTAATTATAGCACATACGTTCCCACCTCTCTATCATATAATAGATGTATGTTGAGATCGTTTATCAAAAATATAAACACTCGGTCTATGAATATATACCGGGTTACATCATTTATTGCAGCACCACTTTTAACCAGATGAACTCCATCATGGGTAAAGGTGGTTTTTTTCTTGCAAAATTGTCATCTGCGTTTACCTGAATTGTTACGTTATGATGCGCGATTTGGGGTAAAACGATAGAAGGAGGTGTTACCGATGAGAATGAACACAATCAAGAACACCAAAACATGGAAGCGGGTTGGTACAATAGCCTTATCACTCTCTCTGACATGGGGAATGGGGCTAGCACATACGTTACCTGATGCCAGCGCAGCATCTTCATCCGCAACATGTGGCAAAAGGGATCATGGACTGACATCAGAATTGAAAAAGGGCAGTGGCGTGGAAGAGCAGAAGCTACAATTCACGGATATCGACTTTTTGACTCCGAACACTGGACGAGCTGCAGGTCAAGGGTTCCTGATCGGTACCTCCAATGCAGGCTGTACCTGGCAACCTATCTATACCGGGCAGTGGCAATTCAAACAGTTGAACTTTCCGGACAATGTTAACGGCTATGCACTTGCAGGAACGAAAAATTCTTCTGCAACATATCTCATTCGCACGGAAGACGGGGGTTCACACTGGAAAAGACTTGACACTCCGGGTGTTCCAACATTCAAGCAAATTGATTTTATGGATAAAAATACGGGCTACGGGTACACCTATAACGGTGCGTATCGAACTGCCGATGGCGGTGTGACATGGAGTGAAATAGCTACGCCAGCCAACACGAGGGCTGCTGCGTTCACTACAGACAAGCTGGGATATGCTGTTGTAGTTGTACCTGGATCGGGCTATAAGCTTGAGAAGACGAGTGATGGAGGCAAGACCTGGACTATGACTCTTGTGGTTAAATCAGCTACATGGAACGGAGCTGACCTGTATGCGAGCGGCTCTCAAGTATGGGCTATCCTATATGGAGACGCAGGGATGTCCCAGCAATCCTACTCTCTCTATGCAAGTGGTGATCAAGGAAAGCACTGGAGACAGGTTTTTGCTCAATCGACAGCAGGAGCGGGGCCGGCACCGGGCGCCAATATGGAGGGGAAAGGGAGCGGCCCGGCTAATCCTGGTGGACATCCGGGCAACATGGCACTGATTGGCAACCAAACTGCCTACCTCTCGGCTGGCTCACCTGCAGCGGACAAGATTGGAATCGGACGTTCCTTTGATGCAGGTTCCACGTGGAAAAATATCGATCTGAAAGCGCCAGGAACCAGCTCCCGTATCTCGTTCCCGGCAGCTAAGACTGGCTGGCTTGTTGTGACAAGTGGGAATACACCTTCTGTTTATGAGACAACAGATGGTGGAATGACATGGTTATCCAAAATTTCATTCCACTCAGATCAGGAGTAAAGAATTTTGGGTTGAAATAACAAATGTATAAATTCAATATATAACCGATTCATATGAAATTTTTGCGTGGATCGGAGTGATATAGCCACAAATAAGCCCTTTTCCTGAGATTAAATATGGAAAAGGGCTTTTTCTTTAGGAAATAAAAGGGTTGAAACCTGTCTCGAAACAGGTTATTGTAAGCGGTGACAACATATTTCAAGGAGGTTGGAATAATGGTTAATGTTATTTTAAGGTCTGATTCAGATAAAGGATTAATAAATCGTAATATATATGGTCACTTTTCCGAGCATTTGGGACGTTGTATTTACGGAGGATTATGGGTAGGAGAAGACTCACCTATTCCGAATACGGAAGGAATTCGGAACGATGTGCTTACGGCGCTTCAGAAGTTGAACATTCCCGTGCTTCGCTGGCCGGGCGGTTGTTTTGCGGATGAGTATCACTGGAAAGATGGCGTGGGTCCCAAAAGCAAGCGTGCACGCATGGTCAATACACACTGGGGCGGCGTGGAAGAGAACAATCACTTCGGTACACATGAATTCATGAGATTATGTGAACTGCTTGATACAGAGCCGTATATCAGCGGTAACCTTGGCAGTGGAACTGTACAGGAAATGCAAGAATGGGTGGAGTACATTACGTTTGACGGTGAGTCTCCCATGGCGAACTGGCGGAAGCAGAACGGCCGTGAAGAACCGTGGAAGCTGAAGTATTTTGGCGTGGGCAATGAGAACTGGGGCTGCGGCGGCAACATGCGCCCGGAGTATTATGCGGATGAATATCGCCGTTACACTACATATGTACGTAATTATTCAGGGAATCAAGTTTATAAAATTGCATGTGGCCCTAACGACAGCAACTATGAGTGGATGGAAGTGTTGATGCGAGAAGCTGGCCGTTTCATGGATGGGATCAGTCTTCATTATTACACGATTCCAACAGGTGTGTGGGAAGACAAGGGGAACGCTACCGGTTTTGGAGAGGCTGAATGGTTTACCACATTGAAGAAAACGCTGTTTATGGATGAATTGCTTGTGAAGCACTCCGAGATCATGGACAAATATGATCCGGAAGGTAGAGTTGGCATTATCGTAGACGAATGGGGAACATGGTACAACGTAGAACCGGGAACCAATCCCGGCTTCCTCTACCAGCAGAACACAATGAGGGATGCTGTGCTTGCAGCAGTGAACCTGAACATTTTCAATCAGCATAATAAAAGGGTACAGATGGCCAATCTGGCTCAGATCGTGAACGTGCTGCAATCCCTTGTGTTCACGGAAGGGGACAAAATGATTCTGACACCTACGTACCATGTGTTCGATATGTATCAGGTTCATATGGATGCGCAGCGGCTGGATCTCAGTTATGAGAGCCCGGGATATACGTTTGGAGAAGAGACGATTCCGCAGCTTAGTTTGTCTGCATCCCGCAACAAAGACGGGGTTATTCATGTGACGGCGTGTAATCTGAGTCATACGGATGAGCTTGAAGTGGTATGCGAGCTAGAGGCAGGTCAGGCAGCGAGTGTGTCGGGGCAGCTTCTCCATCATGCTGATTTTGGGGCATTTAATACATTCGAACAGCCTGATCAGGTACAGCTTGTAGATTGGGAGAGACTTGTTCTGGAGAGTAATCAATTACGTTTTGTGTTACCTCCGGCTTCCGTTGGTGTGGTTGCTGTAAAGGGCTAAGTCATGAAGTCCTCAGGTTTTGAACAACAACGGCTAAGTGTGGTAAGAGATGAACCATGTAAGGGCTGCAACCAGCAATATGATATTCACATCAGCGATGCCAAAATGGCCCGGTTGGTGGAGATTGCTGCACGCTCACGTGCAACGGTAGAAGACGATGAGTATGAGCGCCGCCTTGCCATCTGCTCAGCCTGTCCGGGTCTGCAGTACGGAACAACGTGCCGTCATTGCGGCTGTCTGGTGCCCGTACGTGCTAAACTGGCCGAGTCTACATGTCCTTATCCATATGCATCACAGTGGGCATGATACGAATGAAGCGTTTCCGTGTAAATCCGGGTAAACGCGTATTATTTTATATCGCCTAAAAACGTTTCCTTATAATGAAGTAAGAGAGCAAGCTTAACGAACGAAGCTAACAAAATGAATAAAGCAACATAGCAAGAGAACGAAGCGAGCTAATGAGATAGATGCGAAGTGAGGGAGGGCTGCACGATACCGGTGCGGCTCTTCTTTTTGATGCCGTAACAAAAAACTCTGAAATTGGATTTGAATTGAGCGGGTGAACTGGATATAGTTATACAGTAGAGTGTAGAGGAGTAAGTTATTCGGAATATGAGCGTGTATAGCGACACAATCATTCAGGAAGGGCTGTTCTCACCGGCCATCCTGATTTTGCGTCGCCTCGAATATAATGGAGGTTAACATTCATGTCGAAGATGCGACCGGTTCAGATCCGGCTGCACAGCCGTTATGAAGGGGAAGATGTACTGCAGGAAATGCAGGGCGAAGCCGTGGCCAAGGGGACATACTTGTATGTCCGTTACGAAGAACCACAGGCAGGACCCGAGGGAGGCATGACCCGTACAACATTGAAGCTGGGCGGACAATCCATCAAGATTATACGTCATGGTGAGGTGGAATCGGAGCAGACGTTCGAATTGAACCGTAAGCTTCCGGGTTTCTACCGTTCACCATATATGTCGTTTGCCCTGTCCACGCATACACAGAAGCTGGAACTTTCCATTCAGGGATTAAGCGCACGCGCAGCGTGGAGCTACGACTTTTACCGCTTTGATGAAGAAGCCGGACATTTTGCGATTAGTTTGCATATACAGGAGGAACCAAATTCATGACACGTAATCCACTAGACACCATTAACGAACGGGTAAGTACAGCCATCGGCAACGCGATTGTGGCAGCCGGTATTGTAACACGAGAGGAAGTTCCAGCAATTACACTTGAAGTTCCTCGCGAGAAGTCACATGGCGACCTGGCTACGAATGCAGCGATGCAGTTGACCAAGATTGCCAAGCGTAACCCTCGTCAGATTGCTGAGGAGATCATTGCTAACCTGAATCTTGCAGAAGCCGGAATTGAGAAGGCGGAGATTGCCGGACCTGGATTCATCAACTTTAAATTGGACAAGAGCTATCTCTATCCCGTTCTTAACTTGGTACATGAGCAAGGCGAGAATTACGGGAAAATCGATGTTGGAGCTGGGAAAAAGGTTGAGATGGAGTTTGTTAGTGCCAACCCGACAGGCAGTCTGCATTTGGGTCATGCCCGTGGTGCAGCTGTAGGGGATGCATTGTGCAACATTCTCGATTACGCAGGTTATGATGTAACACGTGAATATTACATTAATGATGCAGGGAACCAGGTGTTTAACCTGGCGCGTTCTATTGAAGCGCGTTACTTGCAAGAGCTTGGTCAAGATGCTGAAATGCCGGAAGATGGCTACCACGGCGAAGACATTAAGGGGTTTGCGAAGGAATTGGTTGCTGAAAAAGGAGACAGCTTGCTGTCCATGCATCCAGGGGATCGCGCGGCGTATTTCCGTGACTATGGTCTGGAGAAAGAACTGGACAAGATCAAACGTGACCTGAATCGTTTCCGTGTGAATTTTGATATCTGGTTCAGCGAAACATCACTGTATGATAACGGTGAAGTGCTTCGTGTGCTGGACGAGCTGCGTGATCGCAACGAAATTTATGAAAAAGATGGCGCAACCTGGCTGAAAACGATGCAATATGGTGATGACAAGGAGCGCGTACTGATCAAAAACGACGGTACGTATACTTACCTGACACCAGATATTGCGTATCACCGCGATAAATACTCCCGTGGTTATGACACGATGATCAACATATGGGGAGCGGACCACCACGGATATATCCCGCGTATGAAGGCAGCAATGCAAGCGCTGGGTAACGATCCGGACAAACTGGTTGTCTTGATTGCGCAGATGGTCAGTCTGTTCCAGAACGGCGAGAAAGTGAAAATGTCCAAACGTACGGGTAAAGCGGTAACGATGGAAGACTTGATGGATGAAGTGGGCATTGATGCCATCCGTTATTTCTTCACGATGCGCAGCATGGACTCCCATCTGGACTTTGACATGGATCTGGCGATTTCGACATCCAATGAAAATCCTGTGTTCTATGTGCAATATGCACATGCGCGCGTGTGCAGTGTGTATCGTCAAGCCGAAGAGCAAGGCATCGAGCTGCTGCCGCTGGCACAGATTGATCTGTCTAAGCTGACAACAGAGCACGAGTATGACCTCCTTCGCAAAATGGGCGAGTTGCCTGAAGAGATTGCGGCAGCTGCTACAGGTTATGCGCCGCACCGCATCGTTCGTTATGTCTACGAACTGGCATCCCTGTTCCATAGTTACTACCGGGCTGAGCGCGTCATTACGGAAGACGCGCAGCAGACCCAGGCGCGCCTGGCGCTGATCGGTGCCGTTCGCACCGTCATCGCGACAGCGCTCCGTCTGGTGGGCGTATCCGCACCAGACAAAATGTAACCCCTTCGGCCACGCGGCAGCATCATGCCGATTGGCCGAAGGCACAAAAAAGTCTCCATGCCCCGCGCAAGCAGCTGCTTGCGCGCGGGGCATGGAGACTTTTTTGTGCCTGCTGCGCAAGGCATGCCCGGCATCTGCCGGCATCCATTGCGCAGCAGCACAGGCGCCGGCGGCTTGCAGCGCCCGCCGGCTTATCCCCCGCCCTCCTGCATCAGCTTGAGGGCGTCAATCTCGCCACCGCGGATTTTGCTCTTCGCGGTGGTGCTTTTGCGGGCACGCAGCGGAACTGTCGCGCGCTTCACGAGCAACTTGATCTCGGCCGGAGACAAGCCGGGATGTCTGGCGAGCAGTAGGGCAATTGCGCCGCTGACATGGGAGGTTGCCATGGATGTGCCGCTCATCTCATGGTGCTTGCCTTGCACCCAGGAGGACACAATTTTATCGCCAGGGGCATAGACATCCACATAAGCCCCACGATTGCTGAATGAAGCAATACGTCTGTTTTTGTCGGTTGCACCGACAGAGATGGTCTGCGGATATCGAGCAGGGTAATCGATACTGCGGCGTTTGCCGTCATTTCCTGACGAGGCTACGATGACGATACCGGCATGATATGCGCGGTTGACCACATCAAGCAAAGATTTACTGCGTGTTTTCATACCAAAACTCATATTGATAATATTGACCTTGTTGCGTACACACCAGTCAATGCCAAGTACGATGTCGGAAACATAAGCAGATCCGTTGTGATCAAATGCTTTGACCGGGTAGATCAAAGCACGCGGGGCAACACCGATCATTCCTTCCGTGCTGTTCGCAGCGGCGATCGTGCCCGCAATATGAGTACCATGTCCGTTGTCATCATGGGGAAGCAGGCTTCGGTTCAGGAGATTGATGCCACGGGCAAGGGAATAACGCAGATCAGGATGGTGGTAATCAGCTCCTGTATCAATAACACCGATTTTGATCCGGTGTCCAGTTGAAACAGACCATACTTTGGGGGCACGAATCTGTTTCACTCCCCAAGGAACACCTTGAGGCGTACTTGGTTTGTTGTGGAGAGCAGTCGAATGAAGTGAGACAGGGCTGTCTTCCTCTACCGTGATGTCATCTCCGTAACGATACAACATTTCCGGGCTTTGTATAGGGGCAATGAGGGTTCTGGCAAGCCGGGAGGCCCGAACGCCTCCCAGATCGCTAAATTCATTGCGCATTCGGGATAACTCAACGAGACAGGCCTCGTATTGCTGCGGTTTGGTGAACCGAATCAGATAACGTCCCCCGTGTTCAGGCGCGGGGCATCTCATTCCGTCAATCAACTGATGTAATAAACCGGTATAGTCCATTATGGGCTGCCCCCTTCGGGATGAACATGCTGAGGTATTCTATGAATGCGTTCATCCCGGCGCATGGGGAACTTGCCCTTTTTTTACAAAAACACATTCTCTTCGTGTCAAAACAGGCGCAGGTACATATGATGGATGGAGAGCTAGAGGGCTCTTGCGGGGAACCTGGTGAGGAGCAATCCTACAAGGGTATACAGTCAGAAGGCGGAGGGGACTCCGTCTTTTACATATGATTTCTGTTTAGCTTTTTCTAGAGATCACCATTGTTATTAGTTGTCTTATGTTCATTTTGTCCATTGAAATGAGTGGATCGGGATATGGATAAAAATATGGTGTGTAAATATGGGACATGCTTACAGAAAAACTTGCTTTTTAACGCTAAATAGGTTTTACTTAGGTTTGTTAATGGATATGTTATACGTAACGTTCCAGTTTGCAGGGGATATAAAGTGAATTATGTGTGAGAGGAAGTGTCTTCAGTGAGTACCTCACTCAATTTGAAAATTGATAAAGAAAAGGTGAGAGAGATCCCTTTGGTGGATCTTGCCTTTATGGTGCTGAAAGCGGCCAACACGCCGTATTACTACCGGGATTTGATGAATGAGGTAGCGAAGCAGCGCGGAATGACGGATGAAGAGATCAACGAGTATATTGCCCAGCTGTATACTGAAATTAATATCGATGGCCGTTTTGCATGCGTCGGTACAAGTCTGTGGGGATTGAAACGCTGGTATCCGGTTGCTGGATCGGAAGATTCCATGACGGGTGCGAAGCGTCCGCGTATCATCAACGATGAAGATGATGATCTGGAAGACGAAGACTTTGGTGAAGAGGAAGACAGCTACAACAGCGATGAAGACTTCGACACCACAGAAGACAATCAAGACGAAGATGAAGACGAAGATGAAGATGAAGATGATATCTTTGACGAAGACGACAGCGAAGAAGAAGTTTTGGTTGAAGATGACGATCTGGAAGATGAAGACCTCGATGAAGACGATGAAGAGTCCGAAGACGAGGACGAATTTGCTGACGATTCCGATAAAGGGTAGTCTTTTTTGGTGTCTAACATTTACCCGTTTTTCCCCGACAGTCAGCCTTGACAGCAGGCGGGGTAACGGGTAAACTATTGCATGGGCTTATGAATGAGCGAGAATATATTTATGTTTTTTAGAGAAAGTGCCCCGTCCTGCGGGAGTACTTTCTTTTTGTATTTTTAGAGACAGAATGATGTCAAACGATTACTTTTCCGACTGTTCCCGGCCAACCCTTTTCGGCCTGTTTTTTTGTATGTTCAAACAAGAAAATGGGACCCTTAAGCAATGATCGGTTTGGGGACAAGCGTGGATGAAGGCTCCCGGAAAGTTTGCATTATTTTTGTCAGGAACGATGTGCAGTTCAAGCCGTCTTCGGTGGAAAGAGCAGTTTGCAGATGCAGTTAATTTCTGCCATTGCTCTTTTTAACGATGATTACCTGGGAAACGGGTTACGATAACACCATATATCGCCTGAATTTCTGTACTTATATTAGGAGGGTAATAACAGTGACAAAGTATATTTTCGTGACGGGCGGAGTTGTGTCCTCCCTGGGCAAAGGGATTACGGCAGCCTCGCTGGGCAGACTGCTGAAGAACAGAGGACTCAAGGTAACGATTCAAAAATTCGATCCATACATCAACATTGACCCGGGAACGATGAGTCCTTATCAGCATGGTGAGGTATTCGTAACAGATGATGGTGCAGAAACGGATCTTGACCTTGGTCACTACGAACGTTTTATCGATATCAACCTCTCCAAAAACAGCAATGTCACGACAGGTAAAGTGTACTCTTCCGTTATCAGCAAAGAGCGTCGCGGAGAGTATCTGGGCGGTACAGTTCAAGTCATTCCGCACATCACCAACGAGATTAAAGAGCGTGTATTCCGCGCTGGGCGTGAAGCGGGTTCGGATGTCGTTATTACAGAGATTGGCGGCACGGTGGGCGATATCGAAAGCTTGCCATTCCTGGAAGCGATCCGTCAGATTAAGAGTGATGTAGGGCGTGACAACGTGATGTACATTCACGTTACGCTGATTCCATATATCAAAGCTGCTGGCGAAGTAAAAACAAAACCAACACAACATAGTGTTAAGGAATTGCGGAGTATTGGTATCCAGCCAAACGTTATCGTTTGCCGTACAGAGTATGAGTTGTCCAAGGACATGAAAGCCAAAATCGCACTCTTCTGTGATATCGATGAAAATGCTGTAGTAGAATGCCGCGATGCGAGCACGTTGTATGAAGTACCGCTCAACCTTCGCGAAGAAGGTCTGGATGAGATCGTGGTAAACCACCTTAAACTGACTACTCCTGCACCGGATATGAGCGAGTGGGAAGGGCTGGTTGATCGGATCAACAAGTTGGAGCGTACAGTTGAGATTGCCATCGTTGGTAAATATGTAGCGCTGCATGATGCTTATCTGAGTGTTGTTGAATCATTGTCTCATGCAGGCTTTGCCTCCAATGCGGATGTGAAAATTCGCTGGATTCATTCTGAGGATGTTACCGACGAAAACGTAGGCGACCTGCTTCACGGCATTGGCGGAATTCTCATTCCTGGAGGTTTTGGTGACAGAGGTATTGAAGGTAAGGTATCTGCGATCCGTTATGCTCGTGAGAAGAATATTCCGTTCTTCGGGATTTGCCTTGGTATGCAAGTTTCCGTCATTGAATATGCGCGTTCCATCGTTGGATTGAACGGTGCAAACAGTTCCGAGATCAACCCGGCTACTGAATTCCCGGTTATCGATCTGTTGCCTGAACAGAAAGATATCGAAAATCTGGGCGGAACCATGCGTCTGGGGCTGTACCCTTGTAAGCTTCAGGAAGGTTCTTTGGCGATGGCTTGTTATGATGATGAATTGGTATATGAAAGACATCGTCACCGGTACGAGTTCAATAACGAATATCGTGAAGCGATTGAAAAAGCGGGTCTTGTCATTTCCGGTACTTCACCGGACGGACGTCTGGTTGAGATTGTGGAACTTCCGGGACACCCTTGGTTCCTGGCAGTGCAGTTCCACCCGGAATTCACTTCCCGTCCAAATCGTCCGCAGCCATTGTTCCGTGAGTTCGTAAAAGCTTCTCTGGAGAATGCAGAGAAATAAAGTAATCCGTTTGTTCAAAAATTAAGCATTGAAGGGTGTTTCTAGCTGCTGGTAAGCGGCTGAAACATCCTTTTATTTTGGAAAAAAGTGGACTGAATTATATTTTGTCAATTTGAGATCACAGGAGGATTTAAATGGAAGAGGTAGAATACTTATCATGACGACTATGGGATAGTTATCCAGATACAATGTGTATATGCTTTCCTAATTCTAGGAGGTTACAGCGTGGAAGAGAAAAAAGTTCTGATTGTCGATGACCAAAATGGTATTCGGATTCTACTGATGGAAGTATTCAGCAGCGAAGGGTATAACACATTTCAGGCGGCGAACGGCAAAATTGCGCTCGAAATCGTCAATAAGGATAAGCCGGATCTGGTTTTGCTGGACATGAAAATTCCGGGGATGGATGGGCTTGAAATACTGAAGCATATCAAGGAGATTGACCCGGATATCAAGGTAATTATGATGACGGCGTATGGAGAACTTGACATGATTAAGGAAGCTACCGATCTTGGTGCGCTTATGCATTTTACGAAACCGTTTGATATTGATGAGATGCGTGTGGCTGTTAATATGCAACTCCGCAATGGTGCAGCGAACAAGTGCAGCTAAATCCTGTAGACACAGGATTTTTTTTTAGTCATTCACCAGTCTGTGTGTAATCATGAGAAAATGGGGTATTTCACCTGTTTCTGTAGGGAATATTGAAAATGGTGACGTCATCATGCCGTATCTCTGAAAACTGTGCTGCAAAGCACAGCATTTTTGCAAATGCTTGTTTAGTATTTGATATGGGATGTGGTATAATAAGCCCGTATGTGATTTCGGCTAAAAACCATAGACACAACCCAAACCCCTAGGAGGATTGAAACCATGCCATTAGTATCTATGACAGACATGTTGAACAAAGCACTTGAAGGAAAATATGCAGTTGGTCAATACAACATCAATAACCTTGAGTGGACTCAAGCGATTCTTGCTGCCGCTGAAGAAGAAAAATCCCCAGTAATCCTGGGTGTATCCGAAGGTGCAGCGCGTCATATCGGTGGCTTCTACACTGTAGTTAAGATGGTAGAAGGACTCATTCACGACATGAAAATTTCCGTACCTGTTGCGATCCACCTGGATCACGGTTCAAGCTTCGACAAATGTAAAGAAGCGATCGATGCTGGATTTACATCCGTTATGATCGACGGTTCGCATCATTCTATCGATGAGAACATCGAAATGACTAAAAAAGTAGTTGAATATGCTCACGCTAAAGGCGTTTCTGTAGAAGCTGAAGTAGGTACTGTAGGCGGACAAGAAGACGACGTTATTGGCGGTATCATGTATGCTGACCTGAACGAGTGTATCCGTATCGTTAAAGAAACGGGTATCGACACATTGGCACCAGCTCTTGGTTCCGTACATGGTCCTTACCATGGTGAGCCTAACCTGGGCTTCAAAGAAATGGAAGAAGTTCGTGACGCGGTACAAGTTCCACTCGTATTGCACGGTGGTACAGGTATTCCTAAACACGATATCGATAAAGCAATCTCCCTGGGAACATCCAAAATTAACGTAAACACTGAGAACCAAATTGCTTTTGCAAAAGTAGTTCGTGAAGTGCTTGCTGCTAAACCGGATGCTTACGATCCACGTACATTCATCGTACCAGGCCGCGAAGCAATTAAAGAAACGGTTAAAGGTAAGATTCGTGAGTTCGGTTCCAACAACAAAGCGTAATTTATCTTTACGAGTTCCATACTGTGAAATGGAAGAACACCGCCTAGCCGGTGTCTTTCCATTTTCACACCTTATTTCTACATCGTTAGCCATCAGCACGTATTGCCGTTCATCGGCTGCAAAACACGTAGGGGGACATTAAGCTTTATGGAAAAATTGATGATTAGCGGCGGACGTCCGTTACAGGGAACTGTAACTATAAGCGGCGCCAAAAACAGCGCCATTGCACTTATTCCTGCAGCATTGCTTGCCGAGTCAGAGGTCGTGTTGGATAACTTGCCGTTACTCAGTGACGTGGCAGTTTATGCGGAAATTTTGGAGGAACTTGGAGCGCGTGTAACTTGGGAAGGCAGTCAGATGAAAATCGATCCTTCCAATATTAAATCAATTCCCATGCCGAACGGTCCCGTGAAGAAGCTTCGTGCTTCGTATTATATGATGGGGGCACTGCTTGGACGTTTTAAAGAAGCAACAATAGGTTTACCTGGAGGTTGTAATTTTGAGCCTCGTCCGATTGATCAACATATCAAAGGGTTCGAAGCGCTTGGCGCGACAGTAACCAATGAACATGGCTCCATCCATCTGCATGCCAAAGAGCTGCGCGGAGCTAAAATATATCTTGATGTAAGCAGTGTTGGTGCAACCATCAACATTATGCTGGCGGCCACTCGTGCCAAAGGCTCTACAATTATTGAAAATGCGGCTAAAGAGCCTGAGATTATAGATGTAGCAACACTTTTGAATTCCATGGGTGCCAGCATCAAGGGTGCGGGTACGGAAACGATCCGAATCGAAGGGGTTTCGGAGCTTAAGGGCTGTCGTCACTCCATCATTCCCGACCGAATTCAGGCGGGTACGTATATGATCGCCGCAGCGGCGACGCGCGGGGATGTACTCATTGATAATGTCATTCCTAAACATCTCGAGGCTTTAACAGCCAAGTTGCTGGAGATGGGAGTGAGTATCGAGGAACTGGACGAAAGCATTCGTGTTATTGGACAGCCGAAGTACAGTCATGTTGATGTGAAAGCACTGGTATACCCAGGATTCCCAACCGACCTTCAGTCACCAATGACTAGTGTCTTAACTCAGGCAACGGGTGTGAGTGTACTCAGCGATTTTGTATACAGCAATCGGTTCAAACATGTGCCTGAGCTGGTTCGTATGGGTGCCAAGATTCGTGTAGAAGGCCGATCAGCCATTATTGAAGGCAGTGCACTGAATGCTGCTAAAGTGAAAGCATCTGATCTTCGTGCCGGCGCGGCATTGGTCATTGCTGGGCTTACCGTCAGTGAGGGTGTTACCGAGGTGACGGGTGTTGAATTTATTGATCGTGGTTACGATCACTTGGTGACCAATCTGCGTTTGCTTGGTGCGGACGTGTGGCGGGAAACCGAATAACAGTTTCATGGGAGCAGCATCGTATACATCTCGCTTGAAGCGTGTTTATAATGGTGCTGCATATCCTTTAATAGAATTGGGTAAACTATTCTAATGGATTTTAAAGTCTCTTCCGGATATGATGGACTGTAACAAGTTCTTGTTCCGGAGGGTCTTTTTTTGAAATAAACATCATAAGGCTTTATGAACATCATTCCGTATATTTTTTTTGAAAATCATTCCCTTTCTCCAATCCCCGGATTTGTTTGAACCTGCGCGCCATAGCCGGTCTTCCCGGATCGATCGCCCCATGTTAGGAGTTCACTCATTAGCGGATCATGCCATGTTATGGCCATTCCACCCGGAAACTTACACACCAAGACAAGTATTTGCATTTTAACGGTTACATTCCGTACAATGGACAGAAGAGATTGTGGGTATGAACTGCGCTCTATAGCTTGTATAGCTAACGAAACTATCCATTTCACGGACTCATTAATTGAATAGGTGGTTATTATATGGATCTACAGATTGCCGATTTAGAAGAAATGAAATTAACGGACCTATATAAGCTGGCGAAAAAATACCAGATTCCTTATTACGGGACCCTTAAAAAGAAAGAATTAATATTTGCTATACTCCGTGCACAAGCGGAACAAAGTGGTTTAATGTTTATGCAAGGTGTGCTTGAGATTTTGCCAGAAGGTTACGGCTTCTTGAGGCCAATTAACTATCTGCCAAGTACAGAAGATATCTATATTTCGGCCTCGCAGATTCGCAAGTTTGATCTAAGAACGGGTGACCTTGTGTCGGGTAAATGCCGGACGCCAAAGGAAAATGAAAGATATTTCGGTTTGTTGCAAGTCAACGCTGTGAATGGTGAGAATCCATCGGCGGCTGCAGAGAGACTTCACTTCCCGGCATTAACACCACTGTACCCGCAGAAAAAACTGGTTCTTGAAACATCCCCGAGCCATTTATCCACACGTATCATGGATGTGCTTGCCCCGGTAGGTTTGGGACAGCGTGGATTGATCGTAGCACCTCCCAAAGCCGGTAAAACCCTTCTCCTCAAAGAAATTGCCAACAGCATCTCAACTAACAATCCCGAAATTGAACTTTTTGTCCTGTTGATTGATGAACGTCCAGAGGAAGTAACGGATATGTCTCGTTCGGTAAAAGGGGAAGTTGTGGCTTCCACGTTTGATGAGTTGCCAGAAAACCATATCAAGGTAGCAGAACTGGTACTAGAGCGTGCCCTGCGTTTGGTTGAGGCCAAAAAGGATGTCGTTATTCTGCTGGACAGCATTACACGTCTGGCTCGGGCATATAACCTGGTGATTCCGCCATCTGGACGTACATTAAGCGGTGGTATTGATCCGGCGGCATTCCATCGTCCGAAGCGTTTTTTCGGTTCTGCTCGTAATGTGGAGGAAGGCGGCAGCTTGACCATTTTGGCGACTGCGCTGATTGATACCGGATCACGTATGGATGACATCATTTATGAAGAATTTAAAGGTACGGGAAACATGGAGCTTCATCTGGATCGCAAATTGGCTGAACGCCGTATTTTCCCTGCCATCGATATTCGCCGTTCCGGTACACGCCGTGAAGAGGTACTGCTTAGCAAAGAAGAGCTGGATACGATCTGGGCCATTCGTAAAAATATGAATGATTCGCATGACTTCGTTGAAGGTTTCCTGAAGAAACTGCGGAACAGTAAAACGAATGCCGAGTTCCTGGCTGCGTTTGATGCGGCTGGTAACAGTCCTTCCAGCAATGCAGGAACAACAACTACTCGTCGCTCCCCGAGACAAACGGCTACATCGGGAACGTCGAATTAACGTTTTTCTTTGCATCCCGTTACCACATGGGACCATGGATAATTTGTAATACCACTCGCGGCTGACCTGCAATGTAGCCGCATGATAATACAATCGTCGTTAGGTTTAACCCAATATATGTGAGGAGAACATCATGTATTTAGTATACGCAGATGAAAAAGGTAATGTATTTGATCATCCTTCCCTTTACGGGCTTGCCCGCAGTGGAGATATGATCGTGGAGATTATGGAGGATGAGTTGATTCCTCTGCCGGAAGGCGCAACATTGGTTGGGCTTCCGAGTACCCGGCCGATTGGTATGGACCCGGATACGGGCGAGATGCTACCGCTGCCAAGTGATACACAGGCCGTAGGCGCATTGTTGCCGCAAGGATTCACACGCCTGTGTTTGCCCGGTTACGTGAAAACAGATAAGGAATACAAGCTGCCTTTGTTCGGTTATTCGGCCGTCGTATGGAAAGATGGGGGATTCTACGTTACCGCTTCTCAATCCGATATTCCCGAGAAATGGAACCCGATGAACTGTGATCGTGACGATGTACGTTCCGGTGTGAAACGGTTTACCGAAAAGTACCCGGAAAATCGTTTGTACACCCACCTGTCCAATTGTGCACTTGGATATGAGTGTCTTACTTCTTCCAACACGTTCTTGAACCGCTGGGAAGGCGGCGTTCCTGTATCGTATTCTTGTAATGCTGGCTGTTTCGGTTGTATCTCCGAACAGCCGGATGACAGTGGTTTTGTATCACCGCAGACACGGATGAATTTCCGCCCACGTGTGGATGAGATCGTTGAAGTAATGCTGGAGCATCTCAAAACACCGGAATCCATTATTAGTTTCGGACAGGGATGTGAAGGAGAGCCTTCCACACAGGCCAAGCTGATTATCGAGGCTATTCGGGAAGTGCGCTCCATTACGGATATGGGGTATATCAACATCAACACTAATGCTGGTTTGAATGATCATATCCGCGGCATTGTGGACGCAGGCCTTGATCTGATGCGTGTAAGTACGATCAGTGCACTGGATGATCATTACAACGCATATTACAAACCACGTGGATACACTCTGGCTAATGTAGAGAAATCCATGAAGTATGCTGCGGAGCAGGGCGTATACACATCCATCAACTATCTAATCTTCCCGGGTGTAACCGATCGTGAGGAAGAGATTGAGGCAATGGTTGAGTTTGCCCGCCGTACAAATCTTCGTTTGATCCAGATGCGCAATTTGAATATTGACCCCGAGAGTTATCTTGGATTGATTCCCCCGGCACAGGGTGATATTCTGGGTATGAAACAGATGCTGGAGATCTTTGCTGAAGAGCTGCCTGATGTTGTCATTGGGTCATATACTCATGTTCCACCGGCAGGGATGGCTCGTCCCAAAAAGCTGATCACCTCTTGAATGAATTAGATTGCAACAGGGTTTAGGCCGTGTTATAATCTGCTGTGTTGTGCCATTTACTCTGGGTCCGCTTGAGGCTCAGGGCGGAAAGAGGTGAAAGGTAATGAAAGAAGCAATTCATCCTAATTACACGATTGGTCAAGTATCCTGCGCATGCGGTAATACTTTTGAGACTGGTTCGGTTAAAGACGGACTTCGTGTAGAGATTTGCTCCGCGTGCCACCCGTTCTTCACAGGTAAACAGAAGTTTATCGATGTTGGCGGCCGTGTAGATCGTTTCAAAAAGAAATACGGAATCTAATAGCACAATTTCTTGTGGATTGTCTAATTATTGTATCTCAATCACCCCTGCTATTTCGGCAGGGGTTTTTAGTTACTTATACAGAGAGGTGTATCATTTCCAGGTTCCGGCCGGTTGCATTTTGGACTGCCTTACGTTATACTATTTCTTACCGTGCTAGACGGGGAGGTAGCGGTGCCCTGTAACTCGCAATCCGCTATAGCGAGGTTGAATTCCTGTTAGAGGTTTTGTCGATGTGAGGTTTGGTCCCTGAACGTGGTGTTGACGGTTGGGTCCTCCGCAATGAGTACTCATGAACCTGGTCAGGTCCGGAAGGAAGCAGCCATAAGTGAGATCACTCTTGTGCCGGAGGGTTGCCTAGCCCGAGCTATTGTTCAGGGGTGCCGCTTGGATCGCAAATATCGATAGCAGGTGCACGGCTTAATCTTTTAAAATGTAGAGACCTTTGCAGCAGTATGAGTGCAGGGGTCTTTTTTGATATGTTAAAAAACAGCGCATGAAATGTGTCAGATAAAGTTTGGATTCATCCTGGAATATAGTATAATGGGGTGACGACAACGGACTCGAATGCGAAGTGGAAGGAAGGTAACGCATCATGGAGCATATCGCGTTATACCGGGCGTGGCGTCCTCAGTCGTTTCAGGATATGGTGGGACAACAACATATTATTCAGACCTTGCAGAACGCGATTCGTGAGCAGCGGACTTCCCATGCCTATTTGTTTAGCGGGCCCCGAGGGACGGGGAAGACAAGCGCGGCCAAAATATTGGCCAAAGCTGTAAACTGTGAACGCGGACCTGCAACTGAGCCCTGTAACGAATGTGAGGCTTGCCGCCGAATTACGAACGGCGCTGTCATGGATGTGCAGGAGATTGATGCTGCCTCCAATCGGGGCGTCGAGGAGATCCGTGATCTTCGGGAAAAGGTGAAATATGCCCCAACCGAAGTCCGGCAGAAGGTTTATATTATTGATGAAGTACACATGTTGACGACAGAGGCGTTCAATGCTTTACTCAAAACATTGGAGGAACCGCCGCCGCATGTGATGTTTATTTTGGCAACGACAGAACCACATCGTTTGCCGGCTACCATTATATCGCGCTGTCAGCGATTTGACTTTCGCCGAGTATCCCTGGAGGAGCAGACAGCTAGACTGACTTTGATCTGTGAACAGGAAGGTATGGAAGCGGATCACGATGCATTACAGTACATTGCCCGTTTATCTGATGGGGGGATGAGGGATGCGCTCAGCGTTCTGGATCAAATCTCTTCATTTACCGATGGGCGAGTAACGTATCAGCAGGTTATGGATATGACCGGTGGTATTGCCTCGGAGCAATTTGCCAAGCTCGCGGCCTCCTTGCTCAAAGGAGATGTCGGTCATATTTTACAGATGATTGAAGGCTTTATGCATGAGGGTAAAAGTGCGGACAAGTGCATGGAGAATCTGCTCTATTACTTCCGGGATCTGCTGATGATTAAGATGGTACCGGATGCGGACAAGCTGACGGATCGAGTGCTGAATCCGGAATCGTTTCGAGATATGGCGGAATCTTTCACGAAGGAACAGTTGTTCCAGATGATCGATACGCTGAATCGGTACCAGAGTGAGATGAAATATGCAGTTCAACCGCAGACATTATTTGAGGTGGCTCTGCTTAAACTGTGTAGTATCCCGGCTTCAGGTGGAGCGGCTGTATCAGTTGGGGCAACATCTTCATCAGCACAAGCTGATGCCGGAGAGATCAATCGGCTGAAGCAACAGCTAACCGAGCTCGAGAAGAAGCTTGACCGGGCGCTCAAAAGCGGTTTGCCGGGTGGAGAGGGGGCTTCAAGTGCTCCTGCTCGACCAGCAACACGCGCACCAATGTCCAGGGCTAACACCCCGGTGAAGCTGCCGGCAAATTTGGATCAATATATTGCGCGCAAAGGGTCTCCGGAGTTCGCGGAGATCAGCAAAAAGTGGAGCCAGATTCTTCAGCGTGTTAAAGAAGAGAAGGTTACGGTTCATGCCTGGTTTATGGATGGAGAGCCGGTTTCGCTGCTCGAAGACAATGTACTGGTCGCTTTCAAAAACAACATCCATCGTGAAACAACAGAGAAGCAGGCGAATCGTGATGTCATTGAGCGGGTGCTTTCCGAACAGCTCGGGCGTCAGGCGCGACTTGTGACGATGATGCTCAGAGATTGGACTGGCGCGATGGAAGGAGCTTCTGAGACGCCAAAGGAGGATTTTAAGCTTGAACCTGAGCATGAAGATGGTGCTTCAGGCGATAAGCAGCCTTGGATTGATGAAGCTATTCAGTTATTTGGCGAGGATCTTGTAGTCATTAAAGAGTAGTGTAATGAAATAAATGTAGTGTGTATAAGTTGAGATAACCACAATAAAGGAGATGACGGATATGAATAACATGAACCAAATGATGAAACAAGTGAAGAAAATGCAGGAGCAGATGTTGAAAGCGCAGGAGGAGCTTGCGGACAAAACAGTCCAAGGGACTTCTGGCGGTGGAGTTGTAACAGCTGAAGTAAATGGACATAAAAAACTGCTCTCCATTACCATCAAGCCTGAAGCGGTAGACCCAGAAGATGTTGAAATGCTTCAAGATCTTGTGATGACCGCCGTTAATGATGCTATGGCCAAAGCAGATGAGATTGCTAATAAGGATATGGGCAAATTTACAGGCGGCATGAATATTCCGGGGTTATTTTAATTTAACTTGATCCTGTCCAAAGGAGACACAACCGATTGTATTATCCTGAACCGATAGCCAAGCTGATTGATGCCTTCACCCGTCTTCCGGGGGTGGGCCCAAAGACGGCGGCGCGTTTAGCTTTTCATGTGCTTAACATGAAGGAAGATGACGTTATTGATTTTGCCAAAGCACTCGTCAGTGTGAAGCGTAATCTTCATTATTGTTCTGTGTGTTGTAATATTACGGATACGGACCCTTGCCGGATTTGTCAGGATAAGTCGAGAGACGGTTCTGTCATCTGTGTAGTTCAAGATTCGAAAGATTTGGTGGCTATGGAACGCACCAAGGAATTCGATGGATACTATCATGTATTGCAGGGGGCAATCTCTCCGATGGAGGGAGTCGGTCCGGATGATATACGTTTGAAAGAACTGTTGACGCGTTTGAGCGATGAACGGGTTAAAGAATTGATTCTGGCGACGAACCCGAATATTGAGGGTGAGGCTACAGCGATGTACATTTCCCGTCTTGTGCGTCCATTTGAGATTAGTGTGACCCGTATTGCCCATGGACTGCCTGTGGGCGGAGATCTGGAGTATGCGGATGAGGTTACACTCTCGAAAGCGTTGGAAGGTCGCAGGGAAATGCGCTAAAGGTCATTGTTGTCTTTCAGCGTGATAAGGATGTAATTTCTTTTGAAAAAACTAAATGTGCAAATCGATTGTAACTAAAGGGGAGAGCCGCGAGCTCTCTCTTTTTTTTGCGTTAAAAACAGAAGTCCGAGTTCTAAGTTTGTCCCCTTCTTGATATGTATGAGAATGTGCTGTGTGGAAGAAAAGGAGGGGGATTTATGTTGATGTGGCGTAAAACGCAAAGGCTGGGGGAGAAACGGGAAAGAGAGTTAGCGGATTTGGAGGCGGAGCAGATTTATGTTGATGTACAGAAGGCTAAGCAGGAGTGGGAACGCGCGATGAGACAGTTTGAAGACGCGCTGGGAGAGGACGAGATTGATTATGCCATCTATGTGCTTGAAGCGGCAGAGAGGAAATATCAAATTCACTTAAAACGGGCGAAAAGGTTAATTGGGCTGGATATGGCTACTACGAAGCAAGGGGTTAGCATTTAGTGCGGTGTGTATAAAGGGTGTTTCATTTTACAGTTGGAGGTGATGATTATGAAGAGCATTGTTCTGGGAAGTATATTGGTGGCATCTTTGTTGGCGCTAGTCATTGTTTTGTTTAGAAAACGAATAGGATTATCCATCTTTACATCGATCGGAATTCATCTGGTATTGGCTGCTGCCGGAATCTACATTGTAAATTACTCTGGTTGGGTAACGGGATTGTATATCCCATTAAACCCTGTAACGGTAGGTACGGTAACTGTTTTAGGTCTACCTGGCGTGGGTCTATTGTTAGGGTTGAAGTTTTCTTTGTTTGGGTAGTTGACTATTGGGAAACATATATGGTACATTATATCTCGTTGCTTTGCTTGCTTGGTTACAGGCTTTACTTGAAACGAACAAAGTTCACTGCGAATTTTGAAAAATAATTTCAAAAAAATCTTGACCGAAACAAACAGAGTATGATATATTATAAAAGTCGCCGCTGAGACAAAATGGTGACAAAAAACAAGTTTGATCTTTGAAAACTGAACAACGAGTGAGTAAGCATTCTGCTTGCAGAATGAACGCGAAAGTATGAGACAAGCCTTGGCTTGGATCGACTAGAGCACAAAAGAGATTTTTTATCTCGTCAGATTCAAAATGAGCTTATCGCTCTTTTCAATACTTTATTGGAG
>NZ_JBQZGE010000023.1:0-63741 GCF_052691815.1 Paenibacillus sp. TSA_86.1 | reverse complement strand
TTAGCTTCGATCCAATCGCGTTTGGTGGCGATGGCGGAGGGGTTCCACACGTACCCATCCCGAACACGACCGTTAAGCCCTCTAGCGCCGATGGTACTTGGACCGCAGGGTCCTGGGAGAGTAGGACGCCGCCAAGCAAAGAACCACTGCCGATGTAATTCGGTGGTGGTTTTTCTTTTATATTTAATTACTTAGGAGATGTGAACGTGGCATCTCCTGTTTGACTTTAGGGGGAACCTCTGACACACTCGAATGTATGTAGTAGTATCGCTTAACCTCTTATATAAGTTGAACGAACTATTTATTTTTAAACAAGGATGGACTTACATTACGAGAGAATGAGGTGCAGGATCATATGGAACTTCGTAAATTAACGGCTGAGGATTATGAGGCGTGTATGGCGCTCTCCGAGTATGCTTTTCAGTTTACAATGACAGAGGATCAATTGGAGAGACGGCGAGAGGAATTTTCCAAGCATAATGTATTGGGTGTCTATGCGGATGGACAGGTGGGAGCCAAACTTCAAATTATTCCATTTCAAACGTATATCCACGGAAGATCCTTTGAAATGGGTGGAATTGCAGGTGTAGCAACCTGGCCGGAATACAGACGCAAGGGATGGGTAGCAGGTCTGCTACAATATGCGCTCGAAGAAATGAATCGAAATAAACAGAGTATTTCCTTCCTGCATCCATTTTCATTCTCCTTTTATCGAAAGTATGGGTGGGAAACCTATGTGGAATATAAGAAATACAAGTTGTCTACCTCCGAACTGCCAGCCAAAAAACCAACACCAGGTACGATTAAACGGGGGAATCCTGAGCTCGCTGTATTGAAGCAGGTCTATGAAACGTATGCAGCACGTTATAATGGAAGCTTGAATCGGGATGACGCGTGGTGGGAGAATTCGGTATATATAAAAAAAGGTAGTAAGCGAGCTGTGTACTATGATGAGGCAGATGTACCTCAAGGTTATGTACTCTACGAGGTTAAGGATAGCAAATTTACCATCGGTGAGATGATTCATCTGAATGAAGAGGCAAGACAAGGACTTTGGACGTTTATTGCCAATCATGATTCCATGATTAACGAGGTGACTTTACAAGCGCCAGCAAGTGATATGTTAGCGTTTCAGCTGGACAATCCACGGATTCAGCAAGAGGTGGTACCGTACTTCATGGCACGGATTGTAAGCGTGGAGCAGTTCATTTCGCAGTACCCTTTTGCAAGTCAGGACTCGCCTGTACAGATTTGGCTTGAAGTCGAAGACGCATATGCTCCTTGGAATGAAGGGGTATGGGAATTAAATGTAGCGATGAACGGAACGGCTTCTATATGGAAAACAGCCGAATCAGAGCGTGAAGATCAGCTTGATCAGCCAATTCGACTCAATATTCAATCACTCACAGCCGTGTTAATGGGGTATCGCAGACCAGCAGAGATGGCACAGATCGGTAGAATGGAAGGCTCGGCTACCGCAGTTCAAGCGCTGGAGAAGGCTGTACCATACCGTGAAACCTACTTACTTGACTTCTTTTAAGCCTACAGATACCGAGTCATATATCATCGATTAGATAAGTAGTGTAATAGTGAGCAATCAGACTTCTCCCGATGCCTGGGAGAGGTTTTTTTGTGTCAGGCGAATATTTCGTGTAAAATCGTAAAAAATGAATAGTGCCCCCACTTGGCAAAACAGTAAAATATGCTATAATGTATATAAAGTCAAAGAAAGTCAAAGTCAACTCAAGGTTAATGTTTATTATTATACCTACGATACGATTGTTCGACTTTCTTACTGCTCTCTGATGAGAAGTACCGTGTGACGGATACATGTCATTGGAAGATCAAGGGATATTTAAAGGACCTTCGTGCTTCCTTTGCTCTCCTGTTTAACACCTGAGGCGGTAAGATTCGCTGTTTCACTAAGTGGTTAAATGGGTGGAGAAGGTGCACTCTGTGGGGGCGTGTGGGTCCTTATTGACTTAACGTTTCAGACAGTGGAGGATGATTGGATGCGTAATATCTCTGATATTATCGAACGATATCTGAAGGGTATTTTGCATGAAAGTCCCGAAGGAATGATTGAAATACAGCGTAATGATCTGGCGGATCAGTTTTCATGTGTACCTTCCCAGATCAATTATGTCATCAGCACCCGTTTCACTATAGAAAAAGGTTATCTGGTAGAGAGTAAACGTGGCGGCGGTGGATACGTTCGTATACAGCGCATTGAATTACCCGCTCAATCAGCTCTGCACAACCATCTGCATCACAGCATTGGTGAGGAGATTGGACAGACTGCTGCGGAAGGTTTGATCTATCAACTGGAAGAAGCCCGTTTCTTAAGTAAGCGGGAAGCCGGGTTGATGCGTGCGGCTGTGTCGAGAGAGGTTCTTATGGTCAAACTTCCTTACCGGGATCAAATTCGTGCCAGAATGTTGAAGGCGATGCTAATATCTTTGCTCGGTAAATGAAAACTATCGGGATCAAAGGAGGTACATCTATATGCTGTGCCAAGAATGTAATAAACGTCCGGCTACACTTCATTTTACGAAAATTGTAAATGGAGAGAAGACGGAATTTCATATCTGTGAATCATGCGCCCGTGAGAAGGGGGAGATGATTCCTGGAACATCAGGAGGATTTTCCATCCACAACCTGCTGTCCGGATTGCTTGATTTTGATCCGGCAGGCAAAGGTTCAGGTGCCGCACCTGCCAAGGCGCTGCAATGTGAAGAATGTGGCATGACTTATGCCCAGTTCAGCAAAGTTGGTCGTTTTGGCTGCAGCTCCTGTTACAAGTACTTTGACAGTCGTCTCGACCCGTTGTTCAAACGAGTTCATGGTAGCACGTCTCATGTGGGCAAAGTTCCTGCCAGAGCGGGTGGACGGATTAAGGTGAAACGACAAATTGCTGACTTGAAGCAAAATCTTCAGCAGAGCATTGCCCAAGAAGAATTCGAAGAGGCAGCTCAAATCCGGGATCAGATTCGTGAACTTGAAAAAGGAATAGCTCAGGAGTAAAGTTTGTCATGAGTAGGAGGGAAGCATAATGCCTAATCTGCGTTTTACAGAGAAGGCGCTCAGTGAATGGATGCGCAGTGATGCAACCGATTCAGAGATTGTAATCAGCAGTCGTGTCCGTATCGCACGTAACCTTCAGCATATCCCGTTTCCAATGCTGGCTTCGGGTGAGCAATCGGAAGAGGTGTTGAATAAACTGAGCGAAGTACTTCAGTACGATGACGTACACGCCTTTGGTGATTTTACTACACTTGATCTGATCGATATTGATGAACTTGACAAACGAGTGCTGGTGGAGAAACATCTCATCAGCCCAAGTCTGGCGAATGAATCTACAAACGGAGCCGTCATTCTTAGTGAGGACGAATCGGTAAGCATTATGATTAATGAAGAGGATCATCTGCGTATCCAGTGCCTCTATCCGGGGTTCCAGGTGAAAGAAGCCTGGGAGAAAGCTTCCGCTATAGATGATGCATTTGAAGCGCATGTGGATTACGCCTTTGATGATCGCAGGGGTTATCTGACCAGTTGTCCAACAAACGTTGGAACAGGTGTCAGGGCTTCTGTCATGATGCATCTTCCGGCATTGGTCATGACACAGCAGATCGGCCGTATTCTCAGTGCCGTATCCCAGGTGGGGTTAACGGTTCGAGGGATTTACGGAGAGGGCAGCGAGGCGATGGGCAACCTGTTCCAGATTTCCAATCAGATTACACTTGGACAGACGGAACAAGAAGTGATCGACAACCTGCATAGCGTTGTTTTACAGATGATTGGTCATGAACGTACGGCCAGAGAACGGCTCATTACCGATTCCAGACTACGTATTACAGATCGGGTGATGCGTTCCTACGGAATCTTGTCCCATGCGGCTATTGTAGACACGAAGGAAGCAGCGCAGCGCTTATCTGATATTCGGCTCGGTGTAGATCTTGGATTGCTGGATGGGCTAACCATTCCGGTGATGAATGAGCTGAATGTGATGACGCAGCCAGGATTTTTGCAAAAAACGTTCGGGGATATGCGCACAGATGAGCGTGACATCTACCGGGCACAGTTAATTCGTGATACGATCAAAGCAGCTAAAAGTTCTGGGTAAACGTTCCTGGAATACCAACTTCGGTTTCATGCCGCATCTGCGGCTTTTATATAACAAGGCCTCTCCACTCTCATGGAAGGTACCAATGATTTTAATCGCAGCATGGCTGCCAACAAAATGATATGAAGAATAACGAAGGGTTATCGAGTAGATTAAATTCCCTCGTTTGATCCAAAACCATGGAGGTGCAGGAGATATGATGTTTGGAAGATTTACGGAACGGGCCCAAAAGGTGCTCGCACTCGCGCAGGAAGAAGCTGTCCGTCTCGGTCATAATAACATCGGTACGGAGCATATTTTGCTCGGCCTCATTCGTGAAGGTGAAGGCATTGCTGCCAAAGCACTGATCGGCCTGGGACTCGGATTGGAAAAAATTCAGGATGAAGTAGAAACGCTAATTGGCCGTGGTCAAGAGCAACCTACGAACATTGCATATACGCCGCGCGCGAAAAAAGTAATTGAATTGTCCATGGATGAGGCTCGTAAATTGGGTCACACCTATGTAGGAACAGAACATATTCTTCTCGGATTGATCCGTGAAGGCGAAGGGGTTGCCGCACGTGTGCTCAACAACCTTGGTATCAGTTTGAACAAAGCACGTCAACAAGTACTGCAATTGCTCGGAAGCAGCGAAGCGGTTTCCAGTCATAATGGCACACCTGCCAATGTGAGTACACCAACCTTAGATAGTCTGGCTCGCGATCTCACGGCTTACGCCAGAGAAAATAACCTTGACCCGGTCATTGGCCGCAGCAAGGAAATTGAGCGTGTCATTCAGGTGTTGAGCCGTCGTACCAAAAACAACCCTGTATTGATCGGTGAACCGGGTGTAGGTAAAACAGCGATTGCTGAAGGTCTTGCACAAAAAATTATTGCGAATGAAATTCCGGAAACCTTGCGTGACAAACGGGTAATGACGCTGGATATGGGTTCGGTTGTAGCTGGAACCAAATATCGTGGTGAATTTGAGGATCGCTTGAAAAAAATCATGGATGAGATCCGTCAAGCTGGCAACATTGTCTTGTTCATCGATGAGTTGCACACGCTGATTGGTGCCGGTGGTGCGGAGGGTGCAATCGACGCATCAAACATTTTGAAACCAGCTCTGGCTCGTGGAGAATTGCAGTGTATTGGTGCGACCACCTTGGATGAATATCGTAAATACATCGAAAAGGATGCTGCGCTGGAGCGTCGTTTCCAACCGATTACCGTTGATCAACCATCGCCAGAAGAAGCAATCCAAATTTTGCATGGTCTGCGTGATCGGTACGAAGCGCATCACCGCGTGAAAATTACAGATGAAGCGATCGTGCAAGCCGTTAAATTGTCTGATCGTTATATCACTGACCGTTTCCTGCCGGATAAAGCCATTGACTTGATCGATGAAGCTGGATCAAAAGTAAGGCTGAACTCTTACACCATTCCGCCAAACCTGAAACAATTGGAGAGCCGTCTGGAAGATATCCGCAAGGAAAAAGACGCCGCGGTTCAAAGCCAAGAGTTCGAAAAGGCAGCAGCACTTCGCGATACGGAACAGAAAATTCGTGAAGAGTTGGATACCACGAAGAACCAATGGAAAGAAAAACAAGGCCGCACTGATTCCGAAGTAACTCCAGAAGATATCGCTCAAGTGGTAGCCAACTGGACAGGAATTCCGGTGAACAAGCTGAAAGAAGAAGAGACACAGCGGTTGATGAATCTGGAGTCCATTCTTCATGAACGGGTTATCGGACAGGATGAAGCTGTAAAATCCGTCAGCCGTGCCGTTCGCCGTGCACGTGCGGGACTTAAAGATCCGAAACGTCCGATGGGTTCTTTCATCTTCCTTGGTCCTACAGGTGTAGGTAAAACCGAACTGGCTCGTGCACTCGCTGAAGCGATGTTCGGTGATGAAAATGCCGTGATCCGGATTGATATGTCCGAGTACGGAGAGAAACACTCCACATCCAGACTCGTCGGAGCACCTCCAGGATATGTGGGATATGAAGAAGGCGGTCAGTTGACAGAGAAGGTTCGTCGCAAACCTTACTCTGTAGTCCTGTTGGACGAAGTAGAAAAAGCACACCCTGAGGTCTTCAACATCCTGTTGCAAGTGTTGGAAGATGGGCGTTTGACGGATTCCAAAGGACGTGTCGTGGACTTCCGCAATACGCTGATTATCCTGACATCCAACGTGGGTGCAGAAGCGATCAAACGTAATTCCACTCTTGGCTTCACAGCGGTTGTGGATGCAGGAGCAGATTACGATAACATGAAGGGCAAAGTGATGGATGAGCTGAAGAAAAGCTTCCGTCCTGAGTTCCTGAACCGGATCGATGAGATTATCGTGTTCCACTCACTCGAACAGAAACATATCGCTGAGATTGTTACTCTCATGAGTGAGGAACTACGTAAACGACTCAATGAATACGAAGTTGATTTTGAACTTACAGATAACGCCAAGGACTTCCTGGCCAAAGCTGGCTTTGATCCTGCCTACGGTGCACGGCCACTTCGCCGGGCAATCCAGAAGCATATTGAAGACAAATTATCTGAAGAGTTGCTCACAGGTAATGTTACCAAAGGGGACTCCTTGCTCATTGACGAAGAGAATGGAGCGTTGTCTGTAACCAAAAAAGATGCGCCTGTTCAATCCAATGAGGAGATTGAAACGAAATAAATAGGGTGTGAACAGCTGAATGAAAGCAGCTTATATTCATATTCCGATCCTTCCTGGCTTCCGCCGGGGAGGATTTTTTCGTTTGTGCAGGAGTTGTGATTGAATTGTAGCGAGATTCACTAGGAACATGTGTAAAGTTTGCGATAATCCTTTACGAAAAATCTCAAACAATGGTAAACTTTTAGTAACCCTGTAAGTCAGGGCAATGAGCAAAATTAGTCGAATAATGTAAAATGCTGTTATAAAATAATATAATTAATAGGAGTGCTGAAGTGGCCAAAGTTAAAACCAAGTTTCAATGTACGGAATGCGGCTATGAAGCCCCCAAATGGTACGGAAAATGTCCTGGTTGTCAGTCCTGGAATTCGATGATAGAAGAAACCGAAACGGTAGTCAAAACACAAGGGAGAAATTCTCCGCTGTTTGACAGTAAAGATAAACCTCTTCCTATCATAGATATAGATAGCGGTCAGGAGCCGCGTGTACAGACTGGAATCGGAGAACTCAACCGTGTATTGGGCGGCGGCATTGTGCCAGGTTCGCTTGTGTTGGTGGGGGGCGATCCGGGTATCGGAAAATCAACGTTGATGTTACAGACTTCTCATGCATTAACCCACTCCGGGCTGCGTGTGTTATATGTGTCCGGTGAAGAATCCGTGAAGCAAACAAAACTGCGAGCTGACCGGCTCGGTGCACTTTCGCCTGAGCTGTATGTGCTGTGTGAAACCAATATGGAACGAGTAGAGGAAGCGGTGGATCAAATCCAGCCGCATTTTCTTGTCATCGACTCCATTCAAACGGTATATTTGCCCGAAGTTACCAGCGCACCAGGGAGTGTGGCACAGGTAAGGGAATGCACGTCCAGATTCATGCGGATTGCCAAGGGCCGGGGCATTGCAACGGTTCTTGTAGGGCATGTTACCAAAGAAGGTGCCATTGCTGGTCCTCGTATGTTAGAGCATATGGTGGACTGTGTACTTTATTTTGAGGGTGAACGGCATCATACGTATCGTCTCCTTCGTGCGGTGAAGAACCGTTTTGGTTCCACAAACGAAATTGGCATATTTGAAATGGGTGAAGACGGGCTCCGTGAAGTAGGTAATCCTTCAGAGTTATTTTTATCTGAACGGCCGCTTGGGGTAGCCGGTTCTACCGTTGTGGCGAGCATGGAAGGTACACGTCCGATGCTGGTGGAGCTGCAAGCTCTGATTTCGACGACACATTTTCCATCTCCGCGCCGCATGGCAACAGGCATTGATCATCATCGGTTAAATCTGATTATTGCGGTGCTGGAGAAACGGATGGGCATGTTCCTGCAGACACAGGATGCCTATCTGAACGTGGCTGGCGGGGTCAGGCTGGACGAACCGGCCGTCGATCTGGCCGTGGCAGTCAGTATTGCTTCCAGCTTGAGAGATGTGCCAACCAAGCCGGATGACGTCATCTTTGGCGAGATTGGCCTAACGGGTGAAGTTCGTGCCGTATCGAGGGCAGAACAACGTGTGAAAGAAGCTGCGAAGCTGGGCTTCAAACGAGTTATTTTACCAGAAAAAAGCTTAAAGGGCTGGAAACATCCTCGCGGGATACAACTGATCGGTGTGAATACCGTGGCAGATGCACTAGCGGTTGCTTTAGATTAGGGGGCATAACAAGATGAAGGATTCAAGCCAACTGGACAATATGAATGATTTGTTAAGGCTGATTGCACCAGGTACACCTTTCCGCGAAGGTCTGGAAAATGTGCTTCGTGCCAAGACGGGCGCACTGCTTGTTGTAGGATACAGCCCTGAAGTGATGGAAGTGGTGGATGGGGGATTTTCGATTAACTGTGATTTCTCGCCAAACTACCTTTACGAGCTTGCCAAAATGGACGGTGCGATTATTCTGAGTGAGGATTTGAAACGGATTTTGTACGCCAATACACAACTAATCCCGGACTCCTCTATCTCTTCTTCAGAGACAGGCATTCGTCACCGGACGGCAGAGCGAGTGGCAAAACAAACCGGCAAGCTGGTCGTTTCCATCTCGCAGCGCCGGAATATTATCACCCTGTATCAGGGAACACTTCGATATTCACTTAAGGAAATCGGGGTGATTCTGACCAAAGCGAATCAGGCGATTCAAACGCTCGAAAAGTATAAAGCGGTGCTGAAGCAATCCCTCACGAATCTGAGTGCTTCCGAATTTGAGGAGCTGGTGACGATTCCTGAGGTGGTCAATGTCATTCAGCGTACTGAAATGGTGCTGCGGATCAAAACGGAGATTGAACGATATATTGATGAGTTGGGGAACGAAGGAAGGCTCATTTCCATGCAAATGGAAGAGCTTGTGGGGACAACAGAGGAAGAAGCTTGGCTGCTGTATAAGGACTATGCTCGTGACGATAGTGATGACAAGATTCGTGAAATTATAGTGGGATTAAAAAGATTGTCGGACGAGGAATTACTTGATGCGCATCATATCGTACGATTGCTGGGTTATCCTTCATCAGCGGCGACTTCCGAAGATTCGGTTGCACCACGCGGTTACCGGGTATTAAATAAGATCCCTCGTCTGCCTAATGTAATTATTCATAACTTGGTGGATCAATTTGAACAGTTACCACATGTCATCATGGCAACAATTGAAGAACTCGATGAGGTAGACGGCATTGGTGAGGTTCGTGCACGCACCATTAAGGAAGGTCTCAAACGTCTGCAGGAGCAAATGTTTATTGATCGACAGATGTAGGAAATCGCCTATAACGGCTTCTAATGGATGAGGTGAAACAACATGTTAACCAGATTCATTCCAAATCTTTTTACCTTAGGTAATCTGTTTCTGGGTATGCTGGCCATCTTGCTTGCAATTAACGGAAAATACAGCACGGCCGCCATTATGGTTATCGTTGCGATGTTGCTGGACGGTTTGGATGGAAGGGTAGCAAGAGCGCTGAACGCGCAAAGTGAATTTGGCAAGGAGCTTGATTCTTTGTCCGATATGGTGTCCTTTGGTGCAGCGCCTGCATTAATCATTTTTATGGTGTCATTTCAGGATGCGATGCCAATATTTGCCTGGATTGCTACGGCGGCCTTTCCGATCTGCGGTGCAATTCGTTTAGCGAGATTTAACGTACGTCCAGGAATTCCAGGATATTTTACAGGTTTGCCGATTCCGGCTGCGGGTGGTGTGCTGGCTACACTTTCCCTGTTTCACAAGGATATCGG
Organism: Paenibacillus sp. TSA_86.1; assembly: GCF_052691815.1. NCBI lineage: Bacteria > Bacillati > Bacillota > Bacilli > Caryophanales > Paenibacillaceae > Paenibacillus > Paenibacillus sp. TSA_86.1. Next base: position 53,753 of record NZ_JBQZGE010000023.1, on the reverse strand, counting down.
GCCAATCAGCATGATGATTGCTACGCTGCTGTTGTCTTACCTGATGGTCAGTTCACTGAAATATCCCAATTTCAAAAAAGTCGGACTGCCCCGCAAGGCCATTTGGATTGCCCCGTGGGTTGTACTGCTGGCTGTAGCGCTGGCTGTTCTTTTCCCGGATCAGCTCTCCAAGCTGATTTTTATCCCGCTGGTGTTATATGCCTTATATGGCATGAGATACAGTGTACGAACGGCTGCTTCGCGAAATCGTGCCAAAAAACGCAAGGACAAAAAGTCTTCCCGTTCTTCCGATAATTAAAAAGAGTAGCGTGTTTAGCTTCAGCTACCACCAATATTATATAAAAAGCACGTACATTCCTTAAAAAGGAGCGTACGTGCTTTTTGTTTGGATTGCATTTTTCGATCTATAACCAAGTGGCCGAGACAGATATAGCTAAGACAGATTAAATATCCCCAGCGTTGAACATTTCTGTGATTCGTGATTCACGACCTCTTCCAAGTTAATGTCCAGTAGATTGCAGAGTGCAGACATATAGAACAGGTTTCGCCCCAACTCGGAGCTGATCACCTCTTTGCAATTCTCACACAACTGACCTTCTACATGCGTTTCCAGCAGGCTCTTGGCTTGAGAAATACCACTCTCAGGGGTGTACTGCTGTTTGGTGGCGTGCAGCTCAATGCAGCCGCATTCAGTAATGGCTTTGGACACGGCGCGGTTAACGGAGGCTCCGGCTTGTCCCGTTTTGGACAGTACATCAATCAGGCTGCGATGACGCAGCAACAGTTCGGAAACTTGATCCTGAAAAGCCTGTAAACTTAGCGTACTCATTTTGCTACTCACCTCGGGATATGAATTGAATTCATTATATGCCAATAAAAGTCTTACTTTCAACTGACGAATGCAACATTTCCAAAAACTTCTTGCGAACCGGATTAGCTTTCCGGAAATTGGATCATACTGGATATGAAAATGAAGAATGATTGAGGAGGTGCAGGAACTCATGTGGAGAAAAGGCATTTTAACTTTTACTGGATTGTGCGGCGCATGGTTCGGGTACACGGCTTATCATCTGGCAGGTAAGTCTATTCCCTGGATGGCTGAATGGATTCAGTCGGCAGGATTGCTGGGAGCTGGCGTATCTACACTGCTGGGAGCAGTACTTTTTATGTCCGTATGCACGATCGGCGGCACCGTGATGGCAAACAGATTGCATAGCGGTATCGATTCTTTAGCCAGAATACCCATGAATGAACTTGCTGCCGGGGCGGCAGGCACCGTGGCTGGACTGCTGGTTGCATTACTGATGTATCCTTGCCTTGTCTGGTTAGGAACCGCAGGAGAGGTCCTGCAAGTGGCCCTGACTGTGATTGCTGCGTATTCCGGATATAGTTTGGCTATGGCCAAGAAAGACGATCTGGCGGCACTCTGGAAGTCGGGACGGTGGGGACACCCCGAGGCAGAAGAAGGACGACGGATGGAAGAGCATAAAATTTTGGACACCAGCGTCATTATTGACGGAAGAATCGCAGATATCTGCAAGACCGGGTTCATTGAGGGAACGATTGTTATCCCGGAATTTGTACTGGAAGAGCTGCAGCATATTGCAGACTCATCGGATCTGCTCAAGCGTAACCGCGGGCGCCGTGGGCTGGACATTTTAAACAAAATCCAGAAGGAGCTTGATGTGCAGGTATTGATCTATGAAGGTGATTTCGAGGAAATTTCCGAGGTGGATAGCAAACTGGTGAAACTCGCCAAAGTGCTTCAGGGCAAGGTTGTTACCAATGATTTTAACCTGAACAAAGTCTGTGAACTTCAAGGGGTATCGGTGCTTAATATCAATGATTTGGCAAATGCGGTGAAGCCGGTTGTGCTGCCGGGAGAAGAGATCATGGTGCAGATTATCAAGGACGGCAAGGAGCATGGACAGGGCGTAGCCTATCTGGATGACGGAACGATGATTGTGGTTGAAGGCGGACGCGAGTATATCGGCATGATGATGGAAGTGCTCGTGACCAGTGTGTTGCAGACGTCTGCGGGACGAATGATTTTTGCCAAGCCGAAACTGTTGGAAAAAGCCCAATAAAGCGGTATGATGGGTAGTGTATCGTTGTACGATGGTGGATATCGAAGCAGATATGAATTGTCGCCCGGCGATAAACTGACAGACAAGGCAGGGATTGCGGCATGGATAAAGGGTGGGGCGTTGTCATTGTGGCGGCAGGCCGGGGAACCCGCATGGGAACGACCGAGAGCAAACAATTTTTGCTGCTACAGGACAAGCCCGTTTTCATACATACGCTTGAAGTATTTGCGGCTCTGGACGAGATCCGTGAGATGATCCTGGTTACAGGTGCTGCAGATGTTGAACGTTGCCTGGAATGGGTAAAAGAATATCAGCTGGAATCGCGTGTCCGCGTGATCCCCGGAGGGAAAGAGAGACAGCATTCCGTGCATGAAGGCCTTCGGGTGCTAGACACGGAGTGGGTTCTCGTTCACGACGGGGTGCGTCCTTTTGTGACCCGTGAGCAGATCAGAGACTGTATGACTGTCGCCGCATCGGGCGGGGGCGCTGTGCTGGCTGTGCCGGTGAAGGATACGATTAAACAAGTGAATGCGGAAGGTGTCGTTACAGCGACGCCGGATCGCAGTAGTCTGTGGAGCATTCAAACCCCGCAGGCTTTTCGTCTTTCTTCCCTGCTGGAGGCTTACGAATCCGCGGAACGGGACGGGTTTCTGGGCACGGATGATGCCATGCTGGCTGAGCGCCAGGGAATGTCGGTTAAGGTTGTGGAAGGCAGTTATACCAACATCAAACTAACGACACCGGAAGATTTACAGTATGCCGCGTTTTGGCTTGAGGGAGAGAAGAAGCGATGATACGTGTAGGACAAGGATTTGACGTGCATCAGTTGGTGGAAGGTAGACCGTGTATTATTGGCGGAGTAACGATTCCTTATGAAAAAGGGCTCCAGGGCCACTCCGACGCAGACGTATTGCTGCACGCAATCAGTGATGCCATTCTTGGCGCGCTGGCACTTGGAGATATCGGCAAACATTTTCCGGATACCGATCCGGAATTCAAAGATGCCGACAGCTTGAAACTGCTTGAGCATGTATGGCAACTTGTGAAGGATCGTGGGTATAAGCTTGGTAATATCGATTCAACGATTATTGCCCAGAAGCCAAAGATGGCACCTTACATCCCGCAGATGGCAGAAGTGATTGCCAAGGCGCTGGAAGCGGATGTGACACAGGTGAACGTAAAGGCAACGACAACAGAGCAACTTGGGTTCCCGGGACGGGGAGAGGGAATTGCAGCCCAATCCGTTGTATGCCTTGTACGTGTGTGATATCATCAATCAATTAGAGACGGAGGGGATCATATGAGCACAGAAATTCGGGTGCGCTACGCACCGAGTCCAACGGGACACCTGCATATCGGGAACGCTCGTACGGCGCTGTTTAACTACTTGTATGCCAAACATAATAACGGAAAATTTATCATTCGTATCGAAGATACGGACGTGAAGCGGAACATTGCGGGCGGAGAAGAAAGCCAGCTGAAATACTTGAAATGGCTCGGTATCGAGTGGGATGAAAGTATTGATGTAGGCGGAGAATACGGACCGTACCGTCAGACTGAGCGTCTGGATTTGTATCGTAAATACACGCAGGAACTGCTGGACAAAGGTCTGGCGTATCGTTGCTACTGCACGGAAGAAGAGTTGGAACAGGAGCGTGAAGAGCAGTCGGCCCGTGGAGAAACCCCGCGTTACTCCGGCAAGCACCGTGACCTGACACCAGAGCAGATCGAGGCATTCGAGGCAGAAGGCCGCGTGGCAAGTATTCGTTTCCGTGTACCGGCAGACCGCACATATACATTTAACGACATGGTCAAAGGCACAATCTCGTTCAACAGCAAGGAATCAGGCGACTTTGTCATTGTGAAAAAAGATGGCATTCCCACGTACAACTATGCCGTTGCCGTGGACGATCACTTGATGAAGATCTCCCACGTGCTACGCGGGGAAGATCATATCTCCAACACACCGCGTCAGCTGATGATCTATGAAGCGCTTGGCTGGGAGCCGCCGCAATTTGGTCATATGACACTGATCGTGAACGAAAATCACAAAAAACTGAGCAAGCGCGATGAATCCGTCATTCAGTTTATTGAACAATATGATCAGCTCGGTTATCTGCCGGAAGCGATGTTTAACTTCATCTCCCTGCTTGGCTGGTCGCCGGAAGGAGAAGAAGAAATCTTCTCACAAGAGCAGTTGATCTCCATTTTTGATACTAAACGGCTGTCTAAAAGTCCGGCTGTATTTGACACACATAAGCTGGCGCACTTGAACAACCATTACATCAAAAATGCTGACCCGGCACGTATTGCCGAAATGGCCATTCCGCATCTGCAAAAAGCGGGACGTCTTCCAATGGAACTGTCCACGGAGCAAATAGAATGGGCACATACGCTTGTGCATCTCTATCAGGAACAGATGAATTCGGCATCCGATATCGTGGAACTGTCCGAAGTATTCTTCCGTCCAGAAGTTGAATTGGAAAGTGAAGGCGCTGCAGTGCTTGCTGAAGAGCAGGTTCCAACCGTACTGAAGGCATTTGCGGATAAGGTGCAGGCGAGTGATGAATTTACGCCAAGTAAAATGGCTGCTCTGATCAAGGAAGTACAGAAGGAGACGGGCTTTAAGGGCAAACAACTCTTTATGCCAATCCGTGTGGCCTTGACTGGACAGACTCACGGACGTGACCTGAATCAGACGATTGTGCTGTTGGGCAGAGACACTGTAACCCAGCGTTTGCTGGCACGGGTGACAGGCGCGTAAATTCAATTCTGCAGGTTGTCAGTGCACAGGCTTTTCGCTATAATAGCAACACAAGGTTGAATTGTCATAATACGTTCATATAGAACAGCATAGACCGGGAGAAGTAAGCTGAGCCGGACAGATTCAGAGAGGATGGCCCCACGCGCGAGCAGAGAACAGGTCTCTCGGCGTGTGGTGGCTGCGAGCCGTCCACTGTCCAGCAGTCTGAAATGCACCCGTGAGCTGCACTGTCGAATCCGGCCCCGCCTCTGTCAACAGGATAGAGGAAAACGTCAGGATAGATGGTGACGACTGGTTCTCGTTACCGAACCGCCAGAGGGCTCGTTTTTTCAAGAATGAGCCAAGCAGAGTGGGACCGCGACTAACGCCTCTGCAGCTTCGTGCTGCAGGGGCGTTTTTTGTTTAGGCGAGTGCGCAAGTATACTAACAAGGAACGCGCCGTCCGGCGAACCCGGAGGACGAGAACCTGAACAAGAGGGGAACGAGCATGTTCAAAAAGATCAGATCCGATATTCAGACGGTCTTTGAAAATGATCCGGCCGCCCGGAGTTGGTTTGAAGTCGTATTTACGTATTCAGGGTTGCATGCGATATGGGCCCATCGATTTGCTCATGATCTGTATAGACGAAAATGGTACTCGCTCGCCCGGTTCGTATCACAGGTTAGCCGGTTTATGACAGGTATAGAGATTCATCCTGGAGCTACGATTGGGGAACGTTTGTTCATTGACCACGGTATGGGAGTTGTCATCGGTGAAACCTGTGAGATTGGTGACGATGTCGTGATCTATCAAGGAGTAACTCTTGGTGGAACAGGGAAAGAAAAAGGAAAGAGACACCCGACGATTGGCAATAATGTGGTTATCTCATCCGGAGCCAAGGTACTGGGGTCGTTTCGAGTCGGGGATCAGAGCAACATCGGGGCGAACTCTGTTGTACTGAAAGAAGTTCCCGCCAATAGCACGGTGGTGGGCATTCCGGGCAGAATCGTCAAGCAGGATGGACGGCGGGTAGACCGTCTGAATCAACAATTGCCCGATCCGGTTATCGACTCTTTGCGCAGCATGCAGCGCGAGATTGAACGATTGCATGAGGAAGTGCGTACTTTGCAAGAAACACGTGAATCCGAGAAATGCACCTAATTCCATCCGTTAACATACACCATTGGAATCAAGTAAAAGCAGTTTAGGACGAAAGGAAAAGTGACTATGACGCTTCAGATTTATAATACGATGAGTCGCACCAAAGAGGATTTTGTTCCACAAGAGCCTGGCAAAGTGAAAATGTACGTATGCGGACCAACGGTTTATGACTACATTCATATCGGTAATGCACGTCCAGTGATCTTTTTCGACACGGTTCGCGGATATCTGGAGCAGATCGGACATGAAGTGAATTATGTCGTGAACTTCACCGATGTCGATGACAAACTGATTCGCAAAGCGGAGCAGCTCGGCACGGACGTACCGCATGTGGCTGAGAAGTTTATTGCCGCTTATTACGCGGACCTGGAAGGGCTGGGTATTCCTAAAGCCAGCAGTAATCCACGGGTAACGGAGAATATGCCGCTTATTATCGATTTTATCCGTGAACTGGTCGAAAAAGGTTTCGCATATGAAAATGGCGGTGACGTATATTATCGAACAGGAAAGTTCGAAAAGTATGGGCAATTGTCGAAACAGAACTTGCAAGAGTTGCAGTTTGGTATTCGAATCGGCGTAGACGAGCGGAAGGAACATCCGGAAGATTTTGTGCTCTGGAAAGCAGCAAAACCAGGCGAAATCTTCTGGTCTAGCCCATGGGGAGATGGCCGTCCGGGATGGCATATCGAGTGCTCTGCAATGGCAAGAGAGTACCTTGGTGACACGCTGGATATTCACGGGGGTGGACAGGATCTGCAGTTCCCTCACCATGAATGCGAATGCGCACAGTCCGAGGCAATTACAGGTGCACCCTTAGCGAATTACTGGATGCATAACGGTTTTATTCGCATTGATAACGAGAAAATGTCGAAATCCCTCGGTAACGGCGTTCTGGTAAAAGACCTGCGTGATCAGTACAAACGTGAAGCGATTCGTTACTTTATGCTGTCCACCCACTATCGTAACCCGCTCAATTTCACGGAAGATACGATGGAACAGGCTCAGAACAGTGTGGATCGGATTGCCAATGCGGTAGGTAACCTCAAACATCGTCTGGGTGCTGTGTCTGTCAATCAGGAGGTCACACCGGAGTTCTCTGCAAGACTAGACCAAATTCGACAGCAGTATCATGAAAAAATGAAGGATGACTTCAATACGCCAGATGCAATCACTGCATTGTTCGAATGGGCTGCGGAAGCGAATCAGTTGTTGCAGCAGGATGTGGTGAATGCCGCTGAGATTCATGCGTTGCTGGAACTGTTCGCTGAACTGAATGCTGTGCTTCGGATCTATACGGACATTGAACCGGAGCTTCTGGATGAGGACATCGAACGTCTTATCCAAGAGCGTGTGGAAGCACGCAAATCCAAAAATTGGGCTCGTGCGGACGAGATTCGTGATGAACTGTCGGCTCAGGGAATCCTGCTTGAGGATACCGCGCAGGGCATGAGATGGCGGCGTAAATGAGCGAAGAAAAAATGAATACTTTACCTGAACCTGTCGAACAGGTTGAGCCGGTTGAGGGAACTGAAGCGAAAAATCAGGCGCGTGTTTCGGAAGGTGGATGGTTTCCTTATCCCCCTTCCAGACCTGCAAGACTGATTCCGCCGATTGCTCTTGCTTACATTGGCGATGCGGTATATGAGGTTGCCGTGAGGCAATATCTGTTATCCAAAGCAAACATGCGCCCCAATCATTTGCACCGTAGCGCAACTAAACTGGTATCTGCCAAAGCACAGAGCCGCATACTGACAAGTATTGAGGCTGAACTGACTGAAGAAGAGCAGGATGTTGTACGCTCAGGGCGGAACGCCAAATCGGGCAGTGTTCCGAAAAATGCTGATGTGCTGGAGTATAGACATGCAACGGCGTTTGAATGTCTGATCGGCTACTTGTACAGCAGCAGTCAGCACGAACGAATGATTCAACTGATCGGGCTGGGTATTGAGCTTGCGGAGCAAGCATCTGCATCAACGTCAAAATAGCTTCAGGGTTGAAATATATATAATAAGCAATACAGAGAGGAACGAAGAAAGATGGAAGAAGAATGGATTGCCGGGAAACACTCCGTAACGGAGGCATTGCGATCAGGCAGGACTATTAATAAAATATGGATCGCTGATACGGCGCAGAAACATTTGACGCAACCGATCATCGTGGAAGCCAAAAAGCAGGGGATTGTCATCCAGCATGTGGACAAGCGTAAGCTGGATCAGACGGTTCCGGGTATTCAGCATCAGGGTGTCGTTGCTCAGGCGGCGCCTTATGCCTATGCTGAGGTTGAAGATATTTTGGAAATAGCCAAATCCAAAAATGAACAGCCCTTTTTAATTTTGCTTGATGAGATTGAAGATCCTCATAATCTCGGTTCCATCTTGCGTACAGCGGACTGCACAGGAGCCCACGGTGTCATCGTTCCTAAACGTCGCTCAGCATCGGTAACTGCAACAGTGTCCAAAACATCAGCAGGTGCAGCGGAGTATGTACCCGTTGCTCGCGTAAGCAATCTGGCGCAGACGATCGATCGTCTCAAAGAAGAAGGTGTATGGGTTGTAGGTACAGATGTCACCGCACGTGAAGGCGTGTTTGGTAATGGTGTATTCTCAGGGCCGGTAGCACTCGTGATCGGGAATGAGAACAAAGGCATGGGCCGTCTTATTCGTGAGAAATGTGATGTGCTGGTTAAATTACCGATGCAAGGCCAGATTAATTCCCTGAATGCTTCCGTGGCAGCGGGGGTTGTCATGTACGAGGTGCTTCGCTCCCGCCAAGCGCAGGAATAGTTGTTATGGCTGACTCCCGTGATGTGCTTCTTGTAGACGGGTATAATATGATCGGTGACTGGCCGGAATTATCGAAGTTGGCGGAAAACGGGCTTGAAGAGGCGCGGAACAGGCTTCTCTTTCGTCTGGCAGACTATCAGGCTTTTTCCGGTCGGCGCGTCATTGTTGTGTTTGACGCATACCTTGTGCCAGGACTCGGCAAATCCTTTACTCAGAGTAAAGTTCAGATTTATTTTACAAAGGAAAAAGAGACGGCAGATGAATGCATCGAAAGGCTCGTTCGGGAACTAAGCATGCGAAGACGCCAAATCTATGTGGCTACAAGCGATATGGTGGAGCAACATGTTATCTTTGGACAGGGAGCGCTGCGCATATCTGCCAGAGAGTTGTTGATTGAAGTAGAGCAGAATGAAAAAGAGTTACAACAGCGACTTGCTGAAGATCAGGCCAAGTCAACACGTAATACAATCGGGGGGAAATTAAGTCCGGATGTATTGCAACAGTTTGAACGCTGGAGACGAGGCTGATACTGGGTTTTTACAATTTTTTCAATATTGAAACTATTGACAATTATGTTATAGGTGTTCTTTTTTAGGCATAGCGTGGTTGACGGTGGCAGGTACCATCATATATACTGTTCGTATATTTCATAGAGTAGAGTAACGGGGTACCTTGCGTTGCAGCCGGAGGGATTGTCTGTGAGTGTCGACCTCAAAGATATCATGTTATCCAAGTATGATTACCAAAGTGACGAAGACATTGTCGAAGCGGTCCGTGAAGGCGAAAGCGAAGCGCTGGAGTTTTTGATCAACAAGTATCGCAACTTTGTACGCGCCAAGGCAAGATCTTATTTTTTGATCGGAGCTGACCGGGAAGATATTATTCAAGAAGGAATGATTGGCCTTTACAAATCCATTCGTGATTTCAAAGGAGACAAGCTTGCTTCTTTCAAGGCATTTGCCGAACTGTGCATTACGAGACAGATTATTACGGCAATCAAGACAGCTACACGTCAGAAGCATATTCCGCTTAATTCTTATGTATCTCTGGACAAGCCCATTTATGATGAAGAGTCTGATCGTACGTTACTCGATGTGATTTGTGGAACTCAGGTCAGTGATCCAGAAGAATTGATTATTAACCAGGAAGAGTTTGTGGGACTGGAAGATAAGATGTCTGAGATTTTGAGTGACCTGGAACGTAAAGTGCTAATGTTGTACCTGGACGGGAGATCCTATCAGGAAATTGCAGTGGATTTGGATCGTCATGTGAAGTCTATCGATAATGCATTGCAGCGTGTGAAGCGCAAACTTGAGAAGTACCTGGAAGTTCGAGATAATTGAACAAAGGTTGTTGTCGTTGATGGAAAAGGCTCGGTGTTTGAGTCTTTTTTTATTGTCTGAAGTTTATATTGTTAAGGATTGATAATACTAGTAATCGCTCGGTTCATGCCGGAGCAGTGAAAAAATCAGAGATGAGAGATATGCGCGTTTTGTGCGGAATTAATACCCAACGATGAAAGCTTATTCTTTCATTGACATGCTTATACCCTTGTGATAAAGTGTTTTAGGTAGGCCTATTTTACGGCTTTTTTTAGGATCAATTTAGAGACTCTGCTTCAATGTGGAAGTCTTCGGGAGGTGTACATCATGCGGGTAATTATTACTTTGGCTTGTACTAACTGCAAACAAAGAAATTACACTACGACAAAAAACAAGCGTAATCACCCCGACCGCATGGAGATGAAGAAATTTTGCAAGTTTTGTAACGAGCAGACTTCTCATCGCGAAACCAGATAGTTTTTGGAGGTGTAGTCGGCGTGAAACGTAGTTTCAAATCTCTGATTTCCTTTTTCTCTGAAAGCTGGGCTGAACTTAAAAAGGTTCGCTGGCCTAATCGTAAAGAGCTGACGAACTACACGTTAATCGTACTAGGTACTGTTGTGGTTATGACGCTGTTTTTTTGGGTCGTAGATATCGGCATCTCCGCTGTGATCGAAGCGATTATTTAAGAAGGGTCCCAGGTGGCTTGATATGGAAAAAAGATGGTACGTCGTTCATACCTATTCAGGGTATGAAAATAAGGTCAAAGCCAATTTGGAAAAACGCGTAGAGTCCATGGGCATGGAAGACAAGATTTTCCGCGTTCTTGTTCCGATGGAAGAAGAAGTGGTAAACAAAGACGGTAAGAAAAAGACCGTTATGCGTAAAGTTTACCCCGGTTATGTCTTGGTCGAAATGGTTCAGACGGATGATTCTTGGTATGTTGTTCGCAATACACCGGGTGTTACCGGCTTTGTCGGTTCGACAGGTTCCGGTTCTAAACCAACAGCCTTGTTGCCAGAAGAAGTGGAACAAATTCTGAAGCACATGGGTATGGTTGAACCTAAGCCTAAAATTGAATTCGATATTAAGGAATCCGTACGAATCAAAGTCGGTCCTTTTGCGAATTTTGTGGGCTCCGTGGAAGAGATTTTGGTAGAGAAAAGCAAGCTGAAAGTACACGTTAACATGTTTGGACGGGAAACGCCGCTTGAGTTGGAATATACACAAGTGGAGAAGATATAGTTTCTTCAAGTTTCTTGTGGGAGGGCTGCGAGGCCCGTTAACCACTATTTTGCAAGGAGGTGTCAATCATGGCAAAAAAGGTAATCAAAATGGTAAAACTGCAGATTCCAGCAGGTAAAGCAAATCCAGCACCACCAGTAGGTCCGGCATTGGGTCAAGCAGGTGTCAACATCATGGCATTCTGTAAAGAATTCAACGCTCGTACAGCTGATCAAGCGGGATTGATCATTCCAGTTGAAATCTCTGTATTCGAGGATCGCTCCTTTACATTCATCACTAAAACTCCACCTGCAGCAGTTCTGTTGAAAGTGGCAGCTAAAGTTGAAAAAGGATCCGGCGAGCCGAATAAGAAAAAAGTTGCTACCGTTAAACGTGATGCGGTACGTCAAATCGCGGAAACAAAAATGCCTGACCTGAATGCAGCAGACGTTGAGTCCGCAATGCGTATGGTCGAAGGTACTGCCCGCAGCATGGGTATCACCATCGAAGACTAATTTTCACACGAAACATGGCTTCGTAAAGCCGGCCGATTCGCGGCCGGTCAATGTGGGAGGTATATCCGCTAAAACCACAAAGGAGGAATAAAACATGGCTAAACACGGTAAAAAATACCTGGAAGCTGCTAAGCTGATCGATAGCGAAGCAACTTACGAGCCTTCAGAAGCTGTAGAGCTTGTGAAAAAGGCAGCTACTGCAAAATTCGATGAGACTATCGAAGCAGCAGTTCGTTTGGGTGTAGACCCTCGTAAGCAAGACCAGGCAGTACGTGGTGTTGTTGTCTTGCCACACGGCACAGGTAAAACACAACGCGTATTGGTATTTGCAAAAGGTGACAAAGCGAAAGAAGCGGAAGCGGCTGGCGCGGACTATGTTGGTGATGCAGACATGATCAACAAAATCCAACAAGGCTGGTTCGAATTCGACGTCTGCGTAGCGACACCAGATATGATGAGTGAAGTAGGTAAATTGGGCCGTCTGCTCGGCGGTAAAGGCCTGATGCCTAACCCTAAAGCCGGAACGGTAACTTTCGATGTAACTAAGGCTGTTCAAGAAATCAAAGCCGGTAAAATCGAATATCGTCTGGATCGTGCAGGTCAAATTCATGCACCGATCGGTAAAGCTTCTTTCTCTTCCGAGCAACTGAATGAGAACCTTAAAGCTCTCATGGACGCTCTGAACCGTGCTAAACCGGCGGCAGCTAAAGGTGTTTATCTGAAGAATGTAAGTCTTTCTTCTACGATGGGCCCTGGTGCACGCGTGAACGCAGCATCTTTTAGATAAAATATTCTTGACAGGTTCGTCCTGTTTTGATATTCTATAAAAGTTGTGAGTCCGAGTGACTGACCGTTGACATTTGAATATGCTTGCCGTAGACAGTAGGTGCCATCCGGCTTAATTTCCTACCGAGGTGTGATTATACAACTTGAACGATGCAAATCGGATGCGAGTATATATCAAGCCTTCGTGATTCTACGGAGGCTTTTCTTAATGGGATAAAATTGATCAGGAGGTGTACAGATTGGCAAACGCAAAAGTGATTCAAGCAAAACAAGAGTCCGTTGATGCAGTAACAGCAAAATTGCGCGAGAGCGCTACGACTGTTGTTGTTGACTATCGTGGATTGAACGTTGCCCAAGTAACTGAACTGCGTAAGCAGCTTCGTGAAGCGGGAATCGAATTCCAAGTGCTGAAAAACTCGTTGCTTCGCCGTGCGGCTGCAGCAGCTGAACTGACAGAACTGAACGATGTTCTAACAGGTCCTACTGCAATTGCATTTAGCGTAGATGACGTTGTTGCTCCAGCTAAAATTCTGAACGACTTCGCGAAAAAGAATGATGCACTGGAATTAAAAGGTGCAGTTGTTGAAGGTCGCGTAATCGGAGTAGAAGAAGTTAAAGCATTGGCAGAACTGCCTTCACGCGAAGGTCTCCTCTCCATGCTCCTCAGCGTGCTTCAAGCGCCAGTGCGCAACTTCGCGCTTGCGGTTAAAGCTGTTGCGGAAAAAGAAGAGCAAAGCGCGTAAGCGTTTTGATCTACATGCTGCTTAGCAGTAACGAATAACAAAAAAATAAAATTATATATGGAGGTTCAATCATGAGTAAAGAGCAAATCTTGGAAGCAATCAAAGGCATGACTGTACTGGAACTGAACGATCTTGTTAAAGCAATCGAAGAAGAATTCGGCGTAACTGCTGCAGCTCCAGTAGCTGCTGCAGGTGGCGGAGCTGCTGCAGCTGAAGCTGAGCAATCCGAATTCGACGTAATCCTGACTAACGCTGGTGCTTCCAAAATCAACGTTATCAAAGCAGTTCGCGAAATCACAGGTCTTGGCCTGAAAGAAGCAAAAGAACTGGTTGACAACGCTCCAAAACCACTGAAAGAAAAAGTAGCTAAAGAAGAAGCAGAAGCTGTTAAAGCTAAGCTTGAAGAAGCTGGCGCTACAATCGAAGTTAAATAATTTAGCTTATCCAAGCTAAATGAACAAAACAACAAACCCCTTGACTTATATCAAGGGGTTTGTTGCTGTAAATGTAACTATGGAAAGTGAGTGAGGGCATGTCCAATCATTATTATTCGGACAAACCGCAAGTAGCACATGATCGCAAGGCTGCGGAAGCGGTACTTCGCGGAATTAGTTTACGACTTGTGACGGATGCTGGTGTTTTTTCCAAAAATGGAATCGATTATGGCAGCAGAGTGTTAATTGATGCGATGGAACTGCCGTCAGGCGCTCATGTTCTCGATGTGGGATGTGGTTACGGGCCAATCGGGCTTACAGCAGCAAAACTTGTACCGGATGGGCATGTCACCATGATCGATATCAACGAGAGAGCTGTTGAGCTTTCCAAAGAAAATGCTAAAGGCAATGGCATTGGCAATGTTACTGTAATTCAAAGTAATCTACTGACTGAAGTAAAGAAGCGGGATTTCGACGTGATCTTGACTAATCCTCCTATACGAGCTGGCAAAGAAACAGTGCATACTATCTTTGATCAAGCCTATAACCATCTGAAGATAGGTGGAGCGTTATGGATAGTCATTCAAAAGAAACAAGGAGCACCTTCTGCGAAAGCAAAGTTGGAATCGTTGTTCACACGAGTGGAAGAAGTAACGAAGGATAAAGGCTACCGAATCTTCAAAGCGGTGAAAGAAGAGTAGAGAAACTGTAAGAGGTTCATTCGAATTTGTAAAGTAAGCAGGGGATCATTTTTTTTGCAATAGGCCTATTGACTTGAAATTTAAGCCATGGTATAGTTGTAAAATGTCAGTATTAAGATGCCCTACTTGGCTTTAGCTAACTGAAAATGTCAAGCTTTTTTACGCCGAACCGGGCTTATTATGCCTATGTTTGGCGTATAATATGTACATTTTGGGCAAACTGGGGATAAGAATGATTTGGAAAGACATCCGCCGATCAAAGTTGCTCCTTTATCGAACGACATTTCGAATAAGGGCTTTTCTTTATTTGCGGGTGCATTGTTTTGCTCTGTATGTGTACCATTATAAGGTTACAAACAGAGGTTCGCAACGAAATTTTTAAAGTGAGTAGACATTGAGGGGTGAGTTTAAGTTGGCAGGACATCTTGTTCAATATGGTCGACGCACTCGGCGCAGTTATGCACGAATTAACGAGATACTCGAAGTTCCGAACCTGATTGAAATCCAACAAAAATCGTATGATTGGTTTTTGGAGGAAGGGTTGCGCGAAATGTTCCAGGATATCTCGCCGATCCAGGATTTTACAGGTAATTTGATTTTGGAATTTATCGATTACAGTCTCGGAGAACCGAAGTATACAGTAGATGACGCGAAAGAGCGCGACGTTACTTATGCAGCACCGCTTCGGGTCAAAGTCCGGCTCATTAATAAGGAAACCGGAGAAGTCAAAGAGCAGGAAGTATTCATGGGAGATTTCCCGCTGATGACCAATACCGGCACATTTATTATTAATGGTGCTGAACGGGTTATTGTCAGCCAGTTGGTTCGCTCTCCTAGCGTTTACTTCAGTACCAAAGTAGATAAAAACGCCAAAAAAACGTATACCGCTACAGTAATCCCTAACCGCGGCGCTTGGCTGGAGCTGGAGATGGATGCGAAGGATGTTGTTTACGTCCGGATCGACCGTACACGTAAAATACCGGTTACGGTTCTCCTGCGTTCACTAGGTTTTGGCACAGACGCTGAGATTTTGGATTTGCTCGGTAATGACGAATATATCCGTAATACGCTGGACAAAGACAATACGGATTCAACGGAGAAAGCACTCATTGAGATCTATGAGCGTCTTCGTCCAGGCGAGCCACCAACGTTGGATAACGCAAAGAGCTTGCTTGTTGCACGTTTCTTTGATCCGAAACGTTATGACCTCGCAAACGTTGGTCGTTACAAAATCAACAAAAAACTTCACATCAAAAACCGTTTGTTTAATCAGCGTTTGGCTGAGTCTCTGATCGACGCTGAAACAGGAGAGATCATTGCAGAAGCAGGCCAGATGGTTGACCGTCGTTTGCTCGACGAAATCATGCCATACCTGGAGAAGAGTGTTGGTTTCCGCACATACCATGTGGGGAACGGCGTTTTGGATGCCAATGATATCCCGATGCAAACCATTGATGTGTTTTCACCAATCGAAGATGGTAAAGTGGTTAAACTGATTGCCAATGGGGACATTGACAAATCTGTGAAAAACATCACGCCAGCAGATATCATCTCTTCCATCAGTTACTTCCTTAACCTGCTGCACGGCATCGGAAGCACGGATGATATCGATCACCTGGGTAACCGTCGTCTCCGTTCTGTTGGTGAGCTTTTGCAAAACCAGTTCCGTATCGGTTTGTCCCGTATGGAGCGTGTGGTTCGTGAAAGAATGTCCATCCAGGATGCAAACGTCATTACACCACAGGCATTGATCAACATTCGTCCGGTCATTGCATCGATTAAAGAGTTCTTCGGTAGCTCTCAGTTGTCACAGTTTATGGATCAAACGAACCCGCTGGGTGAGTTGACGCATAAACGTCGTCTGTCCGCACTCGGACCAGGTGGTTTGACACGTGAGCGCGCAGGCATGGAAGTCCGTGACGTCCATCCATCCCACTATGGCCGGATGTGTCCAATCGAGACACCTGAGGGACCAAACATCGGTTTGATCAACTCGTTGTCAACGTTTGCCCGTGTGAACGAATATGGCTTCATTGAAGCTCCGTATCGTTGGGTTGATCCGAAGACTGGTGTTGTAACCGAGCAGATCGATTACTTGACAGCAGACGAAGAGGACAACTATGTTATCGCACAGGCGAATGCAAAGCTGAATGAAGACAGCACCTTTGAAGAAGAAGCGATCATTGTGCGTTACAACAAACAGTCGGATAACATCCTTACGATGCCGAGTGAGCGAGTGGACTACATGGACGTATCTCCTAAACAGGTTGTATCCGTCGCTACGGCGCTCATTCCGTTCCTTGAGAACGATGACTCCAACCGTGCGCTGATGGGATCAAACATGCAACGGCAGGCGGTTCCGCTCTTGATTCCTAAAGCTCCGCTTGTAGGAACAGGTATGGAACACAAAGCCGCGAAAGATTCCGGTGTATGTATTGTTGCCGATTATGATGGAATTATTGAACGGTCCTCTGCGAACGAAATTTGGCTCCGTCGTGTTGAAGAAGTAGACGGCCAAGAAGTCAAAGGCGATATCGTTAAATATAAATTACACAAATTTATGCGTTCGAACCAAGGAACATGCATTAACCAACGTCCGATCGTGAAAAGAGGCGCTGTTGTCAAAGCTGGCGACATTCTTGCTGACGGTCCTTCCACTGAAATGGGCGAATTGGCTCTTGGACGTAACGTTGTTGTTGCCTTCATGACTTGGGAAGGCTACAACTATGAGGATGCGATCCTGCTCAGTGAAAAACTCGTTAAGGAAGATGTTTACACATCCATCCATATCGAGGAATATGAGTCGGAAGCTCGTGATACCAAGCTTGGACCTGAAGAGATCACACGTGATATCCCTAACGTTGGGGAAGAAGCGCTGCGTAATCTGGATGAGCGTGGTATTATCCGCATCGGTGCTGAAATCGCCGCTGGCGACATTCTCGTTGGTAAAGTTACACCAAAAGGGGTAACAGAACTAACAGCAGAAGAACGTCTCTTGCATGCGATCTTTGGTGAGAAAGCACGTGAAGTACGTGATACATCCTTGCGTGTACCTCACGGTACCGATGGTATTGTAGTTGACGTGAAAGTATTTACCCGTGAAAACGGAGATGAACTGCCACCAGGTGTGAACCAACTCGTTCGTGTTTATATTGCCCAAAAACGGAAAATTTCCGAGGGTGATAAAATGGCCGGACGTCACGGTAACAAAGGGGTCGTGGCTCGTATCTTGCCGGAAGAGGATATGCCTTTCCTGCCGGACGGAACACCGGTTCAGATCGTTCTTAACCCACTGGGCGTACCTTCCCGTATGAACATCGGTCAAGTACTTGAAGTTCACTTGGGTATGGCAGCAATGCAGCTTGGTATCCACGTAGCAACACCTGTATTCGACGGAGCGAAGGAGTACGACGTCTTCGATACGATGGAAGAAGCAGGTATGCAGCGTAATGGTAAAACCGTGCTGTATGATGGTCGTACAGGTGAAGAGTTTGAACGTGAAGTTACCGTTGGTGTCATGCACATGATCAAACTGGCACACATGGTTGATGATAAAATCCATGCCCGTTCCACAGGTCCTTACTCACTTGTTACGCAACAGCCGCTGGGTGGTAAAGCCCAATTCGGTGGACAGCGTTTCGGGGAGATGGAAGTTTGGGCGCTTGAGGCGTATGGTGCTGCTTATACCCTGCAAGAAATCTTGACGGTTAAATCCGATGATGTTGTTGGTCGGGTTAAAACCTATGAGTCCATTGTCAAAGGCGAGAACGTGCCGGAACCAGGCGTTCCAGAATCGTTCAAAGTACTGATCAAAGAGCTGCAAAGCTTGGGTATGGACGTTAAGATTTTGAGTGAAGATGAGCAAGAGATTGAAATGAAAGAAATGGACGATGAAGATGACGCTGCGAGCGATAAGCTCAGCCTCAACCTTGAGGGTACAGAGGTCGGAGCGGAGTAACTGCTTCTGGCGCATGATGACCGGCGTTTTTCATCAGGCTCGCGTCTTACTCCGGCTTCGGCCGGAGAGGGCGTAACCTAGAATACAGGAATTAGGTTAAGGAGGGTTGCTCCTTGTTGGACGTCAACAATTTCGAATACATGAAGATCGGGCTTGCTTCCCCAGAGAAAATTCGTTCTTGGTCCCGCGGAGAAGTGAAAAAACCGGAAACGATCAACTATCGTACGTTGAAACCGGAAAAAGAAGGGCTGTTCTGCGAAAAGATTTTTGGCCCTACAAAAGACTGGGAATGTCATTGCGGTAAATACAAACGTGTTCGTTATAAAGGTGTTGTTTGTGACCGCTGTGGCGTTGAAGTAACACGTGCGAAAGTTCGTCGTGAACGGATGGGACATATCGAGCTCGCTGCTCCGGTATCGCATATTTGGTACTTCAAAGGTATTCCGAGCCGTATGGGTCTCGCATTGGATATGTCTCCAAGATCTCTGGAAGAGATCATTTATTTTGCATCATATGTAGTAACCGATCCAGGAGAAACTCCTCTGGAGAAAAAACAGCTGTTGTCCGAAAAAGAATACCGCAGCTACCGTGAAAAATACGGATACGGCTTCCAAGCCGGCATGGGTGCCGAAGCAGTTAAGAAATTGCTTCAAGACCTTGATATAGACAAAGAGCTTGAATTCCTGAAGGAAGAGCTTCGCACTGCACAAGGACAACGCCGTAACCGTGCCATTAAACGTTTGGAAGTTATTGAAGCCTTCCGTAACTCTGGCAACAATCCAGAGTGGATGATCATGGATGTCCTTCCTGTTATTCCACCGGAACTTCGTCCGATGGTTCAGCTCGATGGTGGACGTTTTGCTACGTCTGACTTGAATGACCTGTATCGTCGTGTAATTAACCGGAACAACCGTCTGAAACGTTTGCTTGACCTGGGCGCGCCAGATATCATCGTGCAAAATGAAAAACGGATGCTGCAAGAAGCAGTTGACGCTTTGATCGATAACGGTCGTCGTGGACGTCCTGTTACAGGCCCGGGTAACCGCCCTTTGAAATCTCTCAGCCACATGTTGAAAGGTAAACAAGGTCGTTTCCGTCAGAACTTGCTCGGTAAACGTGTTGACTACTCTGGTCGTTCCGTTATCGTTGTCGGACCTTACTTGAAAATGTATCAGTGTGGTCTGCCTAAAGATATGGCGCTTGAACTATTCAAGCCTTTTGTTATGAAAGAGCTTGTCAATAAAGGGCTCGCCCACAATATCAAGAGCGCAAAACGTAAAGTTGAGCGTGTAAGTCCTGAAGTGTGGGATGTGCTTGAGGAAGTAATCAAGGAGCATCCGGTTCTCTTGAACCGTGCCCCTACGCTTCACCGTCTCGGTATTCAAGCATTTGAACCGATTCTTGTTGAAGGTAAAGCAATTCGTCTTCACCCGCTCGTATGTACGGCATACAATGCCGACTTTGACGGTGACCAAATGGCCGTGCACGTTCCATTGTCCGCTGAAGCTCAAGCGGAAGCACGTATCCTGATGCTGGCATCAGGTAACATTTTGAACCCGAAAGATGGTAAACCGGTTGTAACTCCTTCCCAGGATATGGTCCTTGGTTCTTATTACCTCACGATGGACAACAAGGAAGAAAAGGGTACAGGTATGATCTTGCGTACAGTGAACGAAGCTGTATCGGCATACCAACGGGGCACTGCAGGTCTACATGCACGTGTAGCTATTCCGGTTAAGGCGCTTGGTAAAACAAGCTTCACGGATGAGCAGCAAGAAGGAATGTTGTTGACTACAGTCGGCAAAATTATCTTTAATGAAATCTTCCCGGCAAGCTTCCCATATATCAATGATGCGACTCGTGCGAACCTGTATCAAGGTACAGCTGATCACTTCTTTGTATATGAAAAAGGTGCTGATCTGAGAGAAGCGATCATGAATGCTCCTCTGGCTGGCGGTGTCGGCAAAGAATATCTCGGCTCCATCATTGCTCGTTGTTTTGAAATTTATCACACAACAGAAACAGCGGTTATTCTGGATAAAATCAAACAGCTCGGTTTCACATACTCTACTCGTGCCGGTATTACGGTTGCGGTGTCAGACGTTATCGTTCCACCTGAGAAATTCGAAATTCTCAGACAGTCCGAAGATAAAGCGCAAATCGTTACAAATCAGTACCGTCGTGGTCTGATTACGAATGAAGAGCGTTATGACCGTATCATTGATATTTGGTCAAAATCCAAGGATGATATTACTGAGATTCTGATGAAATCCATGGATCGTTATAACTCCATCATGATGATGGTTGACTCCAAAGCACGGGGTAACAAATCGCAAATTACCCAATTGGGCGGTATGCGTGGTCTGATGGCCAACCCATCTGGTCGAATTATCGAACTCCCAATCAAATCGAACTTCCGTGAAGGTTTGACAGTACTCGAGTACTTTATCTCCACTCACGGTGCGCGTAAAGGTCTCGCGGATACAGCTCTACGTACAGCCGACTCAGGTTACCTGACTCGTCGTCTCGTAGACGTAGCCCAAGACGTTATCGTGCGTGAAGACGATTGTGGTACAGATAAAGGCTTTACGGTAAGTCGTATCCAGGATGGTAAAGAGGTTATTGAAGATCTCTACGACCGTATTGAAGGCAGATACTGCTTCGAGACGTTACGTCATCCGGAAACGAAAGAAATCATTGTAGGTCGCAATGAATTGATTGACTCTGATAAAGCGGAGGCTATCATCAAAGCGGGTATAACCAAACTGCAAATTCGCTCCGTACTCAGTTGCCGTGCTAGTCACGGTGTCTGCAAGAAGTGTTACGGTCGTAACCTTGCGACAGGTAAACATGTGGAGATTGGTGAAGCGGTTGGTATCATTGCAGCACAATCCATTGGTGAGCCAGGAA
This sequence comes from Paenibacillus sp. TSA_86.1, assembly GCF_052691815.1. Lineage (NCBI taxonomy): Bacteria > Bacillati > Bacillota > Bacilli > Caryophanales > Paenibacillaceae > Paenibacillus > Paenibacillus sp. TSA_86.1. Next base: position 32,385 of record NZ_JBQZGE010000023.1, on the reverse strand, counting down.
CCCAGCTTACAATGCGTACGTTCCATACCGGCGGTGTAGCCGGAGACGACATCACGCAAGGTTTGCCGCGTATCCAGGAGTTGTTCGAGGCTCGTAATCCTAAAGGTCAAGCAACGATCAGTGAGATTGATGGTGTCGTTAAAGAGATTCGCGAGACCAAAGATCGTCGTGAAATTGAAATTCAAGGTGAAGCGGAATCCAAAGTATACGCCGTTACCTACGGTTCCCGTGTGCGCGTAAGCGAAGGCATGGAAATTGAAGCAGGTGATGAGTTGACAGACGGTTCCATCGATCCGAAAGAAATGTTGCGTATTAAAGGTATACGTGGCGTACAAAACTACATCTTGCAGGAAGTACAACGCGTATATCGTAACCAAGGTGTAGAAATCAATGATAAACACGTTGAGGTTATGATCCGTCAAATGTTGCGTAAAATCCGTATCGTAGATGCAGGAGATACAACGCTGTTGCCGGGGTCATTCGTGGATATGCATGAGTACGAAAGAGCTAACAAAATAGCGATTCTTGGTGATAAAGAGCCAGCGGTTGCAAAACCAATCTTGCTCGGTATTACGAAGGCATCACTGGAAACAGACTCCTTCCTCTCAGCAGCTTCTTTCCAAGAAACTACACGTGTACTGACAGATGCAGCGATCAAAGGGAAAGTCGATCAATTGCTGGGTCTGAAGGAAAATGTAATCATCGGTAAATTGATTCCTGCAGGTACGGGTATGAACCGTTACCGCAGTATCAAATTTGCTGAGCCAGAAGATGGCCAATCTCCCGTAGAAGAGTTGGAGCCAGTTTCGGTAGACTAATATAACATTCCTTGTTGCAAGGAATGAAAGGGAGTGTCTGTCAGGAAACGACGTTTGTATCATACAAGCGGACGATTCCTGGCGTACACGAACTTTATAAAATAATCTTTTGGAATAGCATTGACAATGCTCGCGCTAGATGCTAATATATCAAAGGTGCGTGGGCAGCTGATTGTGATCGTCCTATTCGGAGGAATGTATGATGTCTAATGAAAAAGGCTTGCAAGATGCTCATGTCAAAATTGGTACCAAACAGACCATGCGGACAGTGCAGACAGGAATGGCTTCTGAAGTCTATGTCGCAGAAGATAGTGATCCGCAGCTCACTTCCAAAATCATTGCCTTGTGTGAACAACATAATGTGAAGTGCACGAAAGTGGACACAATGAAAAATCTCGGCAAAGCGTGCGGGATTGGAGTGGGAGCAGCGATGGCTGCTGTCGTAAAATGATAGGGTAAGGAACGTTTTTGTCCGAGAAGATTTGAAGATTCTCCAAGGCAAAAACTTTTCATTTGTCTTTTTATGAACCGCCTGGGTCTGTGGGCTTAGATAAAGGTTTGTAAAGAAACATCAATAATTGAGGAAGGGGGTGGCAATCACATGCCAACTATTAACCAATTGGTTCGTAAAGGACGTCAAGCAAAAGTTGACAAGTCTAAATCACCAGCTTTGCAAAAAGGATTCAACGCCTTGAAACGTGAATCCACTAACATCAGTGCCCCACAAAAACGTGGTGTCTGCACTCGTGTAGGTACAATGACTCCTCGTAAACCGAACTCTGCACTTCGTAAATATGCCCGTGTTCGTTTGACGAACCGTCTCGAGGTAACTGCTTATATCCCGGGAATCGGACATAACCTTCAAGAGCACAGTGTGGTATTGATCCGTGGAGGTAAAGTAAAAGACCTTGCAGGGGTTCGTTATCACATCGTTCGTGGAGCTCTCGATACTGCAGGCGTGAACAACCGTATGCAAGCTCGTTCTAAATACGGCGCGAAACGTCCAAAAGCTAAAAAAGCCTAAACCATTATAAGCAAGTTACCTGAAAGCCTTCTGGCTTAAGTCTAGAAGGTACAGGGACTGCTGAACAAGAAAGAAAGGGGGATATCCATGCCACGCAAAGGTCCAGTTACGAAAAGAGACGTGTTGCCAGATCCGGTATACAACTCCAAGTTGGTTACTCGTTTGATCAATCGCATCATGCTCGACGGAAAACGCGGTGTTGCTCAAAGCATTCTGTATAATGCGTTCAAGTTGATTCAAGAACGTACGGGTAATGACCCGATGGAAGTATTTGAAGCAGCAATCAAAAATATCATGCCAGTCCTGGAAGTTAAAGCTCGCCGTGTCGGCGGTGCCAACTACCAAGTACCAATCGAGGTAAAACCAGAGAGACGTACTGCTTTGGGTTTACGTTGGCTCGTGAACTACTCCCGCAACCGCGGTGAGAAAACAATGGAAGAGCGTTTGGCGGCTGAGATCATCGACGCTTCCAACAACACAGGCGCTTCCGTTAAGAAACGCGAAGATACGCACAAAATGGCTGAAGCGAACAAAGCGTTTGCTCACTACCGTTGGTAGGATTCAGTTCACAATAAAAAAACTTCAATTTTGAAGGGAGACCCATTTCATGGCTAGAGAGTTCTCCTTGAAAAATACACGTAATATCGGGATCATGGCTCATATTGATGCGGGTAAAACCACGACAACTGAGCGGATCTTGTTTTACACAGGACGTACGCACAAAATCGGTGAAGTTCACGAAGGCGCTGCGACAATGGACTGGATGGAACAGGAACAGGAGCGCGGAATTACGATTACTTCCGCTGCGACTACCGCTGCTTGGAAAGGCCACCGCGTAAATATTATTGATACCCCGGGACACGTTGACTTCACAGTTGAAGTTGAACGTTCCCTTCGTGTATTGGACGGAGCAGTAGGTGTATTCAGTGCGAAAGAAGGCGTTGAGCCTCAGTCTGAAACCGTATGGAGACAGGCTGACAAGTACGGCGTACCTCGTATCGCATATGTAAACAAAATGGATATCATCGGTGCTGACTTCTTGAACGTTGTATCTGATATGCGTGATCGCCTTCAAGCGAACGCAGTTGCGATTCAACTTCCGATCGGTGCTGAGAATGATTTCAAAGGTATCATTGATATTGTTGCACAACGGGCTCATATGTACAAAGATGACCTGGGACAAGATATCGAAGAAACCGATATTCCTGCGGAATTCGTTGAGCAAGTTGAAGAACTTCGCAACGAATTGATTGAGCGTGTTGCAGAACTTGACGAAGATTTGACAATGAAATACCTGGAAGGCGAAGAGATCACTATTGATGAGATCAAATCCGTTCTCCGTAAAGGTGTGGTAGATGTTAAGATCTTCCCGGTTATCTGTGGTTCCTCATACCGTAACAAAGGTGTTCAACTGATGTTGGATGCTGTTATCGATTACTTGCCAGCTCCTATAGATGTACCATCAATCACTGGTCATCTTGAAGATGGAACGGAAGCAGTTCGTAAGTCTTCTGATGAAGAGCCGTTCTCCGCTCTGGCATTTAAAATCATGACTGACCCTTACGTTGGTAAATTGACATTCTTCCGCGTATACTCCGGTGTTCTTCAATCCGGTTCATATGTATTGAATGCTACTAAAAACAAACGTGAGCGTATCGGTCGTATCCTTCAAATGCATGCAAACAGCCGTCAAGAGATCACTGAAGTTTACTCTGGTGATATCGCTGCTGCAGTTGGTTTGAAAGATACAGGTACAGGTGATACACTATGTGATGAGAAACACCCGGTTATCTTGGAATCGATGAATTTCCCTGATCCGGTAATCGAAATCGCTGTTGAACCTAAAACCAAAGCTGACCAAGACAAAATGGGTGTTGCTCTCGGTAAGTTGACAGAAGAGGATCCAACTCTTCGCGCTCATACTGACGAAGAAACAGGTCAAACAATCTTGGCAGGTATGGGTGAGCTTCACCTTGATATCATCATCGACCGTATGCGTCGTGAGTTCAAGGTTGAAACTACTGTGGGTAAACCACAAGTAGCTTACCGTGAAACATTCCGTGCTCCAGCGCGCGTTGAAGGTAAATTCGTACGTCAATCCGGTGGTCGTGGTCAATACGGTCACGTATGGGTTGAATTCGAGCCTCTTGAGCCAGGTACAGGCAGCCAGTTCGAAAGTAAAGTTGTCGGTGGATCGGTTCCGAGAGAATACATTCAACCTGCATTGTCAGGGATTGAAGAGCAAATGAAAAACGGCGTAATTGCAGGCTTCCCGCTTGTAGACGTTAAGGCTACAATTGTAGACGGATCTTACCATGATGTCGATTCCAACGAGATGGCATTTAAAATTGCCGGATCTATGGCACTGAAAGCAGCAAAAGACAAATGTAAACCGGTACTACTTGAGCCTATCATGAAAGTAGAAGTAACTGTTCCAGAAGAGTACATGGGTGACGTAATGGGTATGTTGAATTCCCGTCGTGGCCGCATTGAAGGTATGGATTCCCGTAGTGGAGCTCAAATCATTCGTGCTAAGGTACCTCTCTCTGAGATGTTTGGTTACTCTACAACTCTTCGTTCCGGTACTCAAGGACGCGGCGTATTCTCCATGGAGCTTTCTCACTATGAAGAAGTTCCTAAGAGCATTGCTGAAGAGATCGTTGCCAAAACAAAAGGCACCGAGTAGTTTTCTCACACTGAATGTTTGTGCTTGAACCTGGTTTGAAGCACTGCATTCAGTGAAACATAAAATTATAATTTTTAAGGAGGCCACGTTCAAATGGCAAAGGCTAAATACGAACGTAATAAACCGCACGTTAACATTGGTACTATTGGTCACGTCGATCATGGTAAAACAACTCTGACTGCTGCAATCACAACTGTATTGTCCAAAACTTACGGTGGTGCAGCAATTGCTTTCGATCAAATTGATAAAGCTCCAGAAGAGCGCGAGCGCGGTATCACAATCTCGACTTCACACGTTGAGTACGAAACTGACACTCGTCACTACGCACACGTAGACTGCCCAGGTCACGCCGACTATGTTAAAAACATGATCACTGGGGCGGCACAAATGGACGGAGCTATCTTGGTAGTATCCGCAGCTGACGGCCCAATGCCACAAACTCGTGAGCACATTTTGCTCTCCCGTCAAGTAGGCGTACCTTACATTGTTGTTTTCTTGAACAAATGTGACATGGTTGAAGACGAAGAGTTGTTGGAATTGGTTGAGATGGAAGTTCGCGACCTTCTTAACGAATATGAGTTCCCAGGTGATGACACTCCAATCACTCGTGGTTCCGCTCGTGAAGCTCTGCAAAACCCTGATGGTGAGTGGGCTCAAAAAATCGTTGAGATGTTCAAAGAAATCGACACTTACATCCCACTGCCTGAGCGTCAAACTGACAAGCCTTTCTTGATGCCTGTCGAGGACGTATTCTCCATCACTGGTCGTGGTACCGTTGCTACAGGTCGTGTAGAGCGTGGTACTGTTAAAGTCGGCGAAGAGATCGAAATCGTTGGTATTACTGAAGAAACTAAAAAATCCGTAGTTACAGGCGTTGAGATGTTCCGTAAATTGTTGGATTCCGCACAAGCGGGCGACAACATCGGTGCATTGTTGCGTGGTGTTGATCGTACTCAAATCGAGCGTGGTCAAGTACTTGCTAAACCAGCATCTGTTAAACCACACACAGAATTCACTGCACAAATCTACGTTTTGACTAAAGAAGAGGGTGGCCGTCACAAGCCTTTCTTCACTGGATACCGTCCACAGTTCTACTTCCGTACAACTGACGTAACTGGTATCATCAACTTGCCAGAAGGTACTGAAATGGTAATGCCTGGTGACAACATCACGGTTACTGTTCAACTGATCTCTCCAATCGCGATCGAAGAAGGAACTAAGTTCTCTATTCGTGAAGGTGGACGTACAGTTGGTGCAGGTTCCGTAGCATCAATCCAAAAATAATTTGGCATTCGCCAAATGAGCATAAGCAACAGTGTACTGGAACGAGTAACATTGTATTGTAACGAAGCTTCGGAAGAGTTCTTTATCCGACATCGGATAAAGAACTCTTTTATTATGTCAACGTTTCGGAACCTGCGTCATCTTAATGAACAAAATTCATCTTATAGATTGATAGGTTAGGCAGCTTGGGTATTAGGAAAAACATTGTACTAAACGGAGTCAATTCTTTTGAAAAGACTAGTTTAAATGTTTTTTTTAAATATGCTTGCAATACGCCCATCTTTTCTATATAATAATGAATGTTGTTCTTGTGACGTTGCGATGATGTGAGAGGTTACTGACACACCCGGCCCCTTTGCCATGGGAGAGTGGTTAGAAAATTTTCACGGAGTATGTCCGATAAAAAATTGGGCGATAGAAGGAGGGACTAAAATGGCAAAGCAAAAAATTCGTATTCGTTTGAAAGCTTACGACCACAGAATTCTTGATCAATCCGCGGAGAAAATTGTTGAAACAGCAAAACGTTCGGGTGCAGGTGTATCCGGTCCGATTCCGCTTCCTACTGAAAAACAAATCATTACTATTCTTCGTGCGGTGCACAAGTACAAGGATTCTCGGGAGCAATTCGAGCAACGCACTCATAAGCGTTTGATTGATATCGTTAACCCGACTCCACAAACTGTGGATGCCTTGATGCGCTTGGATCTGCCGTCCGGTGTAGATATCGAAATTAAACTGTAATATATAGCAACAAACAAGACCACGTATAAAGGAAAAGAGGTGTCAACATGAAAGGTATCTTAGGAAAAAAACTTGGAATGACTCAAGTGTTTACCGCTGAAGGTAACGTAGTTCCAGTAACGGTTATCGAAGCAGGTCCTTGTGTTGTTTTACAAAAGAAAGATATTGAAAACGATGGCTACGAAGCAGTTCAAATCGGTTTTGCCGATAAGAAAGAGAAAAATGCTAACAAGCCAGAAGCAGGACACGCTAAAAAAGCGAATACTGCACCTAAGCGCTACGTTCGTGAGCTTCGCGGCATTAACATTGCGGAATATGAAGTTGGCCAAGAATTGAAAGCTGACATTTTCGCTGAAGGCGAGTTCGTTGACGTAACAGGTATTTCTAAAGGTAAAGGTTTTGCCGGCGTTATCAAACGTTGGGGACAAAGCACTGGACCTATGTCTCACGGTTCCCGTTATCACCGTGGCCCAGGTTCGATGGGATCGATCCAAGCGAACCGCGTTCCTAAAGGCAAACGCCTGCCAGGACATATGGGACATGATACTGTTACAATTCAACGTCTTGAAGTTGTTAAGGTAGACGCTGAGCGTAATGTAATCCTCGTAAAAGGTTCTATACCTGGACCGAAGAACAGCCTTGTAAGAGTTAAAGAAACGGTGAAAAAATAACCACTGAAGAAAGGAGGAACACAAAATGCCAAAAGTATCAGTTTACAATGTAGATGGTAGCCAAGTAGGTGAAGTTGAACTGAATGATGCGGTATTCGGTATTGAGCCGAATCAACACGTTCTGTACGATGCAGTTCTTATGCAACGCGCTTCCCTTCGTCAAGGTACCCACAAAGTAAAAGGACGTTCTGAAGTACGTGGCGGTGGACGTAAACCTTGGAAACAAAAAGGTACAGGTCGCGCTCGTCAAGGTTCGATTCGTTCTCCACAATGGAAAGGCGGCGGTATCGTATTTGGTCCGACACCACGGAGCTATGCGTACAAACTGCCTAAGAAAGTTCGCCGTCTGGCGATCAAGTCTGCCCTTTCATCCAAAGTGCAAGACAATGACATTATCGTTTTGGATGCTCTCGCGTTGAGCTCACCAAAAACAAAGGAATTTGCAGCTATTTTGAATAACCTCAAAGTAGGCCGCAAAGCTTTGATTGTAGCTCCTAGCTATGATGATAATGTAGCTCTTTCTGCACGGAATATTCCGGGTGTGAAATTCGTAGCTGCTGATGGTATTAATGTTCTTGACGTGCTTTCGCACGACAAACTGATCATTACGAAAGAAGCAGTTCAGAAGGTAGAGGAGGTGCTCGCGTAATGAAAGATCCTCGTGATATTGTAAAACGTCCGATTATTACGGAACGTACTGCTGACATGATGAACGACTTGAAATACGTATTTGAAGTCGATATCCGTGCAAACAAAACCGAGATCAAAAAAGCGGTAGAAGCTATTTTCGGCGTGAAAGTGAAAAACGTGAACACACTTCGTGTTCCAGCTAAACCGAAACGGTACGGACGTTATTCCGGATATACAAGCGAATGGAAAAAAGCGTTTGTAACGCTGACACAAGATAGCAAATCGCTTGAGTTCTTTGAAACTGTATAATTGAAATCTTTGAAGTAAGGAGGGAAAACTAGTGCCAATCAAAAAGTATAAACCAACATCCCCGGCAAGACGGAATATGTCCGTTTCTACATTTGAGGAAATCACCACAGATAAGCCGGAGAAATCGTTGTTGGCCCCGTTGAGCAAACAAGCAGGCCGCAACAACCAAGGTAAAATTACAGTTCGTCACCACGGTGGTGGACACAAACGTAAATACCGTATCATCGACTTCAAACGTACTAAAGATGGAATACCGGGCCGCGTTGCTACAATCGAGTATGACCCGAACCGTACTTCCAACATCGCATTGATTCACTACGCTGATGGTGAGAAACGTTACATCATCGCTCCTAAAGGTCTGAAAGTTGGAGATCAAGTATTCTCTGGTCCTGACTCAGATATCAAAATTGGTAACGCACTGCCGCTTGAGAACATTCCAGTAGGTACCGTTATCCACAACATTGAGTTGAAACCAGGTAAAGGCGGACAATTGGTTCGTGCTGCTGGTACGGAAGCTCAGTTGCTTGGTAAAGAAGAAAAATACGTATCTGTTCGTCTCTCTTCCGGAGAAGTTCGTCGTATTCTGAAAGTTTGCCGCGCAACAATCGGATCTGTTGGTAACCAAGACCACGAGCTTATCAAAATCGGTAAAGCCGGTCGTAGCCGTTGGTTGGGTCAACGTCCTGAAGTTCGTGGTGTAGTAATGAACCCTAACGATCACCCTCACGGTGGTGGTGAAGGTCGTGCTCCAATCGGACGTAAATCGCCAATGTCACCATGGGGTAAACCTACTCTTGGTTACAAAACGCGTAAGAAAAATAAAGCTTCTGATAAATACATCATCCGTCGCCGCACGAAGTAATACACATTGTGCATAACTTCGTGAGGCATCTACGGATGCATAAAAGCTATGTTTGAAGGGAGGATCTCCACATGAGTCGCAGTTTGAAAAAAGGGCCATTCATTGATGGCTACATGCTCAAGAAGGTAGAAGAGATGGAAGCATCAGGCAAGAAGAACGTTATCAAAACCTGGTCCCGTCGCTCTACAATTTTCCCACAATTCATCGGACACACATTTGGCGTTTACGACGGTCGTAAACACGTGCCAGTGTATGTAACTGAGGACATGGTCGGACACAAACTGGGTGAGTTCGCTCCAACCCGTACGTACAAAGGCCATACTGATGATGATAAGAAAACAAGAAGATAAATGAACATCTCTAATGTTTGAGAGGAGGTTACACAATGGAAGCAAAAGCACATGCTAAGTTTATCCGGATTGCTCCTCGTAAAGTTCAACTCGTTGTTGACTTGATTCGCGGCAAGCAAGTAGGTGAGGCGGTTGCCATTCTCCGCCACACTCCGAAATCCGCTTCTCCAGTTGTTGAGAAGTTGCTTAACTCCGCTATTGCGAATGCGGAACATAACTATTCTTTAGATGTTAATAACTTGGTGATCTCGCAAGCTTACGTAAACCAAGGACCGACTATGAAACGTTTCCGCCCTCGTGCAATGGGACGCGCAAGTCGTATTAACAAACGTACTAGCCACATTACTTTGGTGGTATCTGAGAAGTAGAAGGAGGGAAAACGTGTGGGCCAAAAGGTAAATCCAGTCGGACTTCGTGTCGGAGTTATCCGTGACTGGGAATCTAAGTGGTATGCAGGCAAAGACTTCGGTGATCTTTTGATGGAAGACGTGAAAATTCGTGAATTCCTGAAAAATAAATTGAAAGACTCCGCTATGTCTCGTGTTGAGATCGAGAGAGCGGCTAACCGCGTAAACGTAACGATTCACACAGCGAAACCAGGTATGGTAATCGGTAAAGGTGGATCTGAAGTTGAAAATCTTCGTAACCAAATTACGAAAATTGCTGGCGGTAAAAAAGTACACATCAACATTTCTGAAATTAAGAACCAAGACCTGGACGCGATCCTGGTAGCAGAAAGCATTGCACAACAATTGGAACGTCGTGTTTCTTTCCGTCGTGCTCTGAAACAAGCTATTCAAAGAACTATGCGTTCCGGTGCTAAAGGTATTAAAACTCAAGTAGGCGGACGTCTTGGCGGAGCTGAGATTGCACGTTCTGAAGGCTACAGCGAAGGAACTGTTCCACTGCACACACTGCGTGCTGACATTGACTATGGTACTGCAGAGGCTCATACTACTTACGGACGTATCGGCGTAAAAGTATGGATCTATCGTGGAGAGGTTCTTCCTACGGCTAAGAAACAAGCTGCTAAGGAAGGAGGCAACTAATCATGTTGGTACCAAAACGTGTAAAACACCGTAAGCAACAACGTGGACATATGAAAGGCCAAGCAAAAGGCGGAACTACGCTGAACTTTGGCGAATATGGTCTGCAAGCTACGGAACCGGCTTGGATTACGAACCGTCAGATCGAAGCGGCTCGTATTGCGATGACTCGTTACATCAAACGTGGTGGTAAAGTCTGGATCAAAATTTTCCCTGACAAACCAATCACTCAAAAGCCTCTAGAGGTTCGGATGGGTAGCGGTAAAGGTAACGTAGAAAAATGGGTTGCAGTAGTGAAACCTGGTAAGATCATGTTTGAACTTGCTGGTGTACCGGAGGATATTGCTCGCGAAGCGATGCGTCTTGCCGCTCACAAACTGCCAATCAAAACGAAGTTCGTGAAACGTGAAGAATTGGGTGGTGAAGCAAATGAAAGCTAGTGAATTTCGCAACCTAACCTCTGCTGAAATCGAGCAAAAGATTGCCGGATTTAAAGAAGAACTCTTTAATCTCCGCTTTCAACTCGCTACCGGTCAGCTGGATAACCCGACTCGAATCCGTGATGTGCGGAAAGAAATAGCTCGTGCTAAAACCATCATCCGTGAAAGAGAACTGGGAATCGGTTAATTAGAGGTCGGATATACATTCCGTCTGTAATCAGGAAGGAGGCCAACAATGAGCGAAGAACGTAATGCACGCAAAGTTCAGACTGGTAAAGTTGTCAGTGATAAAATGGACAAAACGATTGTTGTTGCTGTAGAAACCTACAAAAACCACAAATTGTATCATAAACGCATTAAGGTTACTAAAAAGTTCAAAGCGCATGACGAAGAAAACACTGCGAAAATCGGTGACACGGTGAAAATCATGGAGACTCGTCCGCTTTCGAAAGATAAACGCTGGAGACTTACTGAAGTCGTTGAAAAAGCGGTTATCATCTAATTGCATGATCAGCATAGCTGGAAGGAGGAATACTAAATGATTCAACCATTTACACGTTTGACTGTAGCCGACAACTCCGGTGCGAAGGAACTGATGTGTATCCGCGTACTCGGCGGTACGGGACGTCGTACAGCTCAAATCGGTGATCTGATCGTTTGTTCTGTAAAACAAGCAACACCAGGCGGCGTTGTCAAAAAAGGTGATGTAGTTAGAGCGGTTGTCGTTCGTACGAAGCGTTCTGTACGTCGTAAAGACGGTTCCTACATCGGTTTTGATGAAAATGCAGCTGTTGTTGTAAAAGACGACAGAAGCCCTCGTGGAACACGTATTTTCGGACCTGTTGCTCGTGAACTTCGCGAGAAAGACTTCATGAAAATCGTTTCCTTGGCCCCAGAGGTTATCTAATAGATTAAGCTCGTGATGTTTAGAAACAGGAGGTGTACGAAATGCCAAGAGTGAAAAAAGTTCTGGAATCCCATAACAACAAACTTCACGTTAAAAAGGAAGATACGGTTATGGTGATCAGCGGTAAAGACAAAGGTAAAAAAGGCCGTGTCATCGCTGCTTATCCTCGTGAAAACCGCGTCCTTGTGGAAGGTGTTAACATGGTGAAAAAACACCAGAAGCCTAACCAGCAAAACCCGCAAGGCGGCATTATCGAGAAGGAAGCTCCGATTCACGTTTCCAACGTGATGCACATCGATCCAAAGAGCGGAAAAGTAACCCGTATCGGTTACAAAGTGTTGGATAACGGTAAGAAAGTGCGCGTTGCAAAACGTTCCGGAGAAATTATCGACTAATTGAACCGAATGAGAAAGGAGGGCTATGATTCATGGCATCAAGAATGAAAGAACGTTACCTGCAAGAAATCGCTCCTGCTTTGATGCAGAAGTTCAACTATACAACGGTAATGCAAGTGCCGAAAATCGAGAAAATCGTTATCAACATGGGTGTGGGCGACGCTGTCCAAAACTCTAAAGTGTTGGATTCCGCAGTAAACGATTTGCAACTGATCGCAGGTCAAAAACCTGTAATCACCCGTGCGAAAAAATCTATCGCAGGTTTCAAACTGCGTGAGAACATGCCTATCGGTGTGAAAGTAACATTGCGCGGCGAGCGTATGTACTACTTCCTCGATAAATTGTTCAACGTAACACTTCCACGTGTACGTGACTTCCGCGGTGTATCGAGCAAAGCGTTCGATGGTCGTGGTAACTACACTCTGGGTCTGAAAGAGCAATTGATCTTCCCAGAGATCGAGTATGATAAAGTAGACAAAGTCCGCGGTATGGATATTGTCATCGTAACAACGGCGAAAACAGACGAAGAGTCCCGTGAATTGCTTACGCAAATGGGAATGCCTTTCGTTAAATAATGTTGGCATAAACGTTCCGGGTGTCTGGAAAGACTCCCTTTTCTCCGAAATTATTTAGGAGGTGTCAGGCTAAAGTGGCAAAAACTTCGATGAAAGTTAAACAACAACGTACACCAAAGTTTAAAGTACGTGCTTATACACGCTGCGAGCGTTGCGGTCGTCCACATTCGGTGCTGCAAAAGTTCAAAATTTGCAGAATTTGCTTCCGTGAATTAGCTTATAAAGGCCAGATCCCTGGCGTGAAAAAAGCAAGCTGGTAAAAAGTCCTGAACGGGAAGGAGGTTAACTCACAATGACTATGTCTGATCCAATTGCAGATATGCTTACTCGTATTCGTAACGCGAACACTGTTCGTCACGAAACGGTAGAAATGCCTGCTTCGACAATGAAAAAACAAATCGCCGATATCCTGAAGCGCGAAGGTTTCATCCGTGACGCTGAATTTATCGAAGATAACAAACAAGGGATTATCCGTGTTTTCTTGAAATACGGTCAAAATAACGAGCGCGTTATCACTGGTCTGAAAAGAATCAGTAAACCAGGTCTTCGTGTTTACACGAAAAGCAATGAAGTACCTCGCGTACTTGGCGGCCTTGGAATCGCGATTATCTCGACATCCAAAGGTGTTATGACGGACAAAGAAGCTCGTCAATCGAAATCCGGCGGAGAAGTCGTCTGCTACGTTTGGTAATATAACGTCACAAGATAGGAGGTGCAACATATGTCTCGTATTGGTCGCAAACCAATTACAGTACCAAGTGGTGTAGACATCACTTTGGACAATACCGTTATCACGGTAAAAGGACCTAAAGGAACTTTGACTCGTGAACTTCACAAAGACATGAAGGTAACAGTTGAAAACAACGAAATTACAGTTGTGCGTCCTTCCGATAACAAAACTCACCGTTCTTTGCACGGCACAACGCGTAGCGTTGTCAACAACATGGTGAGCGGCGTAACTGAAGGATTCGCTAAATCTCTGGAGTTGGTTGGGGTCGGATATCGTGCAAGCAAATCCGGAGATAAAATTGTTCTGAACGTTGGATACTCTCACCCGGTTGAAATTACACCGGAAGCGGGAATCGAATTCGAAGTACCTTCGAATACGAAAATCATCGTTCGCGGTATCGATAAAGAGCGCGTAGGTGCTTACGCTGCTAAAATTCGTTCCGTTCGTGAACCTGAGCCGTACAAAGGTAAAGGTATTAAATATGAAGGCGAGCGTATCATCCGTAAGGAAGGTAAAGCCGGTAAGAAGAAATAAGATTTCTCTTACCGCCTTTGCGCGGCTTTCGGCTTGCTTGCTTCGTGTGTTTCTAATATACCCCGTGGCTTCTGCTTTGAAGCCAGCGAGGTAACCTGAAAGGAGTGAATCCCTGAGATGATTACGAAACCAGATAAAAATAAGGCTCGTCTGAAAAGACACCTTCGCGTTCGTAAAAAAATCCAAGGAACGGCTGCACGTCCTCGTTTGAACGTTTTCCGTTCTGGTAAACATATGTACGCTCAAATCATCGATGATGTAGCTGGTGTAACAATCGCTTCCGCGTCTACTGTAGACAAAGAATTGAGCACTGACATCAAAAACGGTGCATCTGTTGAATCTGCTCGTAAAGTTGGCGAACTCGTTGCTAAACGTGCAAAAGACAAAGGTGTTTCCAATATCGTATTTGACCGTAGCGGATATCTGTACCATGGTCGTATCGCAGCTTTGGCTGAAGCGGCTCGTGAAGCAGGACTTGAGTTTTAAGATATTTTTCAAAAGGAGGTTAACGACTTGCGTGTAGATCCGAATACTTTGGAACTGTCTGAAAGAGTAGTAAACATTAATCGCGTAGCTAAAGTAGTAAAAGGCGGACGCCGTTTCAGCTTTAGCGCACTGGTTGTAGTCGGCGACGGCAACGGCTGGGTTGGAGCGGGTATCGGTAAAGCTGGCGAAGTACCTGATGCAATTCGCAAAGGTATTGAAGATGCTAAGAAAAACCTTGTACACGTTCCACTCGTAGGAACATCGATTCCTCACTTGGTAACAGGTAAGTTCGGCGCCGGACGCGTTCTGTTGAAACCAGCATCTGAAGGTACTGGTGTTATCGCTGGTGGTCCTGTACGTGCGGTTCTCGAACTTGCTGGTGTAGGTGACATTTTGACAAAATCTCTGGGTTCTTCGAATTCCATGAACATGGTCAATGCGACTTTGGAAGGTTTGTCCCGTTTGAAGCGTGCTGAAGACGTGGCTAAACTGCGCGGAAAATCCGTCGAAGAGCTTCTGGGTTAGGAGGGAATTCTCATGGCTAAATTAGAAATTACCCTCGTCCGTAGCTTGATCGGACGTCCGGAGACGCAAAGAACAACTGTGAAAACATTGGGCTTGCGCAAAATCAACAGCAAAGTGGTTCAAAACGATAATCCTGCCATCCGTGGTATGATTAACAAAGTAAGTCACTTGGTAGCTGTAAAAGAAGTAGAAGCATAAGAACGGGTTAATCCCACAAATCTTTAAGGAGGTGCAACGAACGATGAAGTTACATGAGCTTTCTCCATCACCTGGATCCCGTAAAGAGCGTAAGCGTCTTGGTCGCGGTCCAAGTAGTGGTACTGGTAAAACATCAGGTCGCGGTCACAAAGGACAAAACGCTCGTTCTGGCGGTGGTGTACGTCCAGGCTTCGAAGGTGGACAAAATCCATTGTATCGTCGATTGCCAAAACGCGGTTTCGTAAACCCAACTCGCAAAGAATATGCAGTTGTGAATATTGAAGACCTGAATAGTTTGGCAGCTGGTACTGAAGTAACTCCAGAATTCTTGATGACGAACGGCGTAGTTAAAAACGCTAAATCCGGAATCAAGATCCTGGGTAACGGTGAAGTTACTGTGAAGCTGACTGTTAAAGCTAATAAGTTTTCTCAATCTGCGGTAGAGAAAATTGAAGCTGCCGGCGGTACAACCGAGGTGATTTAATGTTCAAGACCCTAAAGAATATCTGGCGGGTTGAGGATCTGCGCAAAAGGGTATTATTTACCCTTTTTGTACTGATCATATACCGCATCGGCTCCTTTGTCCCCGTTCCGGGCGTTAACAAAGATGTGTTCGAAGCGACAAATTCTGCGGGTAAAGAAGTTTTTGGACTTCTGAATACATTCTCGGGTGGAGCACTGTTTCAGTTCTCGATATTTGCACTCGGGATTGTACCTTACATCACTGCGTCTATCATAGTACAGTTGCTTTCCATGGACGTTATTCCAAAATTAGCGGAATGGGCAAAGCAAGGTGAACAAGGTAAGAAAAAATCTGCACAATTGACTCGTTACTTAACAATTGGGTTGGCATTGATTCAAGCGTTTGGTACGTCGATCGGATTCAATCGCTTGTACAATACTGACATGATTCCTAACGCTACATTTGCAGATTATATCTTGATTGCGATTGTGCTTACGGCTGGTACTTCATTCCTCATGTGGCTTGGTGAGCAGATCACCGAGAAGGGCATAGGAAACGGGATTTCGATCTTGATCTTTGCGGGTATCCTATCTACGGTGCCTAATATCATCAAGCAGACGATCGAATCTGATTTCATTCAACCTGATCAGTTGTTTATGAACATCCTTAAAGGTGTGATCATCGCGATCGTGATCGTTTTGATTATCATTGGAGTCATTTACATTCAGCAGGCGATTCGGAAAATTCCGGTACAGTATGCAAAACGTGTCGTAGGTAACAAAATGTACGGTGGACAGAATACACATATCCCGCTGAAAATTAATGCAGCTGGTGTTATCCCTGTTATCTTCGCATCATCGCTATTGATGTTCCCAACGATTATCGCTAACTTCTGGGCTAATCAAGGTTGGGCACAGTGGATTGGTCAGAACTTGACTACACACAAACCACTTGGTATGGTGCTGTATGTTGTGATGATCTTTGGATTCACATTCTTCTATACTTTTGTACAGATGAATCCACAGCAGATGGCTGATAATATGAAAAAGAACGGCGGTTATATCCCAGGTATTCGCCCGGGTAAAGCAACCGAGAAATATCTGACCCGTGTCATGACTCGTTTGACAATGGCCGGAGCCATATTCTTGGCAGTCATTTCCGTTCTGCCTGTATTCTTAGGGGCACTTTCTGGTTTGCCTCAATCAGCGCAAATTGGAGGAACTTCCCTCCTGATCGTTATCGGTGTTGCGCTGGATACGATGAAGCAAATCGAAAGCCAATTGATCAAACGCCACTACAAAGGTTTTATCAATAAATAGGCGATAGGTTCCGGTTGAGTAAAGATTTACTTGCCGGCACCTATTGTGCTGTTTGTTGATGTAGGGTAGTCTTGGAGGGAGTGACATAACGTGAACATCCTATTCATGGGCCCTCCGGGGGCAGGAAAAGGTACGCAAGCAGACGTCATTGTGAAAGAGTTCGGTATTCCCCATATTTCAACGGGCGATGCATTTCGTCTCGCGATTAAACAGGGAACTCCCATTGGCTTGAAAGCCAAGGAATATATGGATCAAGGATTACTTGTACCAGATGATGTAACCATCGGCATCGTTGAAGAACGATTGCAACAGTCGGACTGCAGAGAAGGATTTCTTTTGGATGGTTTTCCAAGAACCCTGTCTCAGGCAGAGGCGCTGGATGGCATCCTGGAGCGACTGAACTCAGGTCTTGATCATGTGATCAACCTGAAAGTGGATCGCAACAAATTGCTCGCTCGTTTAACGGGTCGTCGCATTTGTAAAAATTGCGGTTCTACGTATCATGTCGTATTTAATCCACCGAAGCAGGAAGGTACTTGTGATAAATGCGGCGGCGAGTTGTACCAACGCTCTGATGATAACGAAGAGAGTGTAGGCACTCGTTTGGACGAATATATCAACAAAACAGCACCACTCCTCACGTTCTACGAAACTAAGGGTCTTCTTCGTCAAATGGACGGAGAACAGGATATCGATCAAGTTTCTCAAGAAATCGTGTCCTTGTTGAGAGGTTAATTGATGATCATTGGTAAGTCCGAAACGGAACTGGGTTTGATGAGGGAAGCAGGGAGAATTGTTGCAGAAACGCATCGTCTCTTGGCAGAGCATATCGCTCCCGGTATTACGACTGGTGAACTTGACCATATGGCTGATCAATATATCCGCAGTCAAGGAGCTGTGCCGTCTTTCAAAGGTTATAACGGTTTCCCTGCCAGTGTGTGCGCTTCAGTGAATGAAGAGTTGGTACATGGATTTCCCGGCAAACGCAAGTTGAACGAGGGCGATATCGTTACGTTTGACATTGGCGCGCAGTACCAGGGGTATCATGGAGATTCTGCCTGGACTTATCCAGTTGGCCGTATTTCCGAAGAAGCCCGTCGTCTTCTGGACGTTACCGAGGCTTCGTTATACGCAGGTCTGGCGCTGGTAAAACCAGATGTTCGCTTGTTTACAATATCTCATGCAATTCAGAAATATATCGAAGATGAGGGGTTCTCCGTCGTTCGTGAATATGTCGGTCACGGCATTGGAGCGGATCTACACGAGGAACCATCGATTCCGAACTATGGTCTTCCTGATCGTGGACCAAGGTTGAAGGCAGGCATGGTGCTTGCTATTGAACCGATGGTTAACGCGGGCAGACGGTATGTGAAAACGTTGGAAGATAACTGGACTGTCGTTACCGCTGATGGATCGTTATGTGCCCACTTTGAACACACCGTAGCAGTTACACCTGATGGTATGGAAATTTTCACGAAACTGAATGCGTAGGTGATTAGGCATGAACAATCCGTCGAATCCTCAGCTCGGTCAACTTGTGAAGATCCGTAAAGGCCGCAATGCGGACCAAGCCGCAGTAATTGTTTCTATAGTGGACAATAGGTTCGTATATATTGCGGATGGAGACAAACGAAAGTTTGACCAACCCAAGAAGAAGAATATTCTTCATCTTGAACTTCACCCCATGATTAGCAGTGAGGTAGTAAACAGTTTAAACGAGAGTGGTCGGGTGACAAATGGAAAGCTCCGCTATGCGGTTCATTCCTTTCTGGAGTCCACCAACATTCAAGCTGAAGAGAAAGGAGACTGACTAATGGCCAAGGAAGATGTCATTGAAGTGGAAGGCACGGTTCTTGAACCGCTGCCGAATGCAACGTTCAAGGTTGAGCTTGAGAATGGTCATCAAATTCTCGCTCACGTTTCCGGAAAATTGCGGATGCACTTTATCCGTATCCTGACTGGAGACAAAGTAGTTGTTCAGTTATCGCCTTATGATCTAACAAAAGGTCGTATAACTTACCGTAAATAGTAGTAGACAGTTGCAGTGAACTGTGAAGCTTATGAAGCGGGTTTTGCCCGGCAAAACTTGCGAAAGCTTCGAAGCCGGTTTTACAATAGTAGAACAAGGTCAATGCTTACGAAGAGGGTTTTGCTAAGCAAAACTTTGAGGAGGTAATTCACATGAAGGTAAGACCTTCGGTCAAGCCGATTTGCGAAAAATGCAAAGTCATTCGCCGCAAAGGGAATGTAATGGTTATCTGTGAAAATCCAAAACACAAACAAAAACAAGGTTAATGAAGGGGGTGTAGCGTAAAATGGCACGTATAGCTGGTGTGGATTTGCCACGTGATAAGCGCGTTGAGATCGCCTTGACTTATATTTTCGGAATCGGTAAAACGACTTCCCAGAAAATTCTGAGCTCTACAGGCATCAATCAGAACACTCGTGTTCGTGATTTGACGGAAGATGAAGTCAGCAAATTGCGTGAAAGTATCGACAAAGAGGTCAAAGTTGAAGGTGACCTGCGTCGTGAAATCTCTTTGAATATTAAACGTTTGACGGAGATCGGTTGTTACCGTGGAGTTCGTCATCGTCGTGGTCTGCCTGTTCGTGGACAACGTACGAAAACGAATGCTCGTACTCGTAAAGGTCCTCGTCGTACTGTAGCGAACAAGAAGAAATAATAAGGGGGGATAAGAGAAAATGGCTAAACCGAAAAAAGTCGTACGTACTAAACGTCGTGACCGTAAAAATATTGAATCTGGCGTGGCACATATCCGTTCCACTTTCAATAACACTATCGTTACTATTACGGATCCTCACGGAAACGCGATTTCGTGGGCAAGCTCCGGCGGCCTCGGATTCAGAGGTTCCCGTAAATCGACTCCGTTTGCTGCACAAATGGCTGCTGAGACTGCTGCCAAAGCTGCAATGGAACATGGGATGAAATCCGTTGAGGTTATGGTTAAAGGACCAGGCGCAGGCCGTGAAGCAGCGATCCGCTCTTTGCAAGCTGCTGGTCTTGAAGTTAACCTGATCAAAGACGTAACTCCAGTCCCGCATAACGGATGCCGTCCTCCAAAACGTCGTCGTGTCTAATGAGATTTGCCCCTGCGTGTGGTATACTTCCGGCACAATCTGCTAATAATGGTTGTTTAGGCATACTACTACATGTTTTCGCAAGAGAAGGTAAATGTTTCATAGAGGACCGACGTTTTGAAGGAGGGGTATTGCAGTGATAGAAATCGAAAAGCCGAAAATTGAGACGGTAGACGTCAATGATGATGGCACCTATGGGAAATTCGTAGTAGAACCGCTGGAGCGCGGATATGGTACGACGCTTGGAAACTCGCTTCGCCGAATCTTGCTCTCATCACTGCCGGGTGCGGCAGTGTCTTCGGTTCAAATCGATGGCGTTCTGCATGAATTTGCTACAGTTCCTGGCGTAATGGAAGACGTTACAGAGGTTATCCTTAACCTGAAAGCTTTGTCGCTCAAAATTCACTCTGACGAGGAGAAAGTGCTCGAGATTGATGCTGAAGGCGAAGGAGCAATCACGGCTGGAGACATTCGTGCTGATTCCGATGTGGAAATCCTTAATCCGGATCTTCACATTGCTACGCTCGGACCAGGTTCGAGACTTCACATGCGTATTTTTGCCAATCGCGGTCGCGGCTACGTCCAGGCAGATCGGAATAAACGCGATGACCAGCCGATCGGCGTCATCCCTGTCGATTCCATCTTCACCCCGATCAGCCGCGTAAACTACGCTGTGGAAAATACGCGTGTAGGCCAAGTAACCAACTATGACAAGCTCACGTTGGAAGTTTGGACTGACGGAAGTATTCGTCCTGAAGAGGCTGTAAGCCTTGGCGCTAAAATTTTGACCGAGCATCTGATGCTCTTCGTGGGTCTTACAGACGAAGCGAAGGATGCAGAGATCATGGTTGAAAAAGAAGAAGACAAAAAAGAAAAAGTACTCGAAATGACGATTGAAGAGCTGGATCTCTCTGTTCGTTCTTACAACTGCCTCAAACGTGCTGGTATTAATACCGTACAAGAGCTGACTACGAAAACGGAAGAAGACATGATGAAAGTCCGGAACCTCGGACGCAAGTCTTTGGAAGAAGTTCAAGAGAAGCTTGAGGAACTTGGTTTGGGATTACGTACAGAAGAATAGTCAGCTGAGTGCTTGAAGTGAAGGAGGGAAAACAATGGCATACCAAAAGTTGGGCCGTAATTCCAGTGCACGTAAGGCTTTGTTCCGTGACCTGGTAACCGACCTGTTCTTATACGAGCGTATTCAGACAACTGAAGCGAAAGCAAAAGAGGTTCGCTCTATTGCTGAAAAATTGATCACTAAAGCGAAAAAGGGAGATCTTCATGCCCGTCGCCAAGTGGCAGCTTATGTTCGCCGCGAAACGATCGATGGTGAGCAAGATGCAATCCAAAAACTGTTTAGCGAATTGTCCGGTCGTTACGCTGAGCGTCCAGGTGGATACACACGTATCCTGAAACTGGGACCTCGTCGTGGTGACGCAGCGCCTATGGTTTACTTGGAACTAGTAGACCGCGCGTAATACAGATGTGAGATGAGGAAAGGGGACAGAGTCTAAGTGATTCTGGTTCAACCCTTTTTTTCTCTTCATTTCGGAATTCGTGCTGTAAATGAAGCTCCGTAAGGGGCTTCTTTTGCTGTTCGGGATAGGCTTATGTATAGTATGGAACAAAGGTGTGGTAATATGCGCAACTTATGTATGACGGTAACTTATGATGGAACGGCCTACTACGGCTTTCAAATACAGCCAGGAGGCAATACCATACAGGATCACCTTGAGGATGCTATTCGTGCATTGACTGGTGAAACTGTTAAAATCACGGGTTCAGGCCGAACGGATGCAGGCGTTCATGCTCGCAGACAAATCTTCAATTTTCCTATAGCGTCTCAGATTCCGGTGGAACGTTGGTGTATCGCACTCAACTCCAGATTGCCATCCGACATTGTTGTTATTGATGCTATTGAAGTACCGCTAGATTTTCATTCTCGTTATGCAGCGAAAAAGAAGACCTATCGATACACGGTCAATGCTAACCAATTTCCGGATGTCTTTAACAGGAGACTGCAGCATCATCATCATGCCAAGCTGGACATCCCTGCTATGGAGGAAGGCCTGCGTCATTTCATAGGCACATATGACTTTACGTCCTTTGCTTCACGCAAGTCTCAGAAAGAGAATCATGTACGCTCGGTATACGAAGCATGGATAGAAGTGGACCGTTCAATGTGCAGGGATCATCCGCGCGATCAGGGTGTCATTCACATTTATGTGAGCGGTAACGGCTTTTTGCAGCATATGGTGCGGATCATTGTCGGGACACTGCTGGAGATCGGAGAGGGCAAACGGAAAGCCTCTGATGTGCCGAATATGATTGCTGCATGCAACCGTTCTGCTGCTGGACCTACAGCAGTTAGCTGCGGTTTAATGCTCTGGGATCTTGAATACAAAAAAGATTAAAATAGTAAGCGATTATACTTAAATAATACTTGCGATTTGATCGTCTATCATGTAATATAAAAGTTGTGTTTTCTTAATGGCTTTCCCACAGCCCCAATTAAGATGTTCACATTGCAACAACTATCCATCAACACCTAAAGTTATCACTTAACGAACGAAGATAAATGAAAAATGATGATTTTGAACATTTAAGGAGGAAATTTTCATGCGTACTACGTACATGGCGAAGCCTAACGAAGTTGAGCGCCAATGGCACATCATTGATGCTGAAGGCAAAACCCTCGGACGTTTGGCGAGCGAAGCAGCTGCTTTGATCCGCGGCAAACATAAGCCACAATTCACTCCACATGTGGACACTGGCGATTTCGTTGTTATCATCAATGCAGAGAAAATTGTATTGACTGGTAAAAAAATGCAAGGTAAAAAATACTACCGTCACTCGATGCACCCAGGTGGTTTGAAAGTAACTACTGCAGAAGAGATGGTTAAACACAAACCTGAACGTATGTTGGAATTGGCTGTTCGCGGTATGCTTCCTAAAACTCGCATGGGCGAGAAAATGAAGCTGAGACTTAAAGCGTACAGAGGCACTGAGCATCCACACGCAGCACAAAAACCAGAAGTTTACGAACTTCGCGGTTAATTAAAAGGAGGACAGTTTCATGGCACAAGTACAATACTATGGGACAGGTCGTCGTAAACATTCGGTAGCACGTGTTCGCCTTGTACCGGGTGAAGGACGCATTGTCATCAATAAACGTGATATTAATGAATACTTCGGTTTGGAAACACTTAAACTGATCGTAAAACAACCACTGACTTTGACAGAAACGCTCACTAACTATGACGTTTTGGTTATCGCTCATGGTGGCGGAATCTCCGGTCAAGCCGGCGCGATCCGTCATGGTATCTCCCGCGCTCTGCTCAAAGCAGATCCGGAATACCGTGCATCCCTGAAAAAAGCAGGATTCCTGACTCGTGACCCACGTATGAAAGAACGTAAAAAATACGGTCTTAAAGCGGCTCGTCGCGCACCTCAGTTCTCCAAACGTTAAGATTTTTCAAAGTCCTTGGCTCTGGCCAGGGGCTTTTTTTATTATTTAGATGGAAAAGATACGTTGCGCATGCACACATGTAAAATCAAATTCCACATAATCATATCTACCGCCTCTCTCAATCCCTGACTTTTCTCTACATGTCTAACTGCCTTCCTATTGTGCTTCTAAGGTATACTGTTAGCCTTGGCAATAACTCAGAGATCACCTGTTTCTCATGTCTTGTTACTCATGTCCTGCTTATCAGTCTTTCTTATGAATATGATAAAGGCTTCTTACTTTTGATGTTTGAAGGAGTAACAGATATGAGGATTAAATTTTCTCAGTGATCGTGAAGGACTAGTAGAATAAACTGTTTGTTGATTCAAATTAACGATTCAGATTTTGCCATAAGTCCAACAATAGCAACGATTTATGCAACACTAGAACTTAATGACTCAAAAGTTATCCTTATCAGATTTCCGAATGATTTAGTCTGGTTTTTATGTGAAAGCCTAATAAACGCTAAATTCAACTCTATTGTGATGTTTTTTTGAAGAAGGAACTGATGTAATTTACCAGATGGCAGGCATTGACATCCCGAGTGAAAGATTTATACTATACATAATTCATATTAGATTAGTCGGCTTTATGTTCTTTTAGATCATGAATGGGGGAAACTGAACAATGAACTTGTTAGAAAAGGAAGAATTAGCGCGCGCAAAAGCAGAGGAACTGGAGCAAGCAAGCCCGGAAGATATTATTCGTTATGCGATTGAAACATTTCCTAATATCACATTTGCGTGCAGCTTTGGTGCAGAAGATGTTGTGCTTGTAGATATGATGCAAAAAATCAGCCCTTCCACTGATATTTTTTATCTGGATACAGATTTTCATTTCCAGGAAACATATGATACGCGTGATCGGATGCAAGAAAAGTACAATCTTGAATTTGTAAAAGTATCTCCAAAAATCACACCGGAAGAACAAGCTGCACAACATGGGCAAGAATTGTGGAAATCAGACCCTAATGCATGTTGTAACATTCGCAAAGTGGAGCCGCTGACACGTATTCTTTCGCAGTATGATGCATGGATTACGGGTATTCGCAGAGATCAGGCGCCGACGCGTGCAAATTCGAAGAAGGTTGAATATGATACGAAGTTTGGACTGATGAAATTTAATCCAATTGCACACTGGACGAGCGAGGATGTGTGGGACTACATTCGTGCTAACAACGTGACATACAATCCGCTGCATGATCAGAATTACCCGAGTATCGGCTGTGAGCATTGCACACGGCAGGTTATGCCTGGAGAAGATCCACGTGCGGGACGCTGGTCTGGCAATGATAAAACGGAATGTGGACTGCATAAATAAGAGCTTAATGATGGTGTGAACAGTGTTGCCATATAAACAGTAATTGATAAATAATTGGTTTTCATCAAATTGCGGATGCATAAATAAGGAGCTGACAAGATGACTTCGATTCTGCCTCATGGAGGTGCGCTGGTACAGCGTGTCGTACAAGGAGAAGAACGTGAGCAACTATTGCAGGAAAGTAAGACGCTGAACTCGTTGCGAATTAATACCTGGACCATCTCAGATTTGGACTTGATCGGTGTAGGTGCGTTTTCACCGCTTCAGGGATTCATGAATGAGGAAGATTATCTTTCCGTCGTTTCCCGTATGCGTTTGGCTGACGGTACAGTATGGAGCATACCGATTACCCTTGCTGTAGATGATCAACAAGCTGCATCCCTTCGCAAAGGTGAGGTTGTAGCTCTCGTTGGTGATGCAGATGGGGTAACATATGGTCTGCTTGAAGTTCAAAGCATCTATCAGGTGGATCAGGGAGAGGAAGCACGCCGTGTATTTAAGACCGATGATCCTGAACATCCGGGTGTAAAAAAACTGCTGGAGCGTCCTGCTACATATGTAGGAGGTCCAATTCAAGTGTTGAACCGTCCGAAACCTGCCAAGTTCGAAGAGTTCTATTATGATCCGGCAGAGACTCGCAAGATTTTTCAGGAAAAAGGATGGAGAACCGTTGTTGGTTTTCAGACACGTAACCCTGTCCACCGGGCGCATGAGTATATCCAGAAAAGTGCGATGGAGATTGTTGATGCGCTTTTCCTGAATCCGCTTGTGGGTGAAACAAAATCTGATGATGTTCCTGCGAATGTGCGCATGAAGAGTTATCTGGTACTGCTGGAGAACTATTATCCGGCGGATCGTTCATTTCTGGGCGTATTCCCGGCTGCTATGCGGTATGCCGGGCCTCGTGAGGCTATTTTCCATGCGATGGTACGTAAAAATTATGGCTGTACCCACTTTATTGTAGGACGTGATCATGCGGGTGTAGGTGACTACTACGGAACTTATGAAGCACAAGAGATCTTCTCGAATTTTTCCGCTGAGGAACTAGGCATTACACCGCTGTTCTTCGAACATAGCTTCTTCTGCACCAAGTGCGGAAATATGGCTTCCAGCAAAACCTGCCCTCATGACAAGGAGCACCACCTGACCCTGTCCGGAACCAAGGTGCGTGGATTGCTGCGTAATGGTGAATGTCCGCCACCTCAATTCACACGTCCTGAAGTTGCTGAGGTGCTGATTGAGGGTATGGCAGAACAAGTCCATTCCTAAGGTAAGGGTATATTTGTCCATCTTGTCCCATATAGATGATTAGAGTCATTTATAGGGACGAGGTGGTTTTTTTATGCGCAAAAACATGGGGAAACATCTGGTGGTTTGGATCCGCTTGAAGACGGTGAAGAGGGTTATGCTGAGTCTATGCTTGCTGGCCATGTTTGTGTTGGTGGTTTCGTATGAAATGCCCTCTACCAAGACATCAGGATATTGGGGTCTGCCTCTTGCCGGAAAAGTGATCGCCATTGATGCGGGTCATGGAGGTCCAGATGGTGGCGCTGTAAGCAGACAGGGGGTTATCGAAAAAGATATCAACTTGTCTATTGCGCTGTATGTCAGAGACTATTTGCAGCAGGCTGGTGCTCTTGTTGTTATGACTCGTGAAAGCGATAAGGATCTGGCCGAAGAGGGAACGAGAGGGTACTCCAAACGCAAAACAGAGGATCTCAAGCAAAGAGTGCGGCACATCGAAGATAAACAAGCCGATCTATTCATCAGCATTCATATGAACAGTGTGCCTTCCAATCGGTGGAGCGGTGCACAGGTCTTCTACACACCTAACCATCCCGATAATGAAGGACTGGCAAACCTGCTTCAAGCCGAAATCATTCGTAATCTGGAAAATACAGACCGTATAGCAAAAACGGTGAGTACCGTTTATCTGCTGCAGGCTCTTAAAATCCCGTCAGCCCTCGTAGAGGTCGGCTTTTTGTCCCATCCAGAAGAGGCAAGGATGCTCGCTGATGAAGCGTACCAACGAAAAGTAGCTGCATCTATTTACAACGGGATTCTCCGATATTCCGCAGGGGAACATCCGAAAAGTTAGTCAGAAGAAGAAAGGTAGTGCTATAATTGGAACAGCATACCTAACACATGCCAATAGATAAAACCGAGGTGCTGTCTGATGTTATCAAAAGAACAGATACTTGAACTTTTACAGCCATTACAGGAACCGCAGCTGGGACAAAGCTTGACGGAGCTGGGATGGATTCGTGACATTATGGTGAAGGAACATCATGTGGCATTAAGCATGGTGACACTGGAGAATCGGCCAGAAGATGCAACCGCTTTAACGGATGCCGCGCGCAACCTGCTCTCGCAGCAAGGGGTGAAGGATGTACATATCCGCATACGTGCAGCGTCTGAGCATGACCGTGAGAGCCTTAACATGGGACAAGCGGAAGAAGATCAAGATCAGGATGAAGTGCTTGTAAAGGGCCATGCAGCTGGACTGGATGGACATGAACTATTGAGTCCTGAATCGGGAGTTCGTTTTATCGCGGTAGCTAGTGGTAAGGGGGGCGTGGGTAAATCGACTGTTACCGTTAATCTGGCAGTAGCTTTGGCACGTCAAGGGAAGAAAGTAGGCCTCATTGATGCCGATATTTATGGGTTCAGTGTACCTGATATGATGGGAATTGAAGAATTTCCAGTCGTGGAAGACGGTGTCATTCAACCGGTCGAACGTTTTGGCGTCAAAGTAATGTCCATGGGGTTCTTTATACGAGAGAATAACCCGGTGATTTGGCGTGGTCCGATGCTTGGCCGGATGCTGCGTCAATTTTTCACAGACGTACAGTGGGGCGAACTGGATTATATGTTATTGGACTTGCCTCCAGGTACGGGCGATGTCGCGCTTGATGTCCATCAAATGCTGCCGCAGAGCAAAGAGATCATTGTCACGACTCCACATGCGACTGCAGCGTTTGTTGCAGCACGTGCCGGAGCGATGGCCATTCAAACGGAGCATGAGCTACTAGGTGTGGTTGAGAACATGGCTTACTACGAATGTGGCAAATGTGGAGAGAAGGAATATGTATTTGGTCGTGGCGGGGGCGGGCGCCTTGCGGAAAGCCTGCACACGGTGCTCCTGGCTCAGATTCCATTGGGTGCTCCAGACAATCATCCTTCCGAGCCGGATTTCTCACCATCTGTGTACAAGGCAGAAACGACAATCGGAGCTATTTATGACGAAGTTGCCCGGTCGATCGAGTCTAAATTTGAATAAGCGTTGTAATTAATACGAGTATAGGTAAATAGGTAAAAGCCTGCGTCCGGTGCTTAGGATGCAGGCTTTTTGACATCAGCTCAAGTTTGAGGATGGGCGTCCATCATCAATAAATTTTAACGAACTCCTGATGTACGTTTCGTTTTATGAACTTCCACCGCCACCACCAGAGTCTCCGCCTCCAGAATCACCACTGCCACCATCTCCACCGTCCTGACCACCGGATTCCTGCCCCTTTTGCCCGCCACCACTTTCTACTTTGGGCTGAAGCTCTTCTTGTACCACTTTTTTCAGCAAAGTAAGGACTTCCATACGAAATAAAGGATTTTGCATGACTTCTTGCATAACGGTCATCGTCTGTTTGCGGTATTCCGGGGTTTTGGTCATATCCATAAACATCTTGGATACCTCAGGTGATTTCATAATATCCCCGATTGATTTTTGATACGTCGGGTCTTTAATTAGCTGCATGTGCAATTGTTTGCTCTGTGCATTGATCACTTTGGCGAATTCACCGGCAAATTGCGGGTCGGTCATGATCTTCTCGAATTCCTTCTGGTATTCAGGAGCGGTTATGGTGTCTTTTACAGCAATACGTATTTGTTCCGAAGATTGCATAGGCATTAACATTTTCATACCGACTGTTCCCGATCCACCGCCCGAGCTGCCCCCTTCTTCAGAGCCACCACCACCACCTCCTCCACCGCCGCCAGAACTGCTTTGACCCGTTAGAGCTTCTTCAACCGCTTTCTTGCCTTCATCACTTTTCAAAATATCTACGACCATCGTTTTCATCTCTTTATAACTGCCCTGAGGAGGCGAAGAACTCTGATCTGAACCACAGCCGGCAAGCATGGCGGATAGTCCCAATACAATGCAGCATAGCTGCCACATAGGCCGTTTCATGTGTACAATCCCTCCTTGAATAGATACTGGATGTAGTATGTGATGGGAAAGGGGGAAATATGTTGAGCAATGATGGTTTTTTGCTGTGAAGGTTGGTAAAATAAACTCTCGGGGGTGGAAAACATTTGAATTTGCGTAGATGGTTTTTCCTGTTTTGGACAGCCTTGCTTATTGGCGCCGCGGGAGCATTAGGTACAGGATTGATTATGATGTTGGTAAACGGAGAAAAAATGAACGGAATTGCTGATTTTATGCTGTATCTTCTGATTCTGTTTGGCTCCGGAGTGATGATTAGCGTATATTCACAAATGGGTTTCTTTGCATATCTCATATTAAATTATATGGGGAAAGGTGTGTTTCCAAGACGCGGGTGGCAAATGGTTCAGATTGTGCTGACCGTGCTGGCGTTGCTGGACATCATGTTTTTACGTCTGTTTGTTGGAGGAGGCAGGGAGCGCATCTCGGACATTGTGCTGGGATTGATCATTTTGGCGACGGCAATTGTTACCGCTTACGTGAAAATAAAACAGACGCATATCTCCGCGCTCGTACCAACGCTCTTTTTCATGATAGCCGTAACGGCTGTGGAGACGATCGGTGTATTACGCATTGACGTTAATGCGGCCACCATATTTATTGTGATCCCTTTGCTGTTATGTAATGCATACCAGATGTTGATTTTGCACAAACTGGTCGATGTCACAAAAGAAAGATCTGTGGAGCCCGCTCCGAGCCGATGAACGAATACGGACTTGTAAGCGTCGATTAACATCAAAAAGCATCCATATGATGAAAACACCAAAAGAGCTAACCAAGTTAGCTCTTTTCAACTTTTTACGTATCATGGCTCCACTTCGTGGTGCAGGTATCGTTTGAGCAGGGTGTGAACCTAAACTTTCGTTCTTTAGGGTACTCTTGTTTCATTATTGGCCGCTGGCTTGATCACGTACTTCCTTGCCTTTTACACTGGAGTGATTAAGCATCTCGGACACGGTCACGAACTCATATCCCTGATTTTTCAATTTATCGATGATGACTGGCAAAGCTTCATGGGTCTGTTTCGAAGAGTCACTGGCATGCAGCAGGACGATGTCACCGGGATGGGCTTTACTGACGACACGATCGACAATCGTTTGCACCCCGGGATTTTTCCAATCTAGAGAATCGGTGTCCCATTGTACAACTTGATAGTTTAGACTGTTCGCAACCTGAAGCACGCGTTTATCAAAGTCTCCATTAGGCAATCGCAGTAAATTCGGTTCTTTTCCTGTTAAATCGGTTAAAATGCTGTGAGCTGTCGAAATTTCCTTACGGATTTGCTCTTCAGTTAAACTGCTGTAGTTTTCGTGCCGATGTCCATGACTGCCAATCTCATATCCTGCATCTTTGATGGCAGTAACAATCTCGGGGTGCGTTTTGCTCCAGGGTGAAGAGAGGAAGAAGGTGGCCTTCTGCACTTTGTTCTCTTGAAGAACTTTTAGAATCGGCTCGGTGCGTTTATCCCCCCAGCTGATGTCAAAGGTAAGTGCAATGACCTTTTTGTCGGTTGGAACACTGTAGACGGCGGAAGGTGCTTCTTCCGAGAACACAGATACGTTTCCGCTTTCCAGATAAATAATACCAATCGCAAAGATGGCAGCAACGAGCACAATCAGGTTACGTTTGATTTTTTTGCCGCTAAATACATAGAACGAGTTCATTTCGCTAAGCGCCCCTCTCCCAATAAAGAAATGCTTGTTTACTTTCCAATGTATGCTCGTACTGACCAGTTATTCGTTTTACATCGTTGTTTGTCCATCATTTCGATTATCAGGAGGTTGTTATGTTAAAATTCAGTACTTTTATGAGAGACATGGGCAAGATCAGGGGAGCTTTAATCTGGTCATTTCTGTTGTTTGCTGTGGGGATTGGAGCTGGATGGATAAGTACAGGGCCACTGGAACAGTTGTTGTTAAATCAGATTGATGGGCTTCGCCAAATCAGCCAACAGTTGCAGCAGGGAGGGAATGTGCAATGGAATTTCTTTTTGCTCATTTTTTTCAATAATGCTATCAAAAGTGTGCTGGTCATCTATGCAGGTGTTTTCTTTGGCATCTTACCCATCATTTTTCTGCTAATTAACGGCATGGTGCTGGGCTTTGTTGTTCATACCTCGATGAATTATGGAGCCAGCTTTTTCGATATCGTCGTTAAGGGTTTGCTACCTCACGGGATTATCGAGATCCCGGTTATTATTATTGCCTGTGCATTTGGATTAAAGTTCGGTGGTCTGGCGGTACGCAGTCTTGCACAAATGGGAGGCGACAAACGTGGCTTGATTGGATCACGATGGAAAGAGTTTATGAGCATGACATTAACGGCAAGCTTTTGGATCGTCGTCTTACTCCTCGTTGCAGCCATTATTGAGAGCACACTCACATATGCACTTGTGAGAGGTTAAAATTCTTTTTAGTGAAATTTTGTGATACCCTGCATTCATAAATTCCCAATAATTTGACCATAACAATAAAACGGGTTTCAGCAGTGCAGACAAAAAGAGATCTGCTTCATCAGAAACGTTGCTGAAATGCTGCAGTGTGACTATAGAGGCTATGCACAAAAAGGAGAACTATGAATGCTGGGTATGCTATTTAACGAGAAGGAATGCAAAGAGCTGGACTATGTATTGCGCAAAGAATTGGATGAAATGTTGTTCGATCTGAGCGACCATCGTCTTGATCAGGAGATTAAATATGCTATAGCGAGTCGGTACAAGACTGTATTCCGAATGTATGCACGATTTGCCCCGCCCAAAGAGTTATCCAAGTATGCAAGAGGCGGCAAGTTAAAGCACTCCAAGCCGTGATGTTAAGGCTGAAAATATAAATTTGCATGAGGATGAGGAGAGGAGCAGCACTCTCTATAGAGTCTGTGCCTCTGACTCATTGGTGTATTGTTAAAGTGAATAATCAATATTTTGTCGAAATAGGGTTGACCATTTCATGAGTATATGGTAAATTAATTTTCGTTCCATTTTTTAAGGAGCCGATGGATTGAACAAGCATATTTGTTAACATGATTAAAAAAGTTAAAAATAATGCTTGCAAATAGAATTCGGCTATGATACATTATAAAAGTCGCCGCTGAAACGACGACAACCTGAAAAACAACGTTTTATATTGAATGTTTGATCTTTGAAAACTGAACAACGAGTGAGTAATGATCTTGCTTGCAAGATCGACGCTGAAAAATCGGTACATGTCTTCGGACTGTATGGTTTGGAAGCACAAATGAGAT
>NZ_JBQZGE010000022.1:0-67139 GCF_052691815.1 Paenibacillus sp. TSA_86.1 | reverse complement strand
TGATTTTATATATTTTGGTATAAAGCTCTGACATCTTCGTTATGGGAAGGTAACATTTTTGTTACGGATGGCAGGGATAAAACCAGTATAATAGGACTATGTTAAATATGCTAAAAGTACCTGACCGAAGAGCTGGATTGTGCAGCTGTGAAAAGGAGGGTGTGTGTGTTAAGTTGGCGGAGATTTGGACTCCATTCACTTCTGTTGCTTTGTCTAACAGTCGTTCTTGCAGGCTGTGGTGAAGCTGCTGGATCAGTATGGATCTCATATGAAGGTGCGGTTAATGAGAAGAGTTTCCCTGTACCAAAAGTAGCGAATAAATCTGACCAATCTGAGAATAATTCAGATATGGATTATGTTCGATATACATTGGCTGGAATCAGTGAGAGTACCAGCTTACCGGAGGTTTATCTTAACGAGATTAAAAGTTGGGGATGGACGGAGAGACAGGCCAAGCGTTCATCGAATTCTTCAAGGAACTTGCATGTTTTCTCAAAGGATGGCCATATTGTACAGTTGGCCGTTCATGATGGTTCCTTTACGTTGATGGTTCCTCGAAATGAAACGACCCAAACCACAGTAAAGTCACTTGGTGAAGAGGATTAAATTTTGAATGTGTTCAATTGTACGAATTAACATTGTAATGTTCTTATAAAGCGGAAGTTCTCATCGGTAGGATGAGGGCTTTTTTTGTTTGACTACGAGTGAAATAGTATGGATAAATTATGATTTATGGAGGTTCAGTGAGCTGGAGGGACATTCTAAAATTTAGGGAGGGAGCATGAGCTAAATAGATTTTGTTGTGGATAACATAAAAAGGAAGTAAGAAAAGGTTATCCACTGTGGATAACCTTTTCTTACTAAGTATGATTAATAGATGGGACTATTTCACTGCAAGTAATAAGAGACATCTTGATCGTTTAATTTGATAAGACCGTCTTTACGTTCGCGAGAAAGAATCAGTATTACATAAAAGCGAGGCCCAAGTAACCACAGGTGCCAGAATATTAGCGACAGCGTGAAGGACAAAGGAGACCACAGCAAGCATACGGTGATGATGCACAACCCAATCCAGCTCATATTCAGATGGACCCGGATAAACATCCGGTAACTGAAATGCTGATCTGGTACATAACCAAACCATGGCATGCGCAGGTTCCAATGCCAACGCTTGGCATAAGAGGTTCGGACCAGCAGCAATATGGTTCTGGCAATGACATAATGGATCCAGACGGTAATCGGCGCTGCTAGCAAAAAGAAAAAGAGGCCGTTCCAGGAGAAGGCTAGCAAACTAAATAGGAGCATCATAACGGGGAGACACAGGTAGCTGTGCATGACACTACGAGCGACAATTTTTTTTTTCAGAAGCCGGTACTGATAAAAGGTTGCCTTGTTCTCCGGTTCGGCGATCATACGATTTTAAATCCTCCTTCAGGGATACGTGTGATAGAGTATACATATGTATTGAGAGATGAAGATTGATAAAAAGATGTATTTGGCTTGTCAGACTTTGATATCGTTATCATATCTTATATATCGGCTGAAATTCCAAGTTTTTTTAAGATTAATTATAAAGAAGTTTGAATTGAGGCAAAGGTAGCCGTGAAATATCAAAGTCTCATGAAAAGAGTATGGGTATATGTAAGGCCAGAAATCATGATGAATAGATAAGGCATTGTATATTTTCGGTACAGACACCCATCAAGAGGTGAGTGAATATATATATTTTATAGAAAGAAAGCACTATGAAAATGTTTAAAATAATAGAAACTGTGCAATACTGATAGTAAACGTAAAACAAGGTGGGATGGTTCATGGAAGAACATGCCGAACACACATGTATTATTTGCGAGCAGCGGAAGAGAGAAGGCATTTTTATTGTATCTGAATTCATATGTGACACTTGTGAGGCAGAGATGGTTCATACCGATGCGCAGGATGCGAAGTACAATTTTTTTATTCATCAGATGAAACAGATTTGGGTGCAGAAGAACGCTTAAAGAATGTCTTATTTTCCACATAGAGGTTAGAATTCGTACGGTGATGTTAAAGAGTATAGGGCCCTAGAGGCCCTTTTTTGTTGTATGGCATGGGATTGTCTTGTCGGATATGTGCAGAAGGCGTATGCTGGATACCAAGAAAGTACAAATGTTAGTTTTAAGAAAATAAATAAAGTAACAGGATGGATATTTCATGAACGAAAACGATAAATTAGGGATAGGAAAAGAGAAAGCTCCTTTATATGAAGCATTGCTGGCATACCGTCATATGAAGCAGCATTCATTTCATGTGCCTGGACATAAAAATGGACAAGTCTATCATCAGTGGATGCAACAAACAGAGGAAAAAGGAGATGCTCGGTATGCAGAAACTTTACATGCTAGAGGAGCAAAACTAAAGAGGCAAAATGAAGAGGATGATCCTGGATTTATTACACGAGAAAATGTAAATAATGAAGAACCCTCTAGCAGTATATCCGTACCGATACGTGCTTATCTGGAGATGATGGAGATGGACGTTACAGAGATTACTGGCACAGACGATCTCCATCATCCTGAGGGAGTGATTAAGGAAGCGCAGGAGCTTGCAGCGGATTGTTTTGGTGCCGAAGAAAGTTTCTTTCTCGTAGGAGGAAGTACCGCCGGTAATTTGTCTCTTTTGCTCACGATCTGTGATGAGCCAGAAAGCATCGTGCTGGTGCAGCGTAATGTACATAAATCAGTTATCCATGGATTAATGCTGGCGGGCGCAAGAGCGGTATTTCTGGAGCCCTGGGTTGACCCTGAATCTGGACTTGCTGTAATGCCGCCGGTTGAGGCGGTTCAGGCTGCTGTCCAGAAGTATCCTGAGGCAAAGGGGGTATTTGTCACTTTGCCGAATTATTATGGCATGGGCGCGGATCTGACGCCCATTGCCGGGGTATGCCACGAGGCGGGTATGCCACTACTCGTGGATGAAGCGCATGGCGCGCATTATGGGCAGCATCCGGAGCTGCCTGTGTCTGCACTGTCTTGCGGAGCAGACGGTGTAGTGCAGTCAACGCATAAGATGCTGGCCGCTTTCACCATGGGAGCCATGCTGCACATTCAGGGACCACGGTTGAATCGGTCCCTGCTTCGGCAGCGTCTGGCGATGGTGCAAAGCTCAAGCCCATCCTACCCGGTGATGGCTTCGCTTGATCTGTCGCGCCGGCTAGTGCATGTGCACGGCGCGAAAGCTTTCACGGCAGGACTCGCTGCCGTGAAAGCTTTGAAGGGCGGCCTCGCGGAGCTGCCGCGCTTCCAGTGGCTGCAGCCTGCGGCTTCGCTGCAGCAACAGAAGCCGCTCTGCGGCGATGCAATTGCGGCGGCGATGCCTGGCCGCAAAGGATATACCGCTCAGGACCCGTTCAAGGTCGTCATTTATGACGACGCAGGGGTACTGAGCGGTTATGAGCTGCAGCAGCAGCTGGAAGCTTGCGGCTGCGTGCCAGAGATGAGCGACGAGCGTTACGTCGTCCTGCTCTTTAGTCTTGGCTCGACAGTGGATGATGCCAAGCATGTGTTACAGGCTTTACAGCATATTAATATTGCCTGTAAGCCCGAGCCTTCGATGCCATCGACCTACTCTGTAGAGGGCGCTTCTCAAAATGACTCATCAACCTATGTTTCCACGTGGAACAATATAGAAGAAAATGAACTTTTCTCAGAGCCCGTTCTATTCTCTCTTCAACCGATCAGGGAAACAGATATGATTGAGGTTCCGATTGAAGACTGTGCGGGGTATCGATCTGCAGAGATGGTTATTCCGTATCCTCCAGGGATTCCTTTGGTATATCCTGGCGAGCAAATAACTCCAAAAGTGGCAGAGCGAATTCAAGTCCTACGCGATGCAGGGGCCAAGTTTCATGGGATTTCTGATCATAAAAATCGAAGATTAAAGGTTATGAAGCCTGAGTTATAGAGGATGTACTTGTCTGCGAAGCTAACAACAGACATAGTTATGCCACTTTCAAATGCTAAAACGTATGGTTGAAAAAGGACACATGATGCCTGTTGGAGTAAAAGGCGCGTTATAGTATGATAGAAAGAAAACAAGCTTGTATTATTTTTGTGTTATTAAATGCAGTTGTGACTATACACCTCTGGGCAAGGAAGATCATATTCTGAAGCAGGAGGATCTAGGCATGTGCATAATAGCCGTTAAGTGATGCAGCTATGATACAGAAGGCAGGGAAGCATATGCAGGGCAGAGGTAAATTCATTACGCTGGAAGGAGGAGAGGGTTCGGGGAAAACGACGATGATCGGTAGAATCGGTTCTTATTTTGAGGAACGGGGTATACCTTACGTAGTCACAAGGGAGCCTGGCGGGATTGAGATTGCGGAGAAAATACGTAGCATCATCCTGGACCCTCTTCATACGGCGATGGATGCCCGAACCGAAGCACTGCTCTATGCAGCAGCACGTAGCCAGCATCTGGCGGAGAAGGTAGAACCGGCTCTGCAAGCCGGAAAAACCGTGATCTGTGATCGGTTCGTTGACAGCAGTCTGGCCTATCAAGGATATGCTCGTGGCCTTGGAATAGAGAATGTATGGGCAATCAACCGTTTTGCGATTGGGGATCTGATGCCGGATATGACACTTTATCTGGATATTGAGCCAGAACAGGGACTTGGTCGTATTGAGTCCCACGATGGTCGTGAGGTTAACCGTCTTGATCTGGAGAACCTGGAGTTTCATCGTAAAGTACGTGAAGCTTACTTCCTGCTCCAGAAACAGTTTCCGGAGCGCATCAAAATTATCGATGCTTCAAAGGCTCCCGATGAAGTGCAGAAAGCGATGATTTTGTCGCTGGAAACCGGAATTTTGAAGGATTTTGACGAGTAATTGTCTAATATATAGACATGGGCATTTTGTTAAAAATGCTTATTCTAAAGGAGGTTATGCAGGATGAAACTGATTGTTGCGATTATACAGGATAAAGACAGCAACCGATTATCCAGTGCATTGGTCAAAGCGAACTTTCGGGCAACCAAGCTTGCCAGTACGGGTGGATTTTTGAAGGCAGGCAACACGACGTTTATGATCGGTGTCGATGATAGTCAAGTCGAATCCGTCATGAATGTTATTCGCAGCAGTTGTAAGGTTCGTGAACAGCTCGTAACTCCGGTTACACCGATGAGTGGAACGACCGACTCTTACCTGCCACTGCCTGTTGAAGTTCAAGTCGGCGGAGCAACTGTATTTGTTCTTCCGGTGGATCGTTTCGAGCATTTCTAATCTGTTTGCACAGATGAAATCCATGAGTGTTTTTCATTTATCGATAGCATGACTGCATCTTGCATGATGATAACGAACGATGTAAAAGAACGTATTCCATATGCATACGTGGCACTTATGGGCCGCTTCTCTTGACGACAAGAATCGGCACAATCTCTCCCAGCGAAGATCACTCCGTAGTGATGTGCTTCTTATGGGAGAGTGACTTAGAACACAATCGTAGATAAGATAGATTATCTTTTTTCTACCATTATATACAGTTTATCTCGAACCATAAGGTCCAGGTCCGTCTTACGCACAGGCGCAATGCGCTCTGTGCTGATGTGCGATTGGCCTAACGATGATAGAAAGCAGGCGTGTCCATGAAAATCAATCCTGGATTCAGACCGCTACAGACTGGAATCAATACAACTGATTCAGGCTCAAAGCCGGTTCAATCCAAAAATTTCTCTGATATGATGAATCACCAAGGGGAACGGGCTTCCCAAGCAGAGCTCAACCGCCGTTTAAGTGAAATCCAGCTTCAAGGGGATCGTTTGGCTCGATCCATGACGATTCGTGAACTGAAGGCATACAAGCAGCTTGTCAAAAGATTTCTGGAAGAGACGGTCCGCCGCGGTGTATCTATGAAAGAGACGAGGGGTTGGGATCGCCGAGGCAGAGGTAAGCGATACAAACTTATCGATGAGATTGACTCAGCTCTGTTATCTATGGCGGATGAATTACTGGATACAGAAGAAGGAAAAATCTCTCTTTTACAACAAGTAGGAGAAATTCGGGGGATGCTTATTAATTTAAGCTTCTGAGGAGGAAGTATGTCCTTTCAACAGATCATGGGCCAGCAGGCGGCCAAGCAATTACTACAGAGCAGTTTGAGACGTCAGGCCATCAGTCATGCATATTTGTTTAGCGGCCCATCTGGCAGTGGGCAGTTACAGACAGCAATGGCGTTTGCCAAGGCAATCTTCTGTACAGAGCTTGAGGATGACGCTTGCGGGCAGTGTCTTGAATGCCGCAAAGTAGAACATGGAAACCATCCAGACCTCACAATGCTTGCGCCGGATGGAAATAACATTAAAATAGATCAGATTCGGGATTTGCAGCGCATTTTCTCTTACCGTTCAGAGGAGGGGCATCCCAAAGTATATATTATAGAGCAAGCTGAGAAAATGACGGTTCAGGCAGCAAACAGTTTGTTGAAATTTCTAGAGGAACCTCAGGTTCCCGCAGTAGGTATTCTGATTACAGATAATGGACAAGCCATGCTGCCTACCATTCGCTCACGTTCTCAGATGGTGCCTTTCAGTGCACTGAACCCGGAGGAAATGCTCCAATCGTTGATTGAGGAAGGTTATCCTGCGAATCTGGCACGATCTGCTGTCCATTTAGCGTCAGGACTGGAAGCATGTAGAGAAATTCTCCAGCAGAATTGGTTTGCAGAAATTAGAAACGTAATGTTACAATTAGGGAAGGAGTCCCTGGGCAGAGGAAGTACATCTTTGATCTCGGCACAGCAGAAGCTTTTCAAAACAGGACTCTCGGAACACCTGGACATGCTGCTTAGTTTGTTCCATTTGTGGTTTAGGGACATGCTGTATGTTCAGTATGGTAGGCATGAACATATCGTTTTTATAGATCAGTTAGACATGCTGTCTCAGTTGGCACCTACCCGTAGCACAGAGCAATGGGTTTCCTATATGGATTTGGCCGCGGCATGCAGAAAAAAATTGCGTTTTAATGTCAATGGCCAGCTTTGTCTGGAGCAATTTTTGATCGGTTTGGCATAAGGCTGGAGGATCATGTGAGTTCCAATCCTATGCAAACGGTTATAACTTCGGCGGGTTCCCTAAGAAGTCAGGGCTTCAGACGAAGTGGGGTTGGCTTACAAGGGGGTTAATTTTTTGTACAGTGTAGTGGGTGTCCGTTTCAAAAAGGCGGGCAAAATTTATTACTTCGATCCCCTGGACCTTCCCATCGAGAAAGAGAACTGTGTGATCGTGGAAACGGCACGAGGGGTTGAGTACGGTAAGGTTGTCGTGGGCAAGAAGGAAGTAGGCGAGGCTGATGTGGTTTTGCCGCTCAAAAAGGTTATCCGCGTTGCAGGCGATACAGATGCACGTGTGGTGGATGAGAACAAGCGTGCAGCCAAGGAAGCGTTCGGCACTTGTTTAAATAAAATCAGAGACCATGGCCTCAAAATGAAGCTGGTCGATGTGGAATTCACGTTTGATCGCAATAAAATTATTTTTTATTTTACAGCAGAGGGAAGAGTTGATTTCCGCGAGCTGGTCAAGGATCTGGCAAGCATCTTCCGGACACGAATCGAACTGAGACAGATTGGTGTTCGCGACGAAGCAAAAATGCTTGGTGGAATAGGACCTTGCGGGCGTGTATTATGCTGTTCCTCTTGGCTGGGTGATTTTGAGCCGGTATCAATCAAGATGGCTAAAGATCAGAGCCTGTCACTGAATCCGACGAAAATTTCAGGGTTGTGCGGAAGACTTATGTGCTGTCTGAAATTTGAGCATGATAATTATGAGAGCGTGAGAGAAGAGCTGCCGGCTGTAGGCAAAGTAGTCGTCACTTCATTAGGTGAAGGCAAAGTTGTTGGAATTAATGCCGGTAGCCGCACGGTACATGTTCAACTGTTCGACATCAGTAAAGTCAAAGAACTTCCGCTGGATGACGTCGTTATCAAGTAAACCATAAAGGTTGCTTCGGGGTGGAAACTTGGAAAAGAAAAATCTGTTTACGCACATTCATGAAATGGAAACCCAAATGGGTCAGTTGCACGGTGACTTAGCAGAATTAAAAATGATTGTCAAAGAGCTGCTGGAGGATAATCAGCGGCTTACCATCGAAAATGAGCAGTTACGCAAACTGCTTAAGCGTGAAGCAGCAGCAGATCTGCCGATCTCATCTGCTCTTGCCCCTGTTGCAAGACCGGCTGGTCCAGCTGCAGGTGAGGATGTGGTGGGTGAAGGTTACGACAACTTAGCCCGACTGTATCATGAAGGATTCCATATCTGCAACGTCTATTATGGACATTTGCGGACGGAAGGCGATTGTCTGTTCTGCCTGTCTTTTTTGAATAAATGAAGTGACCGTAGGGGTTCCCTACGGTTTTTTTTCAAGGTTATAAACGTTTAACGTACCGGAGGATGAGTGTACCATATGACAGAACAAGAAGTGATATTACAGGAAACGGAGCGGGTAGATGATCTGCTCTCTCATAATTTGCGAATTATTCAAAGCGATGAAGTGTTTAGTTTTTCTATGGATGCTGTATTGCTGGCCCGATTTGCTTCCGTACCGAAACGTGGACGTGTCCTGGATTTGTGTACAGGAAATGGGGTCGTGCCTATTTTGCTGACAACACGTACGCAGGCAAGCCTGGAAGGCATTGAGATTCAACCAAGACTTGCCGATATGGCCCGCCGAAGTGTGCAGTTGAATGATTTGGGTGAGTCTATCCAGATTCGTGAGGGCGATTTGCGAGAATTGGTTAAAGAGACAGGACATGCGGTGTATGATGCCATTACGGTGAATCCCCCGTACATACCGCTGAATGGCAGTGACCTCAAGATGAACACACATCAGGCTATGGCACGTCATGAGATCGGATGTACACTGGAGGAAGTCATTCAAGCATGTAATCGTCTAGTACGTAACGGTGGGAAAGTATCCATGGTTCATAGACCGCAGCGTCTCGGCGAGATCATATCATTGATGCGTGAATACAAGCTGGAGCCAAAGCGTATTCGCATGGTACATCCGCGTGCTCATCTGGAGGCTAACATGGTGTTGATTGAAGCAATGAAGGATGGCAGACCAGAGGTACGCATGCTGCCGCCACTTATTGTTTACAATGAACAGGGAAGTTATTGTGATGAGATTATGGAGATCTACTATGGTCAGCAGTATGCTGAACGCACGAGGGAAGGAGGAAACTAGATGCCTTTACAAGTCCAGAAAAGCTTTAGTGAGCAGCCCGAACATACAGGCAAGTTATATTTGGTTGGAACACCGATCGGAAACTTGGAGGATATGACCTTCCGGGCAATCAAGACATTGCAGAGCTGTGATATTATTGCTGCTGAAGATACGCGCCAGACTCGAAAGTTGCTGACTCATTTTGAAATTACCCCTTCCATGCTGTTTAGCTATCATGAGCATAATAAGGGTGCAAGTGGCCCTGAATTGATACGTTATATAATAGAAGGAAAAAATTTGGCTCTTGTCAGTGATGCAGGATTACCTGCCATATCAGACCCTGGTTCAGACCTTGTAAAGCTGGCTATTGAAGCAGGAATTAAGGTCATTCCCATCCCTGGACCAAATGCTGCATTATCTGCTCTGATCGTATCCGGATTACCAACAGAACGTTTTACCTTTGGTGGTTTTTTGCCGCGAGAGAAAAAGGATATGCGTAAGGTCTTGGAGTCTTTTGACGAGTCCAATGGTACACTGCTTTTCTATGAATCTCCTCATCGAATCCGCAAAACGTTAATCTTTCTGGAGGAAATTTTAGGTGAACGTTCGATTGTACTGGCACGGGAGTTGACCAAGCGGCATGAGGAGTTTGTTAGAGGAAGTCTGAAGGAATGCATGGAATGGCTCGAGGAGCACCCACCTTTGGGTGAATATTGTCTTCTGGTTGAAGGGATTAGAGAAGAGGAGCGTAAGGCTGAGCGGGAAGCCTGGTGGCAGGTTCTGTCGCTAGAGGAACATGTGGAACACTACGAAAATGAAGGAAATAGTCGGAAAGATGCGATGAAAAAAACAGCGACTGATCGAGGATTGGCGAAACGGGACGTATATAATGCATTAATTGAATAGTTATAGCAGTTAGAATGTCGAACTGGTGTAAACACCTGAAAAAGAGCTTAAAACTTACCTTAATATAACCTTAAAATGTAAAAGAGCAGCACACCAAAATTGTGAAAGATATGTGTCTGCTCTTAAAGTTGGATAAAAAAAGACCCTCCAACAGTGTGGTTCACACTGGGAAGGCTATGAAGGAATATTAAAAGGTTATAATTAACAATTTAGATCATTCCAGTATACTTGTTTTCTTATTTTGCTACAGGTGCAGGGATTTCGGAAATACATTCGTTACAAACAATTTTACCTTTGAAATAAGTTACGTTCTCTGCGTTACCACAGAAGATACAAGCTGGCTCGTATTTTTTGAGCATGATGCGCTCACCATCAACGTAGATTTCCAAAGCATCTTTTTCGCCAATACCAAGTGTACGACGCAATTCGATTGGAATAACTACCCGTCCCAGTTCATCCACTTTTCTTACAATACCTGTTGATTTCATCATTATAATCAGTGCTCCTCTCAGCTAACTATCATTGTCATTATTCGACATTATTTTATGTTTTATGATACTCATCATACCAACGATTCCCAAAACAGTCAACCTTAAAATTAGCTTAAAATATAGGGTGTTTTTGTTAAGTTTACTGGTGGTAAGGGATTAGGCGCGTTTTTTCATATTTAAACATCCATGTTAGCTTTGTCGATTTGGAAAACGACAAAAGTGCTTTATTCGACAAAATTCGTCATTACGTGTCGAATCCTTGGTGAAAAATGAAGCTGGACGCGTTATTCTTTAAGACAAGAGAACATTTTAAAAGGAGTGAATTGAAATGGAACATCGTCTGACGGAAGAGAAAGTGTTTAAAGATCCGGTACATAATTATATTCATGTGCAAGAACCGATTATTTGGCAGTTGATTAATACCCCTGAATTTCAGCGCCTCCGCCGCATTCGCCAACTAGGGACATCTTATCTTACTTTTCACGGGGCAGAGCACAGTCGCTTCTCCCATTCCTTAGGTGTGTACGAAATTACTCGCAAAATTATCTCGCAGTTTGAACGAAGTCACTATTCAGACTGGCCTAAAGAAGAAAAATTGGTGACGTTGTGTGCTGCCTTACTTCACGATCTTGGACATGGCCCGTTCTCTCATTCCATTGAAGAGGCTTTTGACATGAATCATGAAGATTGGACATGCCGCATTATTACGGGTGATACCGAGGTAGGGGCGATTCTAAGACGGTATGCTCCGGATTTTGACGAGAAAGTGGCTTCTGTTATCCAGAAGACGTATGATAAACCGATTGTCGTGAATCTGGTGACCAGTCCGCTTGATGCGGATCGGATGGATTACCTGCTTAGGGATGCCTATTTTACGGGAGTAAATTATGGCACAATTGACCTGGACCGCATTCTACGCATGTTACGCCCATTTCATGGACGGATTGTGGTTAAAGAGTCTGGCATGCATGCTGTAGAAGATTACCTGATGTCGCGCTACCAGATGTATTGGCAGATTTACTTCCATCCCGTGACGCGCAGTTCTGAAATTATATTGCGACAAATCTTCAAACGGGTAAAAGAACTTGTGAAGCAAGGTTTTCCATTCCATTTCATGGTGGAACCACTGCCAAAACTCTTTCATGGAG
This sequence comes from Paenibacillus sp. TSA_86.1, assembly GCF_052691815.1. Lineage (NCBI taxonomy): Bacteria > Bacillati > Bacillota > Bacilli > Caryophanales > Paenibacillaceae > Paenibacillus > Paenibacillus sp. TSA_86.1. The sequence continues at coordinate 55,400 of NZ_JBQZGE010000022.1, read as the reverse complement.
AAATTTCTGTTAATGAGTATTTGCAGCTTGATGAATCGTTAATTCAGACCGCTTTTATGCAATGGCGCAAGGAGGACGACTCTGTTCTGAGTGAGCTGTGCGAACGGTTTATGAATCGCAGATTATATAAGTATGTGGAGCTCGAACAGATGGATCTGGACATAATTGAAGAGATTCGAGAAGCTTTTGTACAAGCAGGGCTGAATCCCGAGTACGATCTTGAAATTGATTTTCCGACGGATAATCCGTATGATGTGTTTCGTCCAGATCAATCTACTGATAAGCAGATTCTTCTGCTTGATCGGCAGGACAAGTTGCACGAGTTGTCAGAAGTGTCCGATATTGTACGTTCGATCAGTGGACTTCATCTGGGCAAACATCATTTATACTATCCGCAGAATAAGGTGGATGCCATCCTTCATGAATTACCGTCCCATATACGCCCCTATTTTCTGTAACCATGAGTGATGCAGCGGGATGAAACATTTTGATATCAAAAGACTTTCTAAGAGAGCTATTTTACATGATACATTAATCTGCTTTAATGGGGAGGATATGTAGATCGACATAATTTTGTAATCTAAGCGGGTAAATATACAGTTTTGAACACCCTTTCTTAGCAAGATGTTGATTTGACTTTTTATTTTCCTTCTATATATAGTAGCTTGGATGTAAAAAATGAAAATAGTGAAATTGCTGTTGTCCCAAACAATTTTGATAAAAAAATAAATTTAAAGTTTAAATACAGAAATACTTGGATTCGATTTTTGATAACGAAGGGAGAAATAAAGAGAATGTTATTCGACACACATACACATCTGGATGCACCACAATTCGACGAAGATCGAGAGGATATGATTCAGCGGGCGGTGGATGCAGGGGTCACCCGCATGATTAATATAGGATTTAACCGGGAGACCATTCCAACAACGATGAAATTGGCTGAAACGTATGATTTTATCCATGCGGCTGTAGGATGGCACCCGGTAGATGCGATCACGATGCAAGAGGGTGACCTGGAGTGGATTGCGTCATTGTGCAAACATGAAAAAGTGGTAGCGATCGGTGAAATCGGTCTAGACTATCATTGGGACACTTCCCCTAAGGAGGTACAGCATCGCGTATTACGACAACAAATTGCATTGGCACGAGAACTGAATATGCCGATTGTCATCCATAATCGGGATGCTCATGAGGATATTGTGCGTATTTTGCGTGAAGAGAAAGCTGGTGAGGTCGGCGGTGTGATGCATTCCTTCTCAGGTAGCTGGGAAACGGCAAAAATGTGCCTGGATTTAGGATTCCATCTGTCCTTCGGTGGACCCATCACATTCAAAAATGCCAAGCAGCCTAAAGAGGTGCTCGCCAAGGTTCCGATGGACAGGTTTTTCCTTGAGACGGATTCCCCCTATCTTACACCTCATCCTTATCGTGGAAAACGAAATGAGACAGCGCATGTACGTCTGGTTGCGGAGGCAGCTGCGGAAATTAAAGGCATTTCGGTGGAGGAAATTGCTGCAATAACCACCAAAAATGCCATGGAACGTTTTGGGATTCGATAAGAAAACGAGTAAATCGGGTGAAAAAGGGAGTTATAGAGAGGTAATTTGCCCTTTGTATCAAATAAACGAAGAATATTACAATATTTTAACCAAATATTTAGAAAAACGTACTTGATCCGCGCTTTACAACATGCATCGAAACAGGATATCATCTTTTCAGTGAATTGTTGTGCGGAAAATTGGACAGATGTTCGGGGGATGAACAAAGGGACACTTTCCGATAAAACAACATTACTTTCATGAATCAATCTCGCTGAGTCTCCGTTAACGGAGAGCGGGGGAACCAATAGGGCTTAAACAGCGGTGATTCTAGCCGTTGCGCACCGTTCGCTGACCCAAAAGCAGCGCATCGTTCTGCGAAGCCGTATTTGATTTCTTCTTTGGGTCTCGGGGTGAATTCAAGGGCGTCCGCCATGAGCGGGTGACCTAAGATAGGGCGGCTCTCTTTCGCCCGAACCCGACAGCTAACCTCGCAAGCGGAAAAAGAGAGGCAACCTCGTGCATGAATTTCCGATATTCAAAATCATTCGGAAGCCACGAAAGGGTCTCTTACACTCTTTCTTTGGCTTTTTTTGTTTTGAATAAAAGAAACTGGCTCATCATACGGTAAGTATTCAGGATGGTGGCATCATGTTGCGAAGAGGGGTTCATGGTGCAGAACCGGTCATTACCTCTGATCTGTGTTCTGTAGAAAAATTGGTATAGTCGCGTCAAAGACATCATGCATTACTTTAGACGGCGAGGCTATGAAGGAGGACGGAGAAGTGGGCATATTCCAACCAGAAGAGACCCATGAGTCACGATCATCCAGTAAGTCTTTCGCGTTGCGGTGGAAGCATGAGAACTTGCGTCAAATGGCACTGATCGCGATATTCTCAATTGCGCTTACAATCATGATCTTGTTAGTCGTTTACGGTCAGGCCGGGAAGCAGGTATCACTGGTTATTGACGGCAAAGCTCAAGTGGTAGAGACTCGTACAGGAATGCTTCAGGAAATGTTGGAGGAGCAGTCAATCGCAGTCAGCCCTCACGACAAGGTATCCATGCCCATGAATGGGGCAATTACCGACGGAGACCGAATCGTTATTGAGCGGGCCGTTCCAGTTAACATCACGGCAGACGGAGACACCAAGACTCTGTATACAACCGATTCATCGGTACAAGATGTAATTCAGCAATCAGGTATTGAAGTTGCAAATCATGATAAAGTGTATCCAGCGCTCGGAACTGCAATCAAAGCGGAGATGAAGATTCGTGTAGTGCGTGTAACAAAGCATACAGTGGATGTGAAACAACCGATTGCATACAAAGTTGTTAAAACGGCAGACTCTAGTTTGTTCCAAGGGGATAACCGTGTTGTAGTGAAAGGCAAGGAAGGCACAATTGTGCAGCATATCGAAAAGGTATTTCAAGATGGAGAACTCGTCTCCAAAAAAATGGTCGGCAAAACGGTTGCTGCCAATCGTGTAGATAAAGTGATCGCGGTAGGTACAAAGGCGAAGCCAGTAGTGAAGGAGCCTGAAGTTCAATTGGTATCAGCCAAAACTTCAACCGCCGCAAAAACAGTAACAACGAACTCGAAGAAAACATCTGCCTCGGGCAGCAAGTTGATTACGGTCTCAGGGAATTCTTTTAAATATTCTAAAGTGCTGAAAAATGTTTCCATGACAGCCTACTCTTCTGAAGAGCCGGGTATTGGCACAAAAACAGCTTCCGGTACTCGTGTAACGGAAGGGCGCACCATCGCAGTTGATCCTAAGGTCATTCCAATTGGCTGGTGGGTTTACATCGAGGGCCTCGGCTTCCGTCGTGCGGAAGATACAGGCGGCGCGATTAAAGGCAATAAAATTGACGTTTATTATGATAGTGTGAAGCACGCCCTGAATTTCGGACGTAAAAAAGGCAAAACGGTTTATGTAATTGGTCCTGTGAAGCCGGAAGCGAACTAAATTCGTTTTACTTTGAAATGGGAATGCTATAAAATAGTTGCATGAATGATTCATGCGGAATATGCGGCGGAGGGGTCTGAAATCAGTCTCCTCCGCCGTTTGGCAGAGAAGAGGATATTCCTCTTCTTTTTGCGTTAGAAAGGAAGAAATGGAACATGATAAAAGAAGTTATTGTTGTGGAGGGTCGTGACGACACGGTAGCGATTCGCCGGGCGGTTGAGGCTGATACAATCGAAACCGGTGGCTCTGCCATTAATCAGCGTATTCTAAAGCGAATCGCACTTGCTCAGGAAAGACGTGGTGTCATCATCCTGACGGATCCGGACCATGCGGGAGAACGTATCCGCAAAATTATTGCCAACAGGATCCCTGGCTGCAAGCATGCTTTCATTCCAGAGGCAGACGCGACGCGTAAAGGGGATATCGGGGTAGAGAATGCTTCACCGGAGGCCATTCGGCATGCGCTAGCCCGTGTACACACGTCCTATGAAGGTGCACCTAGTCTAATTGATTGGGAGGATCTGATTGAAGCAGGATTAATCATACATCCGCAAGCAGCGGCACGTCGTATGGAGATGGGCAACTTGCTAGGCATCGGGTATTGTAACGGCAAGCAATTCCACAAACGACTGAGTGTATTTCAAATTACAAGAGAAGAGTTCTCCACTGCATTAGCGCAAATTGAACGTGAAGGATTGTGAGCATATGAAGGACATGGAGCAAACCATTGAAATAGCAACACCCAAACGAACCAAAGAAATTATTCACAAGCATGGATTCTCTTTCAAGAAAAGTTTGGGTCAGAACTTCTTGATCGATCAAAATATACTGAATAAAATCGTGGGCGCAGCCAATTTGGACGAGACCAAGGGCGCGCTGGAGATTGGACCGGGTATCGGAGCGCTTACAGAACGCCTTGCGCGTGTAGCAGGCCCTGTTACAGCCGTAGAGATTGACCAGCGCCTGATTCCAATTCTCGGGGAGGTCATGGAGCCTTATCCTAATGTGCGTGTTCATCATGGAGATGTACTCAAGCTGGATCTGGCCGAACTGTTTGCCAAGGATTTTGCTTCGGTCGATAAAGTTAGCGTAGTAGCAAACTTACCCTATTATGTAACGACACCAATCATGATGAAGCTGCTGGAAGAGAAGCTTCCGGTAGACAGCATCGTGGTTATGATTCAGAAGGAAGTGGCTGAGCGTATGGCGGCTGCACCAGGTTCCAAGGATTATGGAAGTTTAAGCATTGCCGTGCAGTATTACAGTATGCCAGAACTGGTCTGTGTGGTTCCGCCTACCGTGTTTATTCCCCAGCCGAATGTAGAGTCAGCGGTTATTAAGCTGAAGGTGCGTGAGCAGCCGCCCGTGCAAGTTCCAAGCGAGGAGCATTATTTCGAGGTTGTACAGGCTTCTTTTGCCCAGCGGAGAAAAACGATCTCCAACAATCTCAAAGCTCGCTTCTTCACGAAGGAGAATAGAGAACAGGCAGACCAACTGCTGGAGAAGGCAGGTATCCAGCCTTCACGGCGCGGTGAAACATTAAGTCTGCAGGAGTATGCTACCCTTAGCACCGTGATGTGGGAAGCAGGGGTACAAGGCGGGCTATAAATTCAAATGAACCAAACCGGGTCTCTGCCCATACGATAGGGTAGAGGTGATAATGGTGATGAATATCGGAGACTTGGTCGTTCGAAAGTCGTACGGCGGCGATGTGACTTTCCGGGTAGAAGGACTCCAGTTGGATGCTGCGGTCATTAAAGGGACCGAGTTCCGTCTGCTCGCTGACTCCCCGGTGAATGATTTAATACAGGTTCCTTATGAACCACAGAGTGCAAAGACACGCCAGGCACATGTCAAAGCGCATCAGACCCTCTCACGCTTGCAGCAGAATCGTATGGAGCAGGCAGAGCGTAACCGGGAAGGTCTGATGCAGGAATGGACTGCACCGCAGGAACCGGCATATTTCGAAATGCCTGGCAAGGTTCTACACCTGGATGGTGACCCGAATTATTTGAAAAAAAGTATGGACTTGTATGAACAACTTCGTGTCCCTGCCGAAGGGCAGTATGTACATGAATCAGCGATGGCCGATACGTTATATCGCCTGCTGCCCAAAGTCCGTCCTGATATCGTCGTGATCACGGGTCATGACGGTGTGCTAAAGACACGACAACCTTATGATCTTTACAGTTTGGGAAGCTACAAAAATTCACAAAACTTTGTCTCGGCGATTCAGGTTGCAAGGCAATACGAGCGTCATCTGGATGCGCTGACGATTATTGCCGGAGCATGTCAGTCTCACTTTGAGGCACTGCTTCGTGCGGGTGCTAACTTTGCGAGTTCTCCAGGCCGAATTCTCATCCATGCGCTTGACCCGGTCTACGTAGCCGCCAAGGCTTCGTTTACGTCCGTTCGCGATACGGTAAACATGAAGGATATACTGCACAACACGATTAGTGGCATACAAGGTGTAGGCGGTGTGGAAACGAAGGGAAGCTACCGGGTAGGCTTACCGGGGCTCAATGATCTATCTACACTAAAAGTGAATCCATCTGCAGTATGATGAAGTGATACTGATGTGATACTGAGGTCACAATCCGGTTCAGAAAAGTCCCTAAAAAGGGGCTTTTTTGTTTTTCGAAAAAAATCATTGACAACAACTTTTTAGTGCTGATATAATATTTATCTTTGATTTGACATTGACTGTAAAATACGGTACAATGGACAAGAAAAGAGGTGGACGTCCACAATGGCTAAAAACACGCTGTTGGATATCAAACGCAATCTCGATGCACATATTGGTCAAAAAATTACGCTGCGAGCTAATGGTGGCCGCCGTAAGACGATTGAGCGTACGGGTGTATTGGAAGAAACGTACCCTTCTGTTTTTATTGTAAAGCTTGATGAGGAGCAAGAAACCTTCAAGCGAGTATCATACAGCTATGCGGATATACTTACGGAGTCTGTGGAAGTCATGGTCTTTGACCCGGGCAGCGAGACTAATTCCTACAACATGGAGACGTAAGCATTGGATTACGGGCGATTCACCTTCCAGGTGGGTCGCTTTTTTTGTGTTCTCATAGTACAAGTTTGGTTTGTTATACGGATGAAACCATACATATGCAGGGATGATGACGGAGGGAAGGCGGCATACTATTTGAACAGGTCAGGGCAATGTCTCTGTTAAGGCGGGGATATTGCACCAGGACCTGGGGATGAACATCCCGAATCGCAGGAACTCATTATGTCTTGAATAAGATCTGGAGGAGGATGGTTCATGAGTCGGAGAAGAAGAAGTGTCATGTCGGAGGAACTGAAGTATGAACTCGCGAAGGATCTAGGCTTCTATGATACGGTTCAGCAAGAAGGCTGGGGCGGAATCAAGGCCAAGGATGCCGGTAACATGGTGAAACGGGCAATTCAAATGGCAGAGCAGTCAGCACGTAAATCATAATCAAGTTGGAGCAGATTGAAGAGCGGGGCAATTCTCCAGGAATCACCCCGCTTTTTCCCCATAGATGCGGAATCTAAATGACTTGACAGCCCCATTTTGATATAATATGTTAAGTTGTCTTAGGGAAAAGGTGAGGACGGGTGAACGTCTTGAAAATTTACGAAAAAGCGCCTGCTAAAATTAATTTGATGTTGGATGTTCTACATAAAAGAAGTGATGGATTTCATGAAGTTGAAATGATCATGACGATGGTTGATCTGGCCGATCGACTGGAGATGTCGGAATTGCCGCGAGATACGATTGTAATCTCCAGCCAGGCAGGATATATTCCGCTGGATGAGAAGAATCTGGCATTCCAAGCGGCGAGACTGATTAAGGAGCGTTACAACGTTCGTACGGGAGTTCATATTCATCTGGATAAAAAAATTCCAGTTGCTGCCGGTCTTGCCGGGGGCAGCAGTGATGCAGCAGCTACGCTGCGTGGACTGAACCGTCTGTGGCGGCTGAATATACCGGATCAGGAATTGCAGGAACTAGGCGCTGAGCTGGGCTCAGATGTACCTTTCTGTATTACAGGCGGAACTGCACTCGCAACAGGGCGGGGTGAGAAGTTAACTCCGATACCTAATCCGCCGCAATGCTGGGTTATTTTAGCCAAACCTCCAATCAATGTGTCTACTGCAGATGTGTACGGACGCTTTCGCAGTGACAAGATTGTTCGGCATCCCAGTGCAGTTAGAATGGAGCAGGCTATCCGCAGTCAATCCTTTACAGAGGTCTGCAGCCAGATGGGCAATGTGCTTGAGGATGTGACATTGAAGTTGTATCCGGAAGTGCAGCATCTCAAGGATGCCATGATTCGCCTTGGGGCAGACGGAGTGCTGATGTCTGGCAGTGGGCCAACGGTATTCGGACTTGTGTCCAAGGAAGCCAAGGTGGCGCGGATTTATAATGGACTTCGGGGATTCTGTAAAGAAGTTTACGCTGTACGGTTGTTAACGTGATTCGCTTTTATAATGTACAAACACGTATAAAGGTGATATATTTTTAAATAATTATTCGGATTTGGATGTTTCCGTGATCGTGAGGATGGATCTCTGTGAAGAAGTTAAAACGAAGCGCAAGGCTGGTTGAAATGACGCAATACTTATTGTCCAGACCACATAGGGTTATTCCGCTCACCACTTTTGCCGAACGTTATGGTGCCGCCAAGTCGTCAATTAGTGAGGATCTGGCCATTATCAAGGAAGTGTTTGAAGAAGGTGGGTCAGGAGAGCTGCATACGTTAGCAGGAGCTGCTGGTGGAGTGAGGTGGATTCCGAAGGTGCCTGTTGAACATGCTCTTGCTTTTGCTGAGCGGTTGTCCACTCAGCTTGCACAGCCGGATCGGATTTTGCCAGGAGGTTATCTGTATATGTCAGATCTTCTTGGACAGCCGGCTCTGATGAATGAAGCGGGCAAAATCTTTGCAACGGCTTTTGGCGATATGAATATTGATGTAGTCATGACGGTGGAAACCAAGGGAATCCCGCTTGCTTATGCGACTGGAGCCCAACTTAACCTTCCTGTTGTGCTCGTTCGCAGGGACCATCAGGCTACGGAAGGATCAGCCGTAAGTATTAATTATGTATCGGGGTCCCACAAAAGTCTGCATACCATGTCCCTATCCCGCCGGGCGATGAAAGAACATTCCCGTGTACTGATCGTGGATGATTTCATGAAAGCCGGAGGCACAGTACAAGGTATGATTGATCTGCTTGCAGAGTTTAATGCAACGGTGGCAGGAGTTGGCGTGTTGGTGGAATCTGGTTCCGTAGATTCTGAGGAACGTCTGCTGACGGATTATGTATCTCTCGCGAAGCTGACAGCAGTTGATGCCAAGAGCAGGCACATTTCTGTCTCACCTGGTAACTATTTTGACCTGTAGAATAATGACGAATGACATGTCGGGAAAGGTTATTTTCCATCGACCTGGCACTAACGTTGTCGAATTGTGTATTAAATAAAAAAATTCCTGAAATTAGGATATTTTTATGGTCGCGAAAAGAAGGAGTTCGTATAGGCTGTGTGGAATTATACACCAAGTTCTGATGGAAAAAGGTGGTGAACACACACATGCAAATTACGGATGTCAGACTCCGCCGCGTTAACTCGGAAGGGAGAATGAAAGCTATCGCATCCATTACCATCGATAACGAATTCGTCGTTCATGACATTCGTGTCATCGATGGTAACAACGGAATGTTTGTTGCAATGCCGAGCAAGCGGACTCCTGACGGAGAGTTCCGTGATATCGCCCACCCGATCTCTTCTGGTACGCGTGAGAAGATTCAGGCAGCAGTATTAACTGAGTATGATCGTGCAGCTACTGAGGAAGAAGTCATTGAAGAAGGTGCCTGAGAACATTATTGGGGTTCGAAGGAAAAGAGAGCCAGAGAGCCATGTCTTATGGCTCTCTTTTCTTTTTGACCGGAATAAGATATATTCAGTATTGAGTTTATTCAAAAGAGAACCGGAGCGCATCCTGCGTTCGGTTGCAGAGCGGCATCTTAGGAATCGTTGGGATTCAATTAAGCTCGCGGACACACGGTGTAACATATGAGGTCATGACTTGATTGTGAATCTGTTGTTACGCGTGATTACAGAGACAGCAGGCGATGAACAAGACCGGCTTGAAGCCGGCTGAATGATACTCATTGGAGATGAATGTGTAAGGTATTCAATGGGATTTTCAGAACAGGAGGTCGTTAATTTTGAAACGCATGGCAATTGTTCTAGCCGCAGGGCAGGGCAAACGAATGAAATCCAAATTGTACAAAGTACTGCATCCCGTATGTGGTAAACCTATGGTCGGACATGTGCTGGATGCAGCACTTCGCGCAGGCGTTGAACGCAGTGTGGTGGTTGTCGGACATGGGGCCGAAGCGGTGCAGTCATTTTTAGGTTCCAAAGCTGAATACGCGCTTCAGGCGGAACAGCTCGGCACAGGGCATGCTGTGAAACAGGTGAAGACCTTGCTCGGCAGTGAACATGGATCAACAATTGTTGTATGTGGTGACACACCTCTCGTTACGAGCGAGACGCTGGAAGGTCTGATGAAGTTGCATGAGGAAAGCGGTGCAGCGGCCACGGTACTAACAGCTCAGCTCGATAATCCTAAGGGATACGGACGTGTGATCCGCGGAGAAGATAGTTCTGTACAGCGAATAGTGGAGCAAAAGGATTGCACACCGCAGGAAGATGCCGTACAGGAAATTAACACAGGCACATATTGCTTTGATAATGCCAAGTTGTTTGCTGCGCTGGAGAAGATAACGAACCAGAATGCACAGGGTGAGTATTATCTGACAGACGTTGTCGGTATTTTTAAGAGCGAGGGCGAAATAGTTGAGGCTTATATGTCTGATGATATATCTGAGTCTATCGGAGTCAACGACAGACTTGCACTTTCACAGGCAGAAGCCTATATGCGCGAACGTCTGGCTGTGCGCCATATGTTAAATGGTGTAACGATTATTGATCCGTCATCGACATATATTGGGGCAGATGTTACGATTGGATCAGATACTGTATTGTATCCGGGAACCGTTCTTAAAGGCATTACTTCTATTGGTGAGGCATGCCATATCGGTCCTCATGCAGATATCGAAGACAGCATCATACAAGATGGTGCAGCGATTAAACATTCGGTATTGTCTAAAACCGAGGTTGGTCCTGATGCAACTGTAGGTCCATTCGCCAATCTGCGTCCTGGCACCAAGTTAGGTCGCAATGTAAAAATTGGTGACTTTGTTGAAGTGAAAAATGCTACAATTGATGAAGGCTCTAAAGTGTCTCACCTCAGTTATATCGGGGATGCACAGGTAGGTAAGAACGTAAATGTTGGATGCGGGGCAATAACGGTCAATTATGATGGATATAATAAGGCTGTAACCACGATTGAAGATGATGCCTTTGTAGGCAGCAATGTCAATTTGATTGCACCGATCACGGTTGGCAAAGGCGCTTATGTCGTTGCAGGCTCGACCGTTACACATTCCATTCCTGAGAATGATCTGGCGATTGCTCGTCCACGTCAGGAGAACAAAGCCGGTTACGCGGAAAAAATCCGCGGACGTGCCAAAGCCAAGAAACAAAATGCTAAACCCGAATAAGGGTTTTGATAACTCATGCCTCGCGATTCCCGAGAGGTGCCGACATGTCGCAGACGCTTATAGATTCCAATGAACCAGCACGGAGGGTTTTTATTTTATGACTTATTTTGACTCGAAATTAAAAATATTTACTTGCAATTCTAACCCCAAGCTTGCTCATCAAATTGCTGATTATATCGGGATTCCTATGGGTGAATCTCATACAACCAGCTTTAGTGATGGCGAGATTCAAGTGAAACTCTCCGAGAGTGTTCGTGGCTGTCACGTATATATCGTACAGTCAACTTGCTTGCCGGTTAATGACAACCTGATGGAAATGCTCGTCATGATCGATGCATTGAAACGCGCATCGGCCAAAACAATTAACGTCGTTATTCCGTATTACGGCTATGCACGTCAAGATCGCAAAGCACGTTCACGTGATCCAATTACGGCAAAGCTAGTTGCGAACCTGATTGAAAAAGCAGGGGCAACCCGTGTAATTGCAATGGATTTGCATGCGATGCAGATTCAAGGATTTTTCGACATTCCAGTCGATCATCTGCTGGGTGTGCCAATTCTGGCTCAATACTTCCGTTCGAAACAGATTGAAAACCCGGTTGTCGTGTCACCTGACCACGGTGGTGTGGTTCGTGCGCGTAAACTTGCTGATTTCCTGAATGCACCTCTTGCGATCATCGACAAACGTCGCCCTGAGCCAAATGTCAGCGAAGTCATGAATATTATCGGCAACATCGAAGGCAAAACAGCGATTTTGATTGATGACATCATTGATACTGCCGGAACAATTGTACTGGGAGCCAATGCTCTGATGGAAGGCGGCGTGAAGGAAGTCTATGCATGCTGTACTCACCCGGTATTGTCCGGACCTGCGATGGAACGTCTGGAGAATGCACCATTGAAGGAAGTCATTGTGACGGATACGATTCCAATTACACATGCGAATCCAACAAGCAAGCTTAAAGTGCTCTCTGTAGCGCCATTGCTTGGAGAAGCGATCATCCGGGTTCATGAGGAATTGTCAATCAGCAAGCTGTTTGAAATTGAATAAGGATGTCTGCATAAAGTAGTAGAGGGGTTACGTCTTCCGGTTGAGCGGAAAATGTAACCCCTGTCGGCGTGCCGTTTTTGATGATGTATAAGGGTGCTGCCGCATTAATATCCCGGGCGGGAAATAAAGCGGAAGCGGCGTCTGTGAAAGAGTGTATCGGCAATTTCGACAAATTGACTATCGAAACGGGTAACCAGACCAATTTCGATATGGGTGTCACGGTCGTATACCTGTACAGGTACGTGATGCTCCAGATGATAAATAAAGTCACTATGTTGAGTCAGTTGTCCGTTATCTTCGCGCAAAACCCGCTCACCTTCCTGGGTGGATAAATGTTCGATACGTACTTTCCTGATATTATATGAAATATAACATTCGAAGTCTATGCCTCACCTAAGCGAATTCCAAGGAGGGAACAAGATGAAGTGGATTGTCGGACTTGGAAATCCAGGCTCGAACTATGCCAAAACCCGGCATAATATTGGTTTTATGGCGCTGGACCGATTAGCAGATCGCCATAATATTTCGATTACACAGAACAAGTGTAAAGCACTTATTGGAGAAGGTAACATTGGCGGCGTCAAAACAGTGTTAATCAAACCAATGACCTATATGAACCTTTCCGGTGAAACGGTACGAGCTTATATGGATTTTTATAAAGTGAGTCTTGAAGATCTAATCGTTGTATACGACGATATGGATACAGAGATTGGCAAGGTCCGGTTGAGATATCAGGGCAGTGCCGGTGGACATAATGGGATTAAGTCTATTATTCAGCATACGGGTACACAACAGTTTAACCGGGTTCGGATGGGCATATCCCGACCTGACCCGGGACATGCCATTGTGGACTATGTCCTGTCAACCTTCATGAAGAAGGAAAAAGAAGCGCTGGAACAGACCATTGAGCAAACATGTGACGCACTGGAGCATAGCCTGACGAATACGTTTGAGCAAACGATGGCCAAATTCAACGGCTGATACAATCCGGTAATACTGGAAAAATGATCAATTGTACGACTTCAATTCAGACAACCTGGGCATACTGGATGTATAAACCATGTTCAGGAGGCATAACTATGTCAGTGAATTATGTATGTCGGCATTGCCGTACCTTTATCGGACGAATTGATTCGGCTAAAATTACGGAAGCACAGCTCGGTTTTCATTTCTTGACCCCCGACGAACGGAGGGATATAATAGCGTATAATTCCGGTGGTGACGTTACCGTACGGATTACATGTGATTATTGTAAGGAAGCGTTGGAACATAACCCCGAGCTGAGCCTGCTTGCGAATCCGCTTCAGTAGATTTCGCTTGCCGTGATTATAGCGATGATATGAATGAACATTGAACAAATGACAGAGAGGAAGGCCGCGAAACAGCGGCCTCTCCTTTTATAGCCTTGGCAGCCTGCTGAGGCTTCTTTTCAGTTGGAACAGAAGTCCCGTTTCTTCACATTTGGATTGAAATTCAAGGAGAGCCGCATGAACAGATGTGGCAATGTTTCGCGTAATCCTATATGATGAAACAGGAGAAAAAGGAATAAGTATCCATTTTTAAAAATTTAATGACCATGAAGATGCTGCACAGATGCGTGCAATAATCAAGAAAGTTATAAGAGAGGTGCCCCTTTTGTTACAAGCACTCATACAGGCTTTTTCCAAAGATCCGGACTTTACGTCCATTGCGTCCGGGGTCAAATCCGGCATGAAGGAGCAATTGGTTTCAGGTTTATCCGGTTCGGCTCGCCAGATTATGCTGGCTGCGTTACACCAAGAGATGAACCGACCATTGCTCGTCGTGACACATAACATGTTTTCCGCACAAAAAATCGCAGAAGATTTACAGGAAGCGCTTTCAACCGATCAGGTATTAATCTATCCTGCCAATGAACTCGTTGCAGCCGAGGCAGCAGTATCCAGTCCGGAGACGCTTGCTCAGCGTATAGAAGTTTTGGTTCGCTGCGCCCAAGGGTTTAGGGGCGTTGTTGTCATTCCTTTTTCCGGGGTAAGACGTTATGTTCCGCTGCCGGAAGTAATGGCAAATGCACATATTCAGATTAAACAGGGCAACACGCTTCAACTGGATGCGTTCCTCATGGAGATGGTGAAGCTTGGCTATGAGCGTGTGGAGCGCGTTGAGTCGCGCGGAGAGATGAGTGTACGTGGAGGTATTATCGACTTCTATCCAGTGACTTCATCGATTGCGTATCGGGTGGAGTTATTTGACGACGAAATTGATTCCATTCGTACGTTTGATCCGGCAGATCAGCGTTCCATTGAGCGGATAGAGGAAATCACAGTGCTACCATGCAAAGAATTGATAGCTGATCGGGAGCGTATGGAGAAGGCAGCGGATACAGCTGCACTTCTGCTTGAACAGCAACTGGAAAAAATGACAGATCGTCAGGCAAAGCTGCGTCTGCGTGAAGAGATGCATCGCGAGATTGAACTGCTGCGTCAGCATGTCTATTTTTCAGAAATGTACAAATACATCTCCCCGCTTTATCCGGAAAATAAAACGATTTATGACTACATGCCGGAAGACACAATTCTGGTATTGGATGAGCCGGCGAGACTGTCGGAGACATCCAAGCAGCTGGATCGGGATGAGTCGGAATGGAATTTGCATTTAATGCAAAATGGCAAAACACTCCCGGATCTGCCGCTATCGGCAGATGGGGATGAACTGCTCTATGAGCGTTCGTTCCAGACCATCTTTATGTCGATTTTTTTGCGTCAGGTTCCACATACCCAACCGCAGAACATTCTGAACTTTATCAGTCGGAGTATGCAGGATTTCCACGGACAGATGAACGTGCTGAAGGCAGAGATGGAACGCTGGCAGAAGGCTGGAGTTCAGGTGTTGATGCTTGCAAATGGTGAGGAACGGATGGATCGGATGCGCCGGGTATTGCAGGATTACGACATTCCTGAGCCGGAGATGCTGAATGGCAATTTGCAAACGGGATTCGAGATGCCGTCTATTCATTTGGCGGTAATCACAGAAGGTGAGATGTTCTCACAGAAGCAACGCAAAGCCCGTAAACCGATTCGAAACATAGACAATGCGGAGCGTATCAAATCCTATAGCGAGCTGAAAGTGGGCGATTATGTCGTTCACCAGAACCACGGGATTGGTAAATACCTCGGAATTGGTACGCTAGAAGTAGCCGGTATTCATAAAGATTACATGCACATTCTGTATGCTGGTGGCGACAAGTTGTCTGTTCCGATTGAACAGATTGATCTGATCCAGAAATATGTCGGTTCCGAAGAGAAAGAGCCGAAAATATACAAGTTAGGCGGCAATGAATGGACGCGCGTTAAAAATAAAGTTCGTTCATCCGTGCAGGATATCGCTGATGATCTGATCAAGCTGTACGCAGAACGTCAGACGTCCAAAGGTTATGGATTCGACAAGGATTCCGCAGAGCAGCAAGAATTTGAAGACATGTTCCCTTACGATGAGACACGGGATCAAATGCGCGCAATTGAGGAAATCAAAAAAGATATGGAACAAAACCGTCCCATGGATCGTTTATTGTGTGGGGACGTTGGATACGGCAAGACGGAAGTGGCCATTCGCGCTGCATTCAAAGCGGCGATTGAGGGTAAACAGGTGGCGGTGCTTGTTCCAACAACCATCTTGGCACAGCAGCATTATGAAACGTTCCGTGAGCGTTTCTCCGGTTATCCGTTCAATATTCATGTCCTAAGTCGATTCCGTTCCCGCAAGGAACAGAATGAGACAGCTAAAGGCATTAAAGCCGGTACGATCGACATTGTCATCGGTACACATCGATTGTTGTCACAGGATCTGGTGTTTAAAGATCTGGGCCTACTCATTGTTGATGAGGAGCAACGTTTTGGTGTAACACACAAGGAGAAGCTTAAAAAGCTCAAAACGAACGTGGATGTGTTGACTCTTACAGCAACGCCGATTCCGCGTACTTTACACATGTCTATGCTGGGTGTGCGTGACCTGTCTGTTATTGAGACACCGCCGGAGAACCGTTTTCCGGTTCAGACTTATGTGGTGGAGCACAGTCAGGCACTTGTCCGTGAAGCAATTGAGCGGGAGTTGGCCCGTGGGGGTCAAGTGTACTATCTCTATAACCGGGTGCAAGGCATTCAGGAGATGGCAGCCGAAATCTCGGAACTGGTGCCGGAGGCCAGGGTCGGCGTCGGGCATGGTCAGATGAGTGAAACCGAGCTGGAGAAGACAATCCTCGACTTCCTGGACGGGGAGTATGATGTACTGGTAAGCACGAGCATCATCGAGACAGGTGTTGATATTCCGAATGTAAATACACTGATCGTGCATGATGCAGATAAAATGGGACTTTCCCAGTTGTACCAGCTGCGTGGACGGGTAGGTCGGTCTAACCGGATTGCCTATGCGTATTTCACGTACCAACGGGACAAAGTGCTTACCGAAGTTGCAGAGAAGCGCCTTCAGTCTATTAAGGAGTTTACCGAGCTTGGTTCAGGTTTCAAAATTGCGATGCGAGATCTGTCCATCCGTGGCGCGGGTAACCTGCTCGGAGCGGAACAGCATGGCTTTATTGCTTCCGTCGGTTTCGATTTATACTCACAAATGCTGGCGGAAGAGATCAACAAACGCAAAGTCACAATGCTGGGCGAGGAGCCTGTTCCTTCCGATCAGTGGAATACAACGCTTGATCTCAGTATCGATGCTTACTTGCCTTCGGATTATATTTATGACAGTATTCAGAAAATTGAGATTTATAAAAAGGTGGCAGTTATTGCTTCCTTCGACGACGCGGTGGAACTCGAAGACGAATTGGTTGACCGATTCGGCGATCTGCCAGAGGCTGTGATCAATTTGATGGCGGTAGCCCGCCTCAAGGTGTACGGAAAAATCTATGGTATCGAGTCCATTACACAGCGCGGTGACGACCTTACCGTCAAGTTCTATGAAGGGCGTGAACATGCCTTCGAGCTCTCAAAAATCTCACACATTGGAAATCAGTTCGAAAGACGTGTACAATTTGAACAAGGAGCCCATATGCTGATTCATGTCAAAGGCAAGGGTCTTGGGGATAAGCAACTGATGGAACTGGTAGAGAAGTTTCTGGAGTCCATGAAGACTGCTTTTAAATCAAAGGGGGAACTAAAAGATGTTAGCAAAGTATAAAAAAGTGGGAAAAGTACTGTCCGTAGGTATGATCGCAGTATTGTCCCTATCCTTGCTTGCTGCATGTGGCAAGAAGGAAGAAACGAAAGCACCGGAATCGAAAGATAACAGCGCTGTAGTCGCTACGTATGATGGCGGAACAATTACAGCAAATGAATTCGACTTGGAACAACGTGTTATGAAATTCCTCTATCCGGAATATGCACAAATGATGGATATGGATGACTTTAAGGAATACTTGGTAAAACAAGAGGTCGCCTATGAGTATCTGAGCAATAAAGCAAGTGCAGAAGCCAAAACAGCTGGTGCCAAAACAGCAACTGAACAATTCGACAAAATGAAGGCTTCTGTAAAAGAAGAGCAATGGACTGAAATGCTGAAAAATCAGAATTTGACTGACCAGAACATTAAAGACTACATGACCCGTATTATGACGGTGATCAAGGATAAAGAAACAGGTGTAACCGAAGATGCCATCAAGGCTGAGTTTGAAAAAAATAAAGATCAGTTTACAACGGCTACTGTACGTCATGTATTGATTGGATTCACGGATTCAAAAACACAGAAAGAACGTAAGAAAGAAGATGCATTAAAGTTAGCAAAAGAAGTAAAAGCGAAACTTGATGGTGGAACTGATTTCACTGAAGTCGTGAAAAAATATTCAGATGACACTAGGTCTGTACCTGATGGTGGATTGTTTAAAGATACACCTGTAGCCACTTGGGTTGATGCATTCAAAGAAGCTGCAAAAACACTGCCATTGAATAAAATCAGTGATCCGATTGAAACGGAGTATGGATACCACGTTATGAAGGTAGAAGCACGTACGGATGCAGACTACTCCAAATTGACAGCCGAGCAAAAAGAATCATTGAAAAGCCAATTGGCTGCTGCTCAAATTGATACGTTCATGAAAAATGAGCTGGATAAAATCATCAAAGAAGTAAAACTTCCTAAAACTGAGAAGAAAGAGGAAGGTACTAAGGGCACAACAGGAACAGGTACAGAAGGCACAAAAACGGACGACTCAAAAACAGATTCAAAAGGTACAGATGCGAAAACAGATCAGGGTAAAACAGGAACAGACCAAGATGCAAAAACCGAAGAAGGTACAAGCAGTAAATAACTGAAATAACGGTGATGCTAACATGCGTTTCAGTGAAGCTAAAAAGCTTCCTGAGAGGGTTAGGTTACGGTTAATATGGACAACCTTTAACGAGGCACAGAGAGAACTACAGTTCTTTCTGTTGCTTCGTTTTTGCTTATATGGAGCGTGAGAGCAATATCAGATCACTTTTTCGTAAATGTTAATCATGATATTCTGCAAAGCATGTATAAGGATATGGGAACAGATGAATACTATGGTCAAGAAATCACACTAAACGTTCTGGGACTTTCCTCTACCCATTAAGGAACAGTAGTTGAAAAATCTTCTCGAGAAAGTGGGGCAACATGTGAAATGAAAGCTACTGGTATTGTCCGCCGTATAGATGACCTGGGTCGTGTGGTCATTCCAAAGGAAATCCGTCGTACGTTACGAATTCGTGAAGGAGATCCACTTGAGATCTTTGTGGATCGGGATGGAGAAGTTATCCTTAAAAAATACTCGCCGATCGGCGAGCTTGGTGACTTTGCAAAAGAATATGCTGAATCGCTGTATGAGAGTACGGGTCACGTTACAATGATTTCTGACCGGGATACGATGATCACAGTGGCAGGTGGCTCGAAGAAAGAATATCTGGATAAACAGGTTGGTAGCCTTGTGGAGAGTTGTATGGAAAACCGTAAGACGATTATGGAAGCAACCAATGGTACCTACGAGCTTAGCAAAGATCATGACGAGACGTTATCCTCTTTTGTTATCGCGCCAATTATCTCCGGTGGTGATCCCATCGGAACCGTTATCCTGTTCAACAAGGACGAGTCCGTGAAGATGTCTCAGATGGAAGTTAAAATGGCTGAGACAGCTGCAGGATTCCTCGGCAAGCAAATGGAACAATAGATAGCAGATGGACTCCTGTGAGCCTGAATAGGGCATACGGGAGTTTTTGCTTTTCCATATAAGTTGAACTATAGGTGTTTTACACAAGTACTTCGATGACAGAATAAACTTCCAATCGCTGTTATCCCCAGATTTTTTTGGATTCCCTTTTCCAAAGGGGAAAATCCGGTGATAAAGGCGAGCGCTTCGCTTTTTCAGTTTTTTTCTGTCCTCTCCGTTTAAGTGTAAAAAAATATTTCACCTTACATAGATGGGGGAGGCTAGAGGCTTTGATCTGATCACAGGTTGTGGCTGGCTCAAAGGATGTTCGTATTGTGTAGCTTCTGGCAGGTATAATAGCAAAGGGAGCTTTTGCTTTATTTGAATGCCAAGGTATACATGGGAGGAACCACAGACATATGAAACAGCCGTCTTCAGGAACAAGGCTACTACAGGGTGCGTTTATCCTTGGGCTTGCCGCCATTATTTCCAAAATCATCGGTGCTTTTCAAAAGATTCCACTGCAGAATCTAGGGGGAGACGGTGTTTTTGGCATCTACAATACCGTCTATCCGTTATATATGCTCATTATTACGCTAGCTGCGGCGGGTCTGCCGCTGGCTGTATCCAAATTTGTAGCAGAGCAGAATGCTCTCGGCAGACCAGAGGAGAGCCGTAGAATTATACGATTATCATCAATGCTGCTCGGAGGAATTGGAATTTTTACAGCTATGTTGATGTACGTTAGTGCGCCTTGGGTTGCAGGGTTGATTGGAAACCAGCATGTGACCCCTTCGATTAAGGCAGCCTCTTTAGCTCTGTTGTGTGTACCACTCATGACAGGATTGCGTGGATATTTCCAGGGCATGCAGCAGATGGTGCCTACAGCTGTATCTCAAGTGGTTGAACAGACGGTACGGGTGACGATTATGATTATCGTGTTATTGTGGCTGATCCGGCAGGACGCTTCACTTGAAACAGTTGCCGCAGGGGCGATGTTAGGCTCAGTTGCAGGAGGGTGCGCAGGTCTTGCCGTGATGCTGGGATTCGTATACCGACACCGGCAGAAGGAACGAGTGGAGCATCCAGTTGGCGGTGAGGCATCGGGTGCAGAAGATCGAGAGAACAAAGGCAAACAAGTGTATGGAGAGACGATAAATGCAGGAGCGGAGCACCTAAGAGATCGTAGTCAGATCAGACAGTCCACGGATGCTTCTTTGAATACAGGAGGCTGGCAAAGAGCACATGTTGGGGAGCCCGTGCAACATGTTACTGTTGCTGGGGAGAGTGCACACGTTCAGGAGCCTAAGCGTTCCAATGCGGAGTGGATACGCACGTTGCTGATCTATGCCATTCCAGTTTGTCTTGGATCTCTGGCGGTGCCCTTGATGAATCTGGTGGACACCTTCACGGTTCCGCGCCTGCTGCGCGGCGAAGGGCTGAATGATGTGCAAACGATGGTATCGTTCGGCATCTACAACCGCGGCTTGCCGCTGGTGCAGCTAGTGACGATGCTTGCCACGTCACTCTCGGTGCTGTTTATTCCGGCGATGGCCGAAGCGCGCCTGAAGGGCGGGCCAGAAGCCGTCAGGCAGCAAGCAGGCCTAGCGCTGCGCTGGTTCTGGCTAATCGGTCTGGCAGCCTCCGCAGGTCTTGCGGTGCTGGCAGATCCGATTAACCGCATGCTGTACGGGGATGCCGCAGGCACCGAAGCATTGCGGTATATGGCGCTGACGGCTGCGGGTAGCACCGTCAGCATCATCGCGGCGGCGCTGCTGCAAGGCCTCGGCGCCGTGCGCGCTCCCGCGTTCAGCATGTTGGCCGCCGCAGGCGTCAAGGTGCTGCTGAACGTCATGCTTGTGCCAGCGCTGGGCATCAGCGGCGCGGCGCTGGCAGGTGCAGCCGCCTATATGCTGGCGGCTGGCCTGAATGTGGCGCTGCTGGCGCGGCTTACCGCCATGCGCTCTACCCCTGGCGCCGCCCTGGCGAAGCCGGCGATGGTGATCGCCGCCATGAGCCTGGCAGCGCTAGGCATGGCCTGGGCCGCCGAAGCGGTGCTCGGCGGCGTAGGCATCGCAGCCACGACTCGGCTGGCTGCGATGGGCGTGAGCCTGCTGGGCATAGCCGCAGGCGCAGCCGTGTTTGTGCTGGTCGCGGCCCGGACAGGGCTGCTGACCGCCACAGAGCTGGCGGCCTTGCCGAAGCTGGGGCCGCGCCTAGCCAAGCTGCTGCGCAGACTACGTGTACTGCGCTAGCCGAACCACAGCTACGATGTATAGCTGCTACACCAGGCTAACGGCACCACTGCGCCTGAAAGCACCTCTGCACACAGAAGCAATTATAGGATATCGACAGATTCTGGTATAATACGTTTAATTATTGAGTGCCATCCTGTTAAGGCGAGACGTGAGATGCTTATGGACACAGATATGTTATGTAAGCAGGCAGCTGGTATAACAGGATGGTTCGGATGGAGGTTTAAGCGAAATGAGTGCAGCTTTGATAGTGGTCGGTCTTGGATCTGGGGATGCGGACCAACTCACATTAGGTATTATGAAAAAAATGAAACATGCGACTTCGCTGTTTGTACGAACAGTGGATCATCCTGTGTTAAATGATCTGCAAAAAGAGGGACTGGAGATGACGTCGTTTGATGCCATCTATGAGGAAAAATCCTCCTTCCCGGAGGTTTACGATGAGATTGCGAACCAATTGATTGAAGCGGCTCGGAAAGGGGATGCAGGTACTGAGATTGTCTATGCCGTACCAGGTCATCCAATGGTCGCTGAAGCCAGCGTTCGTTTGCTGAAGGAACGCTGCCCACAACAGGGGATTTCGTTACGGATCATGGGCGGGGAAAGTTTCTTGGATGAAGCCTTTATCCGGCTTGGCTTTGATCCCATTGAAGGTTTTCAGTTGCTAGATGCAAGTAGCCTGAATCCTGAACTGGTACAGCCGCAGCTACATACGTTGATCGGACAAGTGTACGATGTTTTTACAGCTTCGGATGTGAAGCTTTGCCTGATGGAAGTATACCCGGACGATTACCCGGTGTTTGTGGGTCATGCTCTTGGTGTGCAAGGTCAGGAAGTCATTCACAAAGTACCGCTGCATGAACTGGATCGCATCTCGGGTTATGGCAATCTGTCGCTGATCTATGTGCCGAAAAATACAGATGATGCACTGCGCCGCCGCTCTTTCGCGCGTTTGCACGAGATCGTCAATATTCTTCGCAGCCCGGGTGGCTGCCCTTGGGATCAGGAGCAGACGCATCAGTCGATTCGTAAAAATCTGATTGAAGAGACATACGAAGTTATTGAAACCATTGATGAGGATGACCCAGATCACATGAAAGAAGAGTTGGGTGATCTGCTGCTGCAGATTATGCTGCATTCTCAGATGGAAGAAGAGATCGGCACCTTCAACGTTTATGACGTCATTGAGGGATTGAACGACAAGCTAATCTTCCGCCATCCGCATGTATTTGGTGATCATCAGGCTGAAGATGCGAATGAAGCTCTGCAAAACTGGGAACAGATGAAGGCAGAAGAGAAAAAGCGTAAAGGCCAGAATGTGCAAGAGGCTTCGGTACTGGATGGCATTCCACGTGACCTGCCTGCTCTCATGAAAGGGTATAAGCTCCAGAAGAAAGCAGCAAAGGTTGGCTTTGACTGGGATGATGTAGAAGGCGTTTTTGCCAAGATTGAAGAAGAATTGGCTGAACTGAAAGAAGCGGTGCAGCAGGGACATGATGCGGAAGCACGCAAGCTGGAACTCGGTGATGTATTATTTGCTACAGCTAATGTGGCACGTTTCATTGGTACAGATCCGGAGGAGGCTCTTGCCGCCACAAACCGCAAGTTTGTTGCCAGATTCCAATACATTGAGGAGCGGCTGCGTGAATTAGGTAAAACACCTGCGGACAGCACGGTAGATGAGATGGAACAATTTTGGCAGATGGCGAAGAAAGCCGGTCTTTGATCTAATCAAATTGTAAAAATACCCAATCCCCGTGTTCCATCAGGCTAGGCAGTGTGTTATGATGATACGAACATGTGTTCAACATCATTTGGAGTCTGATGTTTAATGAAACATCGTTTCGGGTACTGGACTTAGACGAATCTCTGCGATACAGCGACAAAAGCTAAAAAAAGTCGCAGGTCAAGGCAGGAATTTAGTATATAAGCCAGAATACATGTGTAGTAACCTTGCGAGAAATAACTTGGTTAAGATAAGGCGCCAAGAGCTCGCAGATACTTTTTTTTAATTTGGGAGGCTTTTAACATGAACAAAACAGACCTGATTAACAACATTTCAAACAAAAGCGGTTTGACTAAGAAAGATGTCGAGTCCGTATTGAATGGCTTTTTAGGAGAAATTACAGATGCACTTGCCAGCGGAGACAAAGTACAATTGATCGGCTTTGGCACTTTTGAGACCCGCAAACGTTCCGGACGTACCGGACGTAACCCACAAACAGGGAATGAAATCGTAATTCCTGAGTCTACTGTTCCTGCGTTCAAAGCAGGTAACAAACTTAAAGAAGCTGTAAAATAATGCGTCTTGATAAATTCCTGAAGGTATCTCGGCTGATCAAACGCCGTACGGTAGCCAAGGACGTTTCCGAACAGGGACGTGTATTGGTCAACGGACGGGAAGCCAAGCCCAGCGCTGCTGTCAAAGTAGGCGATGAGCTGACGGTTCAGTTCGGTCAGAAGCTGGTCACTGTGAAGGTGGAGCGTCTTGCCGAGAGTACGAAGAAGGATGAGGCGAGTAGCCTCTACACCTTGGTTAAGGAAGAGCCGATCGCCAAGGATAACGGGATGGATTGGTAACAGGCCGTCCAACAACATTTTAAATTTTAGTTATATAAAACTTGAATGAGGCGTCCTCCCGGTCATGGGAGGGCGTTTTTTTATTTTACGTTTCAGAGGAATTAAAGGGATCGATGAGTCGGTAGTTCTAATCTGGGTTTTTCATCCATAAGCTAGGTACTAAAGAAGGAGGGGTACATGCTATGGTTGAACACGGAAAGGCCAAACAGCACCATCTCAATATGCAAAATCGGAAACTGCTGGATCTGACAGGGGTCTCCAATGTGGAGAGCTTTGACAGTGAGGAGTTTTTGCTACAGACCGAACTTGGGCATCTGACAATCAGGGGGCACAATTTACATATCAAAAACCTGAGCTTGGAGGAAGGGCTTTTATCTATTGAAGGGACGGTCAGTTCACTTCAGTATCTTGATCCCGGTGCCCAGTCGAAAAACAGTAAGGGCCTGTTTGGTAAGATGTTCCGATGATTCTGGATGCGCAGTGGATCACACTGAGCTGGATGATATTATCGGGAGTTGTGATGGGTGTGGCTTACGACAGTTACCGGGTACTGTCCAGGCAGCTGCGATTTCCGAGATGGAGCATCCATACGCTTGATCTGTTGTACTGGGTTGCTTCCGCGCTGTTCGTTTTTCGGATGTTGTATGCCGGAAACCACGGACAGTTGCGGTTTTATGTCTTTTTGGGGCTGATTATCGGAGTTTGCTTCTATTTTTGGCTTTTAAGTGTTACAACCCAGCGTTTTGTGGTAATGTTAATTAAACTCGCAAGAACACTCATCCAGTGGTGTGGACATATCCTTAACATCCTGATTGTTGTGCCAGCTAAGGGGATATACAGATTAGTTCGCGTATTATTCGGTTTCGTCATTGCGATCCTAATGTTCCTTGGCAAGCTGGTGCTGCAATGTTTAATCCCTTTCGGCAAATTGTTCCGCTGGATGTTTAGGCCGCTCCTGAAATATTGGGTGACGCCTCAATGGATGATCCAAGCGGGTACGAGAATTGCAGCGATATGGAAACGTTGGTTTCAAGGAGGTCCGGGGAATGAGTAGAACACCTGTGGGCAGAAATAAGGGCCCAGCTAATCAGGGGAAATCTGCTGGTGCACGAAGGCGTCTAATGTTGTGGCTAACTTTTGTAGGTGTTTTTGCGATCTGGGCAGGATATACGTTTCTTGTACAGAATGCACAAATTTCGGACAAGAGTTCTTATTTGGCCGCTCAGCAAACTTCGCAGCAGGATACGCAGAAACAGCTGGAACAGCTGAAGTATGAGGTCAGTCGGTTGAAGGACCCTGAATACATAGGACAGCTGGCACGAAAAAAAGGGTACTACCTCCCTGAAGAAACACCGATTCAGGTTGAGGGGGCAGGAAACTAATGAAATTCAGCCTTTGGCTGAGCATGGTTTGTTTTCCATGAGTCTTATATGTTTAAACCGGAAAAAATAGGCTCTATAATGGGCTAGCGCTCAGTTGACCTTGGTTTATGGCATAAGGTATAATTACAAGTAGCACAGCATGATTTTGGCATTCAAAAAATCGGGTTGTATATTTTTAAGGGAGGATCATTTTATTCTATGGCAATTGAAGTGGGCACCAAGTTAGAGGGCAAGGTGACAGGAATCACGCATTTTGGAGCATTTGTGGATCTGTCAGGAGGTGTCACGGGTCTCGTTCACATCTCGGAAATCGCCGACAATTACGTCAAAGATGTCAACGACCACCTGAAGCTGAATGACCAAGTCACAGTAAAGGTTATCAACGTTGACAAAGACGGCAAGATCGGACTTTCCATCAAACAGGCTGTTGACAAACCGGTAGAGCAACAAACTCAATCCAGACCCCCGAGAGCTCCTAGACCGGAACGCAGTGGAGGAGATCGCGAACGATTCAGCGGCGGAGGCCCAAGTGGTGGCCAAGGTCGTGGTGGTGGCGGCGGTGGATTTAACCGTGACCGCGGAGGCCGTTCTTTCAAGCCCGCAGCAGGCAAACCTTCATTTGAGGATAAAATGTCACGCTTCCTGAAAGATAGCGAAGAACGGATCTCTTCGCTCAAGAAGAATACAGAAGGCAAACGTGGTGGCCGTGGCGCCAAGCGTGTGTAATCTGTTTCAACCTGATATGAATATATAAGTAAAACCGTTAGCCCATGGGCTAACGGTTTTTTTGTGCATTTATTTTATACATCCATGTATATATCGTATTTCGACGAAACCTTAGAGAGGAATGGATTTTCAGGTAAGGCACGACAAGATCTTTTCAAGATTTGCACTGTTCAACGGAAGAATAAGAACATTTGTCGTCTTCCATTTTTTACCGACAGGTTTCCGTGGCATTCCCCAGTTATTCTGCTCAGATCATGGCGACACCCTCACACTTCTCGTTCAAAATCAGACATGTCACCTTTCAACAGCCAGCTTGAAAATCTCAAGAACTACAATAAGGCCGAGGGTTTCACACCATCGCGCCACAGCGGTTTCTTTTGTCGTAAACTTTTTGAAGCCCGTTCAGCTATTCTGACAAACTACGTCTTCTATTCTATCTATAATCAGAACCATCGAGAATGAAACACGAAATTCAAATTAATCGAATGGGGTGCCTTGAGCATGATGGAGAAGTGGAATGTCATTCAATTTCCGGGGATGAAAGCAGGTAAAGGAGGTGCTGCAGCTCGGGAGGAGCTATCGGTACGTCTGAAACAATGGCTAGGTTCCCGCAAGGCTGTCCAGGCTGTGGCATCACGTAAGTGGGTGTTGCTGCTTACATTTATGGGATTTCTACTGGGGAAGGCGATGATCCTGAATGAATTATCTCCTTTTGCCATTGCATACTTCGCTGTTATTGCTTTTATGCGCAGGGATTATATCATTCCGGTTGGTGCGGCCCTGCTCGCAGGAAGCCTGTTTGCTCCGTTTCCCGTTTCGCTGATTGTGGCCTCCGAGATCGCTATCTTCTATCTGTTGTTCCGAGGATTGGAGTCTTATGACCGTGCTGAATTATCTTATGCACCAACGATGGTCTTTACGACAACTTTTATGGTGAAGCTATTCGCCGTTGTGATTGGGCCTTCGTTCAGTTGGTATGCGATGCTGATGCTGACCATGGATTCGGTGCTAAGCTTCGTACTTACTCTTGTGTTCATTCAGGCGATTCCAATTTTCACTTACCGCAAAAAAAAGTTCAGCCTAAAGAACGAGGAGATCCTGTGCCTGATCATTCTGCTTGCCTCTGTAATGACCGGTGCGGTGGGCTGGACGATTCAGTCCCTTTCCGTGGAACATATGCTTTCTCGTTATCTCATTCTGATCTTTGCACTGGTGGGCGGAGCTCCTCTGGGGGCATCCGTAGGTGTGATCACAGGTTTAATTCTAAGTCTGGCCGATATGTCGGCGGTATATCAGATGAGTTTGCTGGCTTTTGCCGGGATGTTAGCGGGTATGCTTCGTGAGGGGAAACGTGCGGCGGTTGCACTGGGCATGTTGCTGGGTTCGTCGATACTATCCATTTATCTGGGTGGCCCGGGTGATGTGATGAATTCCTTGTGGGAAACGTGTGTAGCCATTGCGCTATTTATGTTAACACCGAAGAGTATGCTTACAGCGATCTCCAAATACGTACCAGGCACGCAGGATCATACGAAATCTCAGCATGAGTATGCAAAACGTATTCGTGATATTACGGCGGAACGAGTGACACGCTTCTCAGAGGTCTTCCGTCAGTTATCCCGTAGCTTCGATCAGATGTCCGGTACGGGTGAACCGATACATAAAGAAGGAGGGATGGATCACTTCATGAATGCGGTTGCTGAAGGGACCTGTGCGGGTTGCTTCAAGCGGACGCAATGCTGGGATGCCAAGTTTATTCAGACGTATAGCTATATGACTGATGTAATGAGTTCTATCGAGACAAATCCGGAGATGTCTGGCAAACAAATTCCGGTGGAATGGAACAGGGTTTGCGCCAAGCCGGAGGAGGTACTTGAAGTGATGCGAGCCCAGTATGGTCTGCATCAACATAATATGCAATGGAAACGTCAGATTATGGATAGTCGGCATCTGGTTGCCGAGCAATTGTCCGGAGTATCTCAGGTAATGGAGGATCTGGCCAAAGAAATTCAACGTGAAAGTGAGGAGATGGTTCAGCAGGAGGAACAGATTCGGGATGCGTTAGAGTCACTGGGACTATCCATTCATTCCATTGAGATTATCAATCTGGAAGCAGGCAATGTGGAAATTGAGATTGTACACGCGTATACCAGGGGGTTCGATGAATGCCGTAAAATGATCGCTCCGCTGATCTCTAATGTATTGGACGAGCATATTGCTGTATTGCATGAGACGATGACTGACCCCCGCCAAGGATTGGCAACCGTTACGTTTGGATCGGCCAAGACATTCGAGATCACAACAGGTGTAGCTGCTGCTGCCAAGGGAGGCGATGTGATGTCGGGAGACAGCTTCAGCACGGTGGAATTAGGCAATGGCACGTTTGCGGTTGCACTTAGTGATGGGATGGGAAATGGGGAACGAGCTCGCATGGAGAGCAGTGCCGCCCTAAATATTTTGGAGCAGCTGCTTCAATCGGGCATGGATGAGAAACTGGCGATCAAATCGGTTAATTCCGTACTGATGCTGCGTTCTCCAGAGGAGATGTATGCCACAGTGGATATGGCACTGATCGATGAATATACAGCAGAGACGACATTTATGAAAATTGGATCGACGCCGAGTTTTATTAAACGTGGGCAGGAGGTTATCCAGGTTTCGGCAAGTAATCTGCCGATTGGCATTATTAAAGATATTGAGGTCGATCTGGTGACACTCCAGCTTCAGGCCGGTGATATTTTGATTATGATGACAGACGGTATCTATGATGCTCCAGGATATGCAGTCAACAAGGAGTTGTGGATGAAACGCCTTATTCAAGAGATTCATACGGAAGATCCGCAGGAACTGGCAGATTGCCTGCTTGAAAGTGTTATCCGGTATCAGCAACAAGAGATTTTGGATGACATGACTGTAGTGGTTGGTAAAGTTGAACATTATCGGCCGGAATGGGCCACTTTGCGTGTACCTGGCATTAACCGCATGGAACGTCCTCGTACTGTAAGTTAGAGGGTTTGACTTAAACATTCATGATCATGGGCCCAATTCATGTTCTAATCGAATCCCTCAAATCCGTTTGAACTCTCTTCAATCTGGCAATGCTAGTCATAGAGTTGGAGAGTACGAATAACGGAGGATATCGGATGAAACAAATTTTGTTGATCACCGACGGTTGTTCCAATGTAGGAGTAAGCCCGGTGCTGGCAGCGGCCGAGGCACGTGAAGAGGGCATTACTGTCAACGTAGTAGGCGTAATTGATTATGGCACAATTGGTGAGCTGGGTAGTCGGGAGATTGAGGATATCGCTAATGCCGGTGGGGGAATCAGCCAGATTGTAGGCACAAGACAGCTTGCTCATACGATGCAGATGATGACAAGAAAAACGGTGGTTCAGACGATTCAACAGGCGGTTAATAGAGAGTTAACACAAATTTTGGGAGATAAGGGAGCCAAAACAGTAACCGATCTGGAACCCTCCCAGCGCTCACAAGTCGTGGAAGTAATTGATAACTTGACAGAGAACGCTGCTCTGCAAGTCACGCTACTGATTGACGTCAGTGCAAGTATGAAACCCAAGCTGGCAGCCGTAGAGGAAGGTATTCGAGATTTGATGTTAAGCTTGCAGGCGCGAGTAGGCAAGAGCCGGTTATCGGTATTTCATTTTCCAGGTCGCCACAGCGGAGAGGATGCGGTTATGGACATCGACTGGACCGATGATCCCGGGCGTGTGCGTTCCTTGTTCGGACGGTTGCAGACAAAGGGGGCAACGCCGACAGGTCCTGCAATTCAGAAGGTGATTGATTTTTACCGTTATGGTACACTGGAGGAACAGCAGGAAATAGAAGGGAACTATCGCATTGAAAGAGAAGGGATGCTCGGTGACAACGTTATCTGATGCCTCTTTCCCGCCAGGAACCGTCATTACGGGGAAATGGAATCGAAGTCGTTATACGATTCGGAAGCTGCTAGGCAGAGGTGCCAATGGGGTTGTATTCCTTGTCCAGCGTGGAGAGAATGGCAAACATTATGCGCTCAAAATGGGATTTGATCCAGTCGATTTGCAATCGGAGATCAATGTGCTCAAATCGTTTCAGTTACAGCGTAATCATGAAGCCCTTCGGCAGAGCGGCATTCCTTCCTATCTTAAAGATGTGGATGATTATGCCGTTCGCGGCCGGGATATTCCTTTTTATGTGATGCGCTATGTTCGGGGGGAAGCCCTTCATCATTTCATTCGGCGTCAGGGAACGGACTGGACATTGCTAGTTGGATTAAGACTGCTGCAGAAGCTCGCCCAGTTACATCAGGCAGGCTGGGTATTTGGCGATCTCAAACCTCAGAATGTGCTTGTGTCGGATTATGGCCATGTTGAGCTAATTGATTATGGCGGGGTCACGTCTATTGGACGAAGTGTCAAACAGTTCACGGAATGGTATGACCGGGGATTTTGGAACGCAGGCAGCCGAACCGCAGATGCTACCTATGACGTGTTTGCCTTTGCACTGTTAATGATTCATATTTTGGAGGCTGACGCATTAAAGTCTCTGGCTGCGGACGGATTGCCGCAATTGCGGAATGTGAATCAACTTGTGCTGCTGGTGGAAAAAAGCGAGCGATTGAGCCCTTTTCGTCAATGGACCACCAAGGCTCTTCGGGGACAGTTTCAGAATGCAGACCATGCCGCAAAAGCGTGGAAGGAATTAATGGCACGTCCTACACCGATGCGCCGGCGTTCCAGAAGCAGCACACCACGATGGTTGAAAAATGCATTTGCTTTATCGGTCATTTTACTTATCGGTGTACTTATCTATGCACTGCGTTTTTGATGTTGAAACGTGCATATACATAATGCAAGGAATGAGGAACAGGTATGGAAGCTTTACGCTGGGACAAACTGGTTAATAACGTACTAGATGTAGCGGAAGAGCATCAGTTATGGGTTCCCGGAGATCGGATTGTCATCGCTGTATCGGGCGGGCCGGATTCGGTAGCTTTTTTGCATATCATGCATGAGATCAGCAAGCAGCATATGCCGCTTGAATTGATCTGTGCCCATGTACATCATGGATTTCGGGCCGAGTCAGATGAAGAAGCTCGTCAGATGATGGATTTGGCAAGCCAGCTTGGCCTTGCATTTGAATGGGTCAAAGCCGATATACCTTCCTATATGAAACAAACGGGTCAAGGTCCGCAGGAGGCAGCACGAAACCGACGGTATGCCTTTTTACATGAAGTGGCTGATAAGTATGGGGCAGCTAGCATTGCTCTGGCACATCATGCCGATGATCAGGCCGAGACGGTGATGCTTCATTTGTTAAGAGGTAGCGGGCTTGCAGGGCTTGCAGGGATGAAGTTCAAACGTCGCGAAAAAAATGTGGAACTTATCAGGCCATGTCTTCGTATAAACAAGACAGACCTTGTAGAAGCTTGTAATACACAGGGTTTTACTTACTTTCATGACGAGAGTAATGAACAACGCAAATACCGGCGTAATGTGATTCGTTTGGATGTGCTTCCTTTTTTGGGGCAGTATAATGGACAACTCACGCCGTCACTGAATCGACTTGCCGAAATTGTGGGTGACGAAGACGATTTCATGGAGAAGAGTACTCAAGACACATACAGGTGTCTAGTGCAGGTGAACGGTGGAAGGCAGACCTTTGAGGTGCCTTCCTTCTTGAAGTTACATGTTGCTTTACAACGAAGGTTGATTAAACTAATATTGAATTATCTGCCTTTGGACAGTGATTTTGTCGACTTTACCCGTATTGAAACTATTCGGCGCAAGGTCATGGAGACCGAGGTGACAACTTGGAGTCTGGATATAGGACAGACACTTACTTGTACCCGGGAGTATGATCGGATCTCTTTTGGCCAACAAACAGGCGTAAAGGGTCAATCTTACGAGTATCGTCTTGCACAATGGAGCGGAACTTATGAGCTTTCACTCACCGAAATTGACCGGTATATCCGGTTGATACCGATGAGTCCCGAGAACTATCATGTACCGGAATCGGCGGATCAAGCTGCGTTTGATGTGGATGAGCTTCTGATGCCGCTGGTCGTACGTTCACGGTTACCTGGAGATACCATGAAAGTAATGGGATTAAACGGAAGCAAAAAGGTGAAAAATATTTTCATCGATGAGAAAATTCCCCCATCTGTCAGACCCCGCATTCCAGTGGTGTGTGATGGAGCAGGCAATGTCATCTGGTTACCGGGTGTTCGCCGCTCCAATGCGGCTCCTGTCAGGGAGAGTACTTCCGCAATCCTGTACATGACTGTAGGCGATTCAACGATTCAGGGGTAGTGGTTATGGTTCAGGTAAGGCTTTCATAGTATAACTTAGGAGGTTCGCACAGTTGCAGAACGACATTCAGGAAGTATTGATCAGTGAAGAAGAAATTCGGATTAAAGTCAAGGAATTAGGCGCAACACTAAGTGCCGATTATGCTAACCGGAATCCTTTGGTCATTTGCGTGCTCAAAGGTGCGTTTATATTTATGGCTGATTTGGTTAAAAACATAACGGTACCGGTTGAAATGGATTTTATGGCCGTATCCAGTTATGGTGCGTCTACCAAGTCATCCGGTGTTGTTAAAATTATCAAAGATCTGGATGTATCTGTTGAAGGGCGTGAGGTTTTGATTGTCGAAGATATTATCGACAGCGGACTTACACTCAGTTATTTAATTGAACTGTTGGAAAACCGCGGTGCCGAGACGGTACGTGTGGTTACACTGTTCGATAAGCCATCTGGTCGCAAAGTGGAATTGGAAGCCCATTACACAGGCTTTGACATTCCTGACGCGTTCATCGTTGGATACGGTTTGGATTATGCCGAACATTACCGGAACCTGCCTTATATCGGGATCCTGAAACCGGAAATCTACACGAGCTGATATCCTGCAAGGCCCAAGCCTTGAGCTGTTCATGGCTTCTATTGAGAAGCCACGTCGGGCTATGTTAAAATAATTAAAGTGTCTCGAGAGGAGGTAGGGGATGAATCGGTTCATCCGGAATTCTGGTTTTTATTTGATTCTTTTTTTAGTTGTGGTGGGTTTAGTTAGATTTATCACAGATGGAAACGATGTTATAGAAAACCCTAGATATGATCAGTTTCGTGCTGAGGTTAAAGCCAATAATATTGCCGAAGTGACTGTTCAATTCAACGGTCAGACATATCTCGTGACCGGCCGATACAAAAAAGCACCTGATGGGGCTAAATCAGAAAATTTCTCAACGTATATTCCTCCTACGGATGAGGCAATTACCGAACTTGTAGCTGCAAGTGAAGCTAACAAATTTGAATATCATCAGGAACCAATGAAGGGCGACAGCATCTGGTTGACACTGCTGACTTCCTTTATTCCTTTGATCATTATGTTCCTGCTGTTCTTCTTCCTGTTTAATCAGGCTCAAGGCGGCGGCGGTAAAGTAATGAACTTTGGTAAAAGTCGTGCTCGTCTCTACAACGAAGAGAAGAAGCGGGTTACATTTGAAGATGTAGCAGGTGCTGACGAGGAGAAACAGGAACTTGTTGAAGTCGTCGACTTCCTCAAGGACCCTCGGAAGTTCGCAGCCGTTGGTGCACGTATTCCGAAGGGCGTATTGCTTGTAGGTCCTCCGGGTACAGGTAAAACATTGCTCGCTCGTGCCGTAGCCGGTGAAGCGGGAGTTCCATTCTTCAGCATTTCCGGTTCTGACTTCGTCGAAATGTTTGTCGGTGTCGGTGCGTCACGTGTCCGTGACTTGTTCGAAAATGCGAAGAAAAATGCACCTTGTATCATCTTTATTGACGAGATTGATGCAGTGGGACGTCAGCGTGGTGCTGGTCTTGGTGGAGGTCACGATGAACGTGAACAAACCCTCAACCAGTTACTCGTTGAAATGGACGGATTCGGCGCAAACGAAGGTATTATCATCGTTGCCGCAACGAACCGTGCAGATATTCTGGACCCTGCGTTACTGCGTCCAGGACGTTTTGACCGTCAAATCACAGTAGACCGTCCAGATGTTAGAGGTCGTGAAGCTGTTCTGAAAGTACACTCTCGTAACAAACCACTCACGAAAGATGTGAGACTGGACATTATTGCGAAGCGTACAACAGGTTTCTCTGGCGCAGATCTGGAAAACTTGCTGAATGAAGCAGCATTGCTTGCAGCTCGTCGCAACAGAAAAGATATTTCCATGCGTGAAGTGGATGAGGCGATTGACCGCGTTATTGTTGGTACGGAGAAGAAAAGCCGTGTCATCAGTGATCGTGAGAAACGTATCGTCGCATATCACGAAGCAGGTCATACCATTGTAGGATACTTCCTGGAACATGCTGATATGGTACATAAAGTGACCATCATTCCGCGCGGTCGTGCGGGTGGATATGTAATCATGTTGCCAAAAGAAGATCGCATGCTCGTTACCAAACAGGAGTTGCTGGACAAAATAACGGGACTCCTTGGGGGTCGCGTGGCAGAGGAATTGTTTATCGGTGAGATTGGTACCGGTGCATACAGTGACTTCCAGCAAGCGACAAGTATCGTGCGCAGCATGGTTATGGAATACGGTATGAGTGAGAAACTGGGTCCAATGCAATTCGGAAGTTCGCAAGGACAGGTATTCCTTGGACGGGATATCGGTCATGAACAGAATTACTCGGATTCCATCGCATATGAGATCGACCAAGAGATGCAGCGTTTCATTAACGACTGTTATGAGAAGTGTAAAGCTCTCCTTACCAAACATACGAGAGAGATGCATCTGATCGCTGAAACATTGCTTGAGGTAGAAACATTGGAAATGGATCAGATCAAGCAATTGATCGAAACAGGTTCCCTTACACCTAAAGCAGAAGACGACAATTCAGGAGAAGGCACACCAAATGAAGGCGGCGAGCCAATCATTGATAATATCGGTGATGTTCGCGTACGCATTCAGGGCAAAGATGAAACTTCTGAGCCACCGGTTGGAGATATTCCGAATGAAACTCCTGACCTGGATAAGGGTAGCAATGATCCGAATGATGGTGGCACGAAGCCGACATCATAATAGGTAACATTGTCCGGTAATGCTACCGGAATGATAAGGGAGCCCTTGTGGCTCTCTTTTTTTTGTAACAATTATTCATTTGCAGGAGAAACAGATAATCGAGAGCTAGATGGCGAACCGGACAGTATAAGAGTGATACGGCGGGATATCCTGCCCTTTTTCATTTATTGACAGAGTCGTGAACGTTGTGTACATTAGTTGTTAAACCGCTTGTGATTCGTTTCACCAGCGAACATAACGACATAGGTTAGCCCATGAAACAGCGATTGACGCTGTCCCGATAAGGAGAGGATCACAGGTGGAAGCTCTGGCTTTAGAGCGCAAGGCTGAGATGAATCGTGAGCTGCGTGAGCGGCTGATGGAACTCAAGAAGGAACGCAATGCCATTATTCTTGCTCATTACTATCAACGTGACGAGGTACAGGAAGTCGCAGATTTCCGTGGGGACTCTTTCCTACTGGCCCAGAAAGCAGCTCAGACAGATGCAGATGTCATCGTATTCTGTGGTGTTCATTTTATGGGTGAAAGCGCTAAAATTCTGGCTCCGAACAAAACGGTGCTCATTCCTGATGAACGTGCAGGCTGTCCGATGGCGGATATGGTGAACGTGGACGGATTACGTAAACTCAAGGCACAGCATCCCAATGCTAAAGTTGTCACATACATTAATTCCTCGGCTGAGATCAAAGCAGAAACGGATATTTGCTGTACATCCGCTAACGCTGTTCGTGTAATCCAGTCTGTGGACTCCGATGAGATCATCTGGGTACCGGATAAAAATCTGGGGCATTATGTGCAGCAGCATACAGACAAAAAGATGATTATTTGGGAAGGTTACTGTAACACGCATGATATGCTGACCGTCAAAGATGTCGTTGAAATGAAGGCTAAATATCCGAATGCTGAGTTTGTGGTGCACCCGGAGTGTCGTCCTGAGGTTGTGGAGATGGGTGACTTTGTAGGTAGCACGACAGCGATCCTGGAGTATTGCAAGAAATCAACAACCAAGCAATTCATTGTAGGTACTGAAGATGGCACAGGATATCAGCTGCGTCTTGACAGCCCGGATAAACAATTCCATTTTGCAACCAAGTTCCTGGTATGTCCCAACATGAAGGTCAACAACCTGAAAAAGCTGGTTAAATGTCTGGAAACGATGAAACCGCAGATTTATGTCCCACCGGCTGTTGCTGAACAAGCCAGAGAATCACTAGAGCGTATGTTACTGGTGAAGTAATATACGTTACTCTTGCTCCGAGACAGGTGAATAAGATGATATCGCAATATATTTATGATTTTGATCTCTCTGCGCTGCCGATGGTGGAGACAGATGTACTGGTCATCGGTTCAGGCATTGCCGGTCTGTTCACGGCCATTAAGGCCAGTGAGCAGCATCGTGTACTGATGATTACGAAGAAGTCTTTGCTTGAGAGTAACACCAGATATGCGCAGGGGGGAATTGCGGCTGTTATCGCTGAAGATGATTCGCCTGCATACCACTTGCAGGACACTCTTGTTGCCGGAGCAGGCTTGTGCCGATCCGAGGCAGTTGAAGTATTGGTAAACGAAGGCCCGGACGGTGTCAGAGAACTGATCCGTCTGGGTACATTGTTCGACCTGGAGAACGGCGAGTTGGCGTTGACGCAGGAAGGTGCGCATAGCCACCGCCGTATTTTACATGCCAACGGAGACGCAACAGGATATGAGATCGTAAGAGCGCTCGCTGTTGAGGTTCACGAACATCCTGGCATCGACGTCTGGGATGAACACTTTGTCGTTGATCTTATTACGGATCAAGGAGAATGTATCGGTGCTCTGATTCTGAAAGAGGACGGCTCCAAAGTATTTGTCAAAGCCAAAGCAACGGTGCTCTGCTCTGGCGGAGCGGGACAACTGTACCGTTATACGACGAACCCTGATGTTGCTACTGCCGATGGGGTGGCTATGGCATATCGTGCAGGTGCCATCGTGCGCGACATGGAATTCATTCAGTTCCATCCAACATCGTTGTGTTACCCGGGAGCTCCACGTTTCCTGGTATCTGAAGCGGTACGTGGAGAGGGTGCGTACCTTCGCAACGTGAAGGGTGAACGTTTCATGGAGAAGTACCATCCGCAGCTGGAGCTGGCACCCCGTGATATTGTAGCCAGGGCGATTGTTAGCGAGATGGAATTGACAAACAGTACGTTTGTTTATCTGGACATTACCCACGAGCAGCCGGAGATGGTGAAACATCGTTTTCCTACCATTTATGAAACCTGTATGCGTTATGGCCTCGACATGACCGCCGATTGGATACCGGTTGCGCCTGCTGCTCATTACATGATGGGTGGAGTGAAGACCGATTTAAGCGGTGAGAGCAGTATCCCTCGTTTATTTGCTTGTGGCGAGGTATCTTCGACAGGTGTGCACGGAGCGAATCGATTAGCGAGCAACTCCTTATCTGAAGCGATTGTATTTGGCCGGAGAATCGTGGAACGCATTCATTCGTTGCCATCACTCAATGGATCGATTGGGAGAGATGTGAAATCTCTGAGCAAGGACAAAAAGGAGATTAACATTAACAATACAGAGGAACAGAAAATCGCCAAGCCGGTATCGGAAAGACGTTTACGCCTGCAGAAGATGATGGTTCGCCAAGTGGGACTTCGAAGAAACGGAAAGAACCTGCAGCAGGCAATGGATAAATTGCAGCAGGAGTTATCTTTTTTTGATCAAAAGCTCACACAAAGGGAAGAACTGGAGTATGCCAACCTTTTGACTTGTGCATGGCTGGTAACCAGCGGAGCACTGCACCGTGAGGAAAGCCGAGGAGCACATTACCGCGAGGACTTCCCGGCACGCGATGATGCTATGTGGCAGAAGCATAGTCTGCAACAGCGAGAACAAGCGATTGTGGAGGAATGGATGTCATGATACTGAACGGATATAATGAGGAACTTGTTGAGACGATTAAAGGTTGGTTACGTGAGGATGTAGGTGCAGGAGATATCACAACCAATGTGACCATTCCTGCAGACAGCGAGTCCAAAGCTGTGATTCACGCCAAAGATCATGGTGTCATTGCAGGCATCACAATAGCGGAGCTAGTATTCCAGGTTGTAGACCCAGAACTTCGTTACACGGCAAAAGTAAATGACGGCGATGCCGTTACTCCTGGCACGATCTTGGCTGTAGTCGAGGGCAGCACGCACTCACTCCTTACCGGGGAACGGCTGGCCCTTAATTTATTACAGCGTATGTCGGGTGTCGCTACGCGTACCCGCTCCTACGTAGAAGCTCTTGAAGGATTGAAGACCAGACTTGTCGATACACGCAAAACAACACCAGGTCACCGCTTGTTAGAGAAGTATGCTGTACGTGTTGGTGGCGGAGCGAATCACCGGTTTGGCCTGTATGATGCCGTTATGATCAAAGACAATCATATTAAAGGTGCAGGTAGTATTTCCGAAGCGGTGCAGCGGGCACGAGCCGTTATTCCGCATACGATGACGATTGAAGTGGAGACGGAAAATCTGACTCAAGTACAAGAAGCCTTGCAAGCTGGTGCAGATATCATTATGCTGGATAACATGCGGCCTGATCGGATGCGGGAAGCGATCTCTTTGATTCGTGAACAGGCTCCGCATGTGAAGGTAGAAGCATCTGGCAACGTTTCTCTCGAAACCATTCGTGGAATTGCAGAAACGGGTGTGGATGTAATTTCGGTTGGCAGGTTAACCTATTCTTTTGAGAGCCTGGATATCAGCCTGGATTTAAACGAAAAGAAAGAGGGGTGAACCTCTTTGATTTTAGTCGTAGACGTGGGTAACAGTAACATTGTGCTCGGGGTATATCAGGGCCGTGAACTGTTGCACCATTTTCGTCTGAGCACCTCTCGTCAGTCTACAGTGGATGAATACGGCGTATTGATTTATAATTTATTTCATATGTCCAGTATCGCGGTTCGCGACATTGAGGGTGTGATTATTTCATCTGTGGTTCCGCCACTAGTGAATGTCATCGAGACGATGTGTGTGAAATACGTGGGCCAAAAACCAATGATCGTCGGGCCTGGCATCAAAACCGGCCTGAATCTGCGATATGAGAATCCGCGCGAAGTCGGAGCGGATCGGATCGTAAATGCCGTGGCAGCCGTGGAAAAGTACGGCGGTCCTCTTGTAGTCGTTGATTTTGGTACAGCCACAACGTTTGACTGTATTGACGAGAAAGGCCATTATTTGGGGGGCGCTATTGTCCCTGGCATTCACATTGCTACCGAAGCACTTTATGAGCGGGCAGCCAAACTGCCGCGAATTGAGCTGGAGAAGCCGAAGAAGGTTATTGGACGCAATACTGTGCATGCCATGCAATCAGGTATCATCTATGGATACGCCGGGCAAGTGGACGGCATCGTAGAACGAATTCGCGAAGAGATGAAGGCTGAACCTATGGTCATTGCCACGGGGGGCCTTGCTGCTCTAATTGCAGAAGAGACCCGAAGCATTGAGAAAGTCGATCCGCTGCTTACGCTTGAGGGGCTGCGTGTCATCTATGAGCGGAACCGGGAACGGTAGACATACAAAGGGCGGCATACAGCAGGCTGGGATTCAGCTTAAATGTTGAGCCGTTTTTTTCTGTTAAGGAACAAGATTATACGCCAAAGGAGGCTGAATGACTTGGAAAACAACAACAAACACGATCGGTTGATCCGTGGTACAGCAATGAATGGAAAGGTAAGAGCGTTTGCCGTTCAGACCACAGAACTGGTAGAAGAGCTGCGGAGAAGACATGACACGTTTCCCACGGCTACAGCTGCTATGGGGCGTACTGTAACGACAGCGGCCATTATGGGTGCAATGCTGAAAGGTGATGAAAAGCTCACTATCCAAGTGAACGGAGATGGCCCGATAGGCCAGATCGTAGCCGATGCCAACGCCAAAGGTGAGGTACGGGGTTATGTTTCCAATCCACATGTACATCTGCCAAGCAATCGTTTTGGCAAATTGGATGTAGCTGGCGCGGTAGGTACAGAAGGTTTCATTAATATCACGAAGGATCTGGGTCTGAAAGATCCTTATCGTGGCAGTATTCCTATTATTTCAGGAGAGCTGGGCGAAGACTTCACGTACTATTTCGCTCAGTCGGAACAGACACCTTCTGCTGTTGGAGTGGGTGTCCTGGTCGATACAGATAACTCGGTTATCGTTTCGGGTGGATTTATAATACAGTTGCTCCCAGGACTTACTGACCCGGATATCACAGAAATAGAAAATGCCATTGGTGCCTTGCCTCCGGTGACAACCTTGTTGAACAAGGGACTGGAGCTTGAAGAATTGTTGCGCCGTCTTCTGCCGGATGTGCAGGTTATGGGTGAACTTGATATTCATTTTAACTGCAGTTGTTCTCGTGAACGTTTGGAACAAACCCTGATCAGTCTCGGACAATCCGAGCTGGAGGAGCTAATCGAAGAAGAAGGACAGGCGGAAGTAATCTGCCAATTCTGCAATGAGGCTTATGATTTTAACAAAGAGCAGCTAGAGACCATCCTAGAACAAGCCAAGAACTGATCGATGCGGGGACGGGATGCGGTATGACCAGACAGGAAAAAGGATTGTGGACGGCGGTCGTTATTTTGACACTTGGCGTATTGGTGATGGGTACGGTTATGGCGATGCAGGTACTTAATCAGGGTAAAGAAGATGCAGAAACACCACATGATGCCAACCATGAAGAAGGAAGCACGGTGGCAACGATTAATGGTGAAGTGATTACGGATAAAGTCTGGACGGATGCGTTAAAACGACGTTATGGCAGTGAAATCCTGCTGCAGATGCTGAACCGAAAAGCGGTGTATGCTGAGGCTCTTCAACGCAATTTGGTGGTCACTCCCGAAGAGATCACAAGAGAGATGGCAGAGGCTATGGATGGGTATGATTCAGAAAAGTCTTATTATGATGCGATGAAATCACAGCTTGGCCTATCGAAGCAGGATCTCGAATTGGAAGCGGGGTATCGTCTACTGCTTGAAAAGATTGCTACCGCAGGCATTCATATTAAGGATGATGATATTCAGCAGTATTGG
The DNA here is from genome assembly GCF_052691815.1 of Paenibacillus sp. TSA_86.1. Taxonomy (NCBI): domain Bacteria; kingdom Bacillati; phylum Bacillota; class Bacilli; order Caryophanales; family Paenibacillaceae; genus Paenibacillus; species Paenibacillus sp. TSA_86.1. The sequence goes on along the minus strand of NZ_JBQZGE010000022.1, from coordinate 14,033 downwards.
GTGGAGCATCGTGAAGACTACATCACTCCTGAGAAATATGACCTATCCATTATAGTGGTAAAAGAAAAGTCGGAATCCGAGGCTTTGCTCACGGCACTTCGGAATGGGAAAGATTTTGAAGAAACGGCTCGCTCGGAATCAGAAGATACCTACTCCCGAGATGCAGGAGGCAGATTGGGGTGGATTGAGCAGAATGACCCGTTCCAGTCCAAATCAATTCTGCAGCTTGCTGCCAATATGAAAATCGGTGAAATTGCTGGTCCGGTACAGGTGGAAAACGGCTATGCAATCATGAAAATGAATGACAAAGCCGAACGCAAGGAGCAGTCAGCAAAGGAAGTCCATGAAGAAATTCGTATGGAGCTGGCCTTGAGCCAGGCTGATCCACTTCCGCAGGTCGAACAGATGTTACGAGATAAATATGAGGCTGTGATTATCTCCGAAATTCCCGCCTCCTGAAACGATGATTGATAAACATCCTGTCTTATAGGAGTTGCATCTTGATAAAAATACTTTGTCTACGGTCTCAAGACCCAAGGCAAAGTATTTTTTTGAGTACTCATATTGACAATGACGTGTAACGTTGATAAGATGAAAATAATCAAATACCTACTCGTTTACTCGGATATAAACACATCAAAAGATATATGTATGAAGTATATGTTTTCATTAGGATAAAGAAACTTCCGGAAAACTCGGCGCTGCCTATACCTGTATGCGTGGCTCTTTATGCAGAAAGGAACGGATAATCACCGGATTTCCGCAGTTCTTCATAAACATCCAGAGGTTTATTGGTACAGATCGCATAGGTTTACAGGAACGATATAAGTATTATTCATCCAACTAAGGAGGGCATTCATATGGCTAAAGTAGTTAATAATGTAACTGAACTCATCGGGGGTACTCCGCTTGTTCGTCTGAACAATATCGTACCTGAAGGCAGTGCTGAAATCTTGGTGAAACTGGAATATCAAAACCCAGGCTCAAGTGTGAAAGATCGTATCGCGATCAGCATTGTTGAAGAGGCGGAAAAAGAAGGCAAGCTGAAACCGGGTGGTACGATCATTGAAGCAACAAGTGGTAACACGGGGATTGGCCTCGCGATGGTTGCTGCTGCTAAAGGCTACAAGTCGGTCATTGTAATGCCTGAAACCATGAGCTTGGAACGCCGCAACTTGCTTCGCGCTTATGGTGCTGAGCTTGTGCTTACACCTGGAGCAGAGGGAATGAACGGCGCAGTCAAAAAAGCCGAAGAGCTTTTGAAAGAAAACCCATCTTACTTCATGGCGGAGCAGTTCAAAAACCAAGCGAATGTGAAAATTCACCGTGAAACGACAGGTCCTGAAATCGTAGAAGCGATCCAGTCTGTAGGTGGAACACTTGATGCGTTTGTTGCAGGGATTGGTACTGGCGGAACGATCACTGGTACGGGTGAAGTGTTGAAAGAAGCATTTCCTGGAATCAAAATTGTGGCCGTAGAGCCGGCAGCATCGCCAATTCTGGCGGGTGGTAAACCAGGCCCTCACAAAATTCAAGGGATTGGTGCAAACTTTATTCCTGAGATCCTGGATCAGGAAGTGTATGACGAAATCATTCACATTGAGAATGATGACGCATTTGAAACAGCTCGCACTGTTGCGAAAGAAGAAGGCATTCTGTCCGGTATTTCATCCGGTGCTGCGATTCGCGCAGGACTTCAAGTAGCGAAACAGCTGGGAGCGGGTAAACGCGTTGTGGTTATCGTGCCAAGTAATGGTGAACGTTATCTGAGCACACCGCTTTACAATTTCGAGGCGTAATTACAGGTACAGGACTTATCGATTATCGGATAAACCTTGATGCTCCTGAACCAGTTCATATTTATCCTTCCTGCCCTGACGGGTGGGAAGGATTTTTGGCGTAATGCTTTTAAAAGCAACGGCGCTTTAGTATACTATCAAACAATAAGAACTATATAAGCTATATAGTGACACAGGAAAGGGCGGCGGGCCGCAATGACACACCTGATGACAACATATGCCGACTGGGAAGCGTGGGCTGGACAAGGCTGGACAATGCTACCCTATATAATGAAGTTGGATGAAGGGCCGTATCATGGCGGTTTACCGTTGACATGGGAAGCTGCATGGCAGCATGCATCTCCCAATGCAATCGTACTGGAGAATGGCAAAGGCGGAAGGTATACATTCCTCGGCTTAAATCCGGTGTCCATCGTTTCCGGCAAAGGGCAGGAAGCAACCATCCACGATGTGTTTCAGGGGACAACAAGGAAAGATCAGGGCAAGCCACTGGATGTTTTAAAAAGATGGATGGCACCTTACCGTGCACCCAAGGTTGACGGAGCACCCGATTTTGCAGGCGGTTGTGCGGGGTACCTCAGCTATGATGTGGCCAGATCACTGGAGAAGCTGCCAACGGTGGCTGAAGACAATCCTGTTCTACCGGATTACTTGTGGATGCGATTTGAGGAAATATGGGCATATGACCATGACCAGCAGGCTCTTTTCTGTATGGTGCATGTGGAGATGAACTCCAAGCGGCAGGATCAGGATGGTCTAAGCAATCTCTATGCTGCAGCAGAGGCACGAGCGGTTGCAATGCAGCAGAGCTGGCTTCATATTACGGGTTTTGCCCAGGCAGAAGAGCAGCAGCAAGCGCTGGAACTCCGTCACAGGCAGGTTCATCTTGCACTGCGTAGAGAAGAATCGGAGCGGGAAACAGAGGGATGGAAGACATCTTTCCCGCAAGAGGATTTTGAACAAGCTGTGCGCAAGGTACAGGAATATATCCGGCAAGGTGATGTATTCCAGGTTAATCTGTCACTAAGACATGAAAAGAAGCTTCAATCCAGCAGTGAGCATATCTACGAATGGCTGCGAATAGTGAACCCGTCACCCTATATGGGCATGCTTCGCAGCCCTGAATTTCAATTGGTCAGTGGATCACCGGAATTGCTTGTGAAAGTGGACAATGGCAAGGTCAGCGCGCGTCCCATTGCTGGAACAAGAAGAAGAGGGCATGATGAGGCAGAGGATCAGGCAATGGCAGATGAGCTGCTTGGTAGTGAGAAGGAGCGAGCCGAGCACATTATGCTGGTTGATCTTGAGCGCAATGATATCGGCCGGATAGCTGCATACGGATCGGTTCATGTGCCTGAATTAATGACAATCGAAAAATATTCACATGTCATGCATCTGGTTTCACAGGTGGAGGGCAGATTGGCCGAAGGATTAACCGTATTTGATGTCATTGCCGCGACTTTCCCGGGCGGAACGATAACGGGTGCTCCCAAAGTTCGCACCATGGAGATTATTGAAGAGCTTGAACCGGTGCGGAGAGGGCCATACACAGGATCAATCGGGTGGATAGATTACAGTGGTAACATGGAGCTGAATATCGTCATTCGTACACTTGCGATCAAAGATGGGACTGGGTATGTTCAGGCTGGTGCAGGCATCGTTATTGACTCTGATCCATATCGTGAGTACAAGGAGTGTCACAATAAGGCCCGGGCGATGATGAGGGCTGTGAACTACAGTGAACGAGCTGATGTTGATATTGATAAACAACCCAAGCAGGAGCAATCTCAACGAGAGCAGGAACCTGTCGAACAGAACGAAGCAGTTAAGTTAAAATAAACATGGCATCCGCCGCAGTCTGCGGTGGAAGATGAGGAGGAGCAGACATATGATTCTGGTTATCGATAATTACGATTCCTTTACCTACAACCTGGTTCAATATCTGGGTGAATTGGGGGAGACGGTGGAAGTAAGGCGCAATGACGAGATCGATCTGGCAGGCATTGAGGCGCTGGCACCGGATCATATTCTGATCTCTCCAGGCCCATGCACACCGAATGAGGCGGGGATCAGCCTGGCAGTTATTGAACATTTCAAAGGCAGCATTCCCATCTTTGGTGTATGTCTCGGGCATCAGGCGATCGGACAAGCGTTTGGAGGCAATGTCATTCGGGCAGATCGTATGATGCATGGTAAAACATCGGAAATGCTTCACCAAGGTACATCGGTATTTACCGGTTTACCCTCTCCGTTCACAGCTACCCGTTATCATTCATTGATCGTGGAACGAAGCAGTCTGCCGGATTGCCTGGAGATTACAGCGGAGACAGCGGAGGGAGAGATTATGGGTCTGCGTCACAAAACATATGCGATTGAAGGTGTGCAGTTCCACCCGGAATCCATCATTACAGATCATGGTCATCAGATGCTTCGTAACTTCTTGTCACAGCAAAAGGCGAAGGTGTAACATGCAATATGCCGCGATTAACGGACAACTGGTTCAATTGGCGGCAGCCGTGGTTCCTGTAACGGATCACGGCTTTTTGTACGGGCTGGGGCTGTTCGAGACCTTTCGAACATACTGTGGCAAGCCTTACCTTCTGGAACGGCATCTGGACCGCATGGCTTCAGGCTGTGAAGAGCTGGGTATTCCTTTTACCGTAACAGCGGCAGAAGTGACAGACTGGATAACCCGTCTGATGCAGGCAAATAGGCTTGAGGATGCTTACGTGCGTTACACGGTATCTGCTGGTGAGGCACCGCTCGGATTACCTTCGGGAGATTATACAGATCCGACCCATATCGTACTGGCAAAAGCATTAGCTGAACCATCTCCGACTCTGTATGAGAGGGGTAAAATGCTCCAACGCCTGTCTACACCGCGTAATACGCCGGAGAGCCAAGTCCGGTTCAAGTCACTCCATTACATGAACAGTATATTGGCGAAACGTGAATTAAACGGTTGTGGTCAACACGATCAGCGAATACTGGGAGCAGAGGGATTGCAGCTCACGAGAGACGGTTATGTCGCGGAGGGCATTGTTAGTAATGTGTTTTGGGTACGTGAACAAGTCCTCTATACCCCCTCACTGTCCACGGGTATTCTGCCGGGTATCACCAGAGGGGTGGTGATAGAGATTGCTGCGCAGCAAGGTATCCCTTGTAGGGAAGTGCAGTCATCTTGGGAGGATCTTCAGCAAGCGGATGAAATATTTCTGACAGGCTCGGTTGCCGAGATCGTTCCAGTGACGACATTACGGGATCTGGACGGCACGGAGACCTCGGTCAGTCGCGGACATATTGGCCCCGTTACCGCAGCGTTGCTGCGTATGTACCGGGAGAAAGCGGGGTATACTTCATGACACTTACACCAGTCATCTATGAACGGACATATGAATGGGGGTCAGCCTCAATTACGCTGGGAACCCGAACACAGATTATGGGCATTCTGAACGTCACGCCAGATTCATTCTCCGACGGCGGTCGATACAATAGTGTGGAGCGGGCTGTAGCCCATGCCAAACAGATGATGGAAGACGGTGCTGATCTGATTGATATCGGCGGAGAATCCACACGTCCGGGTTCAGATGTTGTCCGTGCGGACGAAGAGCTTCAACGGATTATTCCGGTCATCGAAGCCTTGCACGCAGAGGCACCGCAGATCCCGATCTCGGTGGATACCTACAAGGCGGATGTGGCTCGTCAAGCGATTCAGGCAGGGGCGCATATCATCAACGATGTATGGGGAGCCAGGGCTGACCCGGAGATGGCGCGGACTGCGGCTGATCTGGGCTGTCCTATCATTCTGATGCATAATCGACAGGCAAGGGACTACAGTGATTATCTGAATGATGTTGTGCGTGATGTGCAGGACAGCATTCAGCACGCGCTTGCAGCAGGTGTGCAGGAGCATCAGATTATACTGGATCCGGGCATCGGGTTTGTAAAGGATATCTCAGAGAATCTGCAGCTGATGTCTTCTCTGGGGCTGCTTGGTGAACTTGGTTATCCGGTGCTGCTCGCCACATCCCGCAAACGATTTATTCAGCATACGCTGGATGTGGGTGCGGACGATGCGCTGGAAGGCACAGCAGCAACGGTGGCGTTTGGCATTGCCCAAGGCTGCCAATTGGTACGGGTCCATGATGTGAAGTCGATCCGGCGGACGGCGGACATGTGTGATGCTATGTTGTATCGTTCTCCAGGCTTGCGGAGAAGATCATAATGGAGGGCTTTGTGGCCCATCCATGTTGGAGCGAAGCGTTTTGATATAGAAAGTATTTGAATAGAAGGCAGGCGAAATGCATGGACAGAATGGTTTTGCACCGCATGGAGTATTACGGTTATCACGGAGTATTTGCAGAAGAGCGGAAGCTCGGACAACGTTATTACATCGATTTGGAGATTGATATGGATCTGGGTGAAGCCGGACGTAATGATGATCTGACCAAAACGATTAATTACGCAGAGATTCATGAACTGGTGAAGCAGATCGTCGAAAATAAATCATTCCAGTTAATTGAAGCGTTGGGTGAACATATTGCATCTTCTTTAATAGACACTTATACTATTATCAATGCATTGACAGTCAAGGTGACGAAGCCGCATCCGCCATTTGATATTCATTTTGGAGGCGTAACCGTAGAGCTTCGCCGCTCAAGAAAGTGAGAACCGATCATGATTGCACATTCGACCTCTGAATCCTCAGAGGCTTATATTGCTTTAGGGGCTAATTTGGGTGACCGGGAGCAGACATTAATTGAAGCGTTAACGCTTTTGGATGAACATTCTCATATATATGTGCTACGCTGTTCTGCGCTGTATGAGACGGAGCCGGTAGGGTATGTTGATCAGCCTGCGTTTTTGAATATGGCCGCTGCAGTTCGCACAAGTCTGACACCGGAGCAGCTGCTCGCCGAATTGCTGAGTGTGGAGAACCGGCTTGGACGGGTTCGGGATATACGCTGGGGTCCGCGTACAGTAGATCTGGACTTGCTCTGGATGCAGGATGAGACGCGAGATACTGAACTGCTTCAACTGCCGCATCCCCGTATGGGAGAGCGGGCTTTTGTACTGGTGCCGCTGTCGGATATTGTACCGCAGGATGAGGCATCAGGCTTGCATACCTTTGTACACGCATCGTTGTCTGTACTGGATGGAAGGGATGGAATACAGCGTTGGAAAACATGCAATTGGCCAATCGAATCCGGGCATTCCGGAAGTTGAAAGGATTAACGCAGCATGAGCTTGCAGCCGGAACTGGCATATCATTAGCCATTTTGGGAACGATTGAGCGAGGGAATCGCAAGGTGACACCACAGGAACTTGGCAAGATTGCAGGTGTGCTGGCGATTAGCATTGAGGAGTTACAGGGTAAGTAACGATTAGCAACGAACAACAACGAACAAACAGAAAAGTATAAATAACAATAAGCACACTAAATAAAATGGAACAGTCAAGGATTGTGAAAACAGTTCGGGCTTCAAATGGATAAAGAGGTGAAACAACAAGCATGCTTAAGATTGGCAATATTGAAATGAAGAATCAGGTCGTCCTTGCACCTATGGCTGGCGTATGTAATCCGGCTTTCCGCCTGATTGCTAAAGAGTTTGGTACAGGTCTTGTCTGCGCGGAGATGGTGAGTGGCAAAGCCATCGTGCATGGCAACCAGCGGACGCGCGAGATGTTGTTTGTAGATGAACGTGAGAAGCCACTCAGTCTTCAGATCTGGGGAGGCGATCGGGAATCGCTTGTGGAAGCAGCCAGGATCGTGGATAAGGAAACCAATGCAGACATCATCGACATTAACATGGGATGCCCTGTACCCAAGGTGATCAAGTGTGATGCAGGTGCGCGCTGGCTTCTGGATCCGAACAAAATCTACGAGATGGTATCGGCCGTTGTGGAAGCTGTAGAGAAACCTGTCACCGTTAAAATGCGGATCGGCTGGGATAACGAACACATCTATGTGGTTGAAAATGCTCTTGCAGTGGAACGTGCGGGCGGAAGTGCCGTCAGTGTACATGGTCGGACAAGAGAACAACTCTATACCGGTACTGCGGATTGGTCACATATCAAAAATGTCAAAGATGCCGTCTCTATTCCTGTCATCGGTAACGGTGACGTATCTTCCCCAGAGGATGCCCGCCGTATGCTGGATGAGACCGGCTGTGACGGAGTGATGATCGGGCGTGCCGCATTGGGCAACCCATGGATGCTGTATCGCACGATTCAGTATCTGAGCTCAGGCCAGCTCCCTCCTGATCCGAATGCAGAAGAGAAGATTCGTGTAGCTGTTCTGCACATGGATCGACTGATTGCACTTAAGAATGAAACGGTTGCCGTACGCGAAATGCGTAAACATCTGGCTTGGTATCTGAAGGGATTGAAAGGTTCGGCGCGAATTAAGGACGTTATTATGGAAGGAACCAAGCGGGATGAAATGGTGGGCATTCTAGAGAGCTTTGTGGATCAGTTGAAAGCCGAAGGTAATCTGGAATCTGAACCAGTAATCACTGGAAACGCTTCTTAAGAGGAGAAGAGTTTTAAAACGTTTGCAGCCCCAGGGAGTGTAACATTGACTTTTCGAGATCGTTCCCCTATAATTTCTCAGTATAAATTCGCCATGTGCGTTTGCTAAATATAGAGCATCAGGAGGAATATTCTATTTCTCTGGAGAACTTCATATAGTTTTGAAGATGTATGCGGGCGGAGTTCTGTCATCAGCACTGATTCCGTTGCCGTACAATCAAATTATTCCCATGACAGGAGAATCGGTTGAGATGAGCGACAAGGAAGTTATCCTTACACCAGAAGGACTCAAGAAGCTGGAAGAAGAACTGGAAACACTGAAATCAGTGAAGCGCCGTGAAGTGGCTGAACGGATCAAAGTAGCCATTGGATATGGTGATATCAGTGAGAACTCCGAATATGAAGATGCGAAGAATGAGCAAGCTTTCATTGAGGGACGTATCATTACATTGGAGAAGTTGTTGCGTAACGCGCGAATTATCAACAGCGATGAAATCGATACCGATTCCGTAAGTGTGGGTGCAACCGTAACTGTAGAGGATTTGGAATTCGGCGATATCACGGAATATACGATTGTAGGTACTGCGGAATCTGATCCGCTTCAGAACAAGATCTCCAATGAAAGTCCTGTAGGTAAAGCCATTTTGGGCAAGAAAAAAGGTACAGTGGTTGATGTAAGTGTGCCTGCTGGCGTAATTCAATATAAAATTGTAGATATTAAAAAGCTGTAGTAACGAAGCAGTCAGGTTCGGTAGACAAAAGCTTCCTTAGGGAAGCTTTTTTCAACATTACGGACAAACGTGTAATCACGGGCTGCAATGTAAATAAGGAGATGAATATAGATCATGACGGATGAAGTCTTGAATCAGGAAACCGAACTTAGCGAGCTGTTACAGATTCGCCGCGACAAATTGGACGAGCTCCGCAAATTGGGAATCGACCCTTTTGGCCAAAAATACGTACGTACCGAAGAGGCCGGCTCCATTCTGAAGAAGTATGAAGAACTGACCAAAGAAGAGCTGGAAGAGAAGCACATCGAAGTCAGCATTGCCGGACGGATTATGGCGAAGCGGGGCATGGGTAAAGCAAGCTTTGCACATATTCAAGACCTGAGCGGCCGAATCCAGATCTATGTTCGTCAAGATAGCGTGCCAGAGGACAAGTTTACGGCGTTTAGTCTGCTTGATCTTGGAGATATCGTTGGGGTATCCGGCGTTGTTTTCAAAACCAAAACAGGTGAGACTTCCGTTAAAGTAAAGGACTTGGAAGTGCTATCGAAATCACTTTACCCACTTCCGGACAAATACCACGGTCTGACCGACGTTGAACTGCGTTATCGTCAGCGTTACGTAGACCTGATCACGAACCCTGAAGTGCAACAAACCTTCATTACCCGTTCGAAAATTATTCAATCCATGCGTCGTTATCTGGACTCCCATGGTTATCTGGAAGTGGAGACACCGACTTTGCATACCATCGCAGGTGGTGCAGCGGCACGTCCGTTCATTACACATCACAACGCGCTTGATATGGAATTGTACATGCGGATTGCGATCGAACTTCACTTGAAACGTCTGATTGTCGGCGGTTTGGAAAAAGTATATGAGATCGGTCGTGTATATCGGAACGAAGGTATGTCTACACGTCACAATCCGGAGTTTACGATGATTGAGCTGTATGAAGCGTATGCAGATTACAAGGATATCATGGCCTTGACTGAAAACCTTGTAGCCCACATTGCACAGGAAGTACTTGGTACACAAGTGATTCAATACGGTGATCATGAAGTAGATCTTACGCCGCAATGGCGCCGTGTAACGATGGTGGATGCTGTTAAGGAAGTGGTCGGTGTAGACTTCTCCGTACACATGACGAATGAAGAAGCGCACAGCCTGGCCAAAGAGCATAATGTAAAAGTTGAACCACATATGACATTTGGTCATATCTTGAACGCTTTCTTTGAAGAATTTGTTGAAGAAACACTAATTCAGCCAACCTTCATTATGGGACACCCGCTTGAAATTTCGCCACTGGCGAAGAAAAGCGATGCAGATCCACGCTTCACGGATCGTTTCGAGTTGTTTATCGTTGGACGTGAGCATGCCAATGCTTTCACCGAGCTGAATGATCCAATTGATCAGCGTCAGCGCTTTGAAGCACAGATGTTGGAGAAAGAGCATGGCAATGACGAAGCTCATGAGATGGATGACGACTTCATCCGTGCACTTGAGTATGGTATGCCACCAACAGGTGGTCTGGGAATCGGTATCGATCGTCTGATCATGCTCCTGACCAATTCGCCGTCCATCCGTGACGTGCTGCTCTTCCCGCACATGCGTCCACGTACACAAGAGTAAATAAGGAACGTATCATTCGTTCATAATAGAAGAGGAACCTGCCACTGGATTCAAGCTGGGGCAAGTTCCTCTTTGGGTTTACATAAGCAACGCGGCAGCTATACAACGGGTCACCGTTGCTCACATTTTCATTTTGGTTAAAAGAGGTGCCCTTCATGAAGTTCAGGCTTCACATCGCCAGGTTCATATCTCCCCCGTTAATATTGGTTGGCGGGTTCCTGCTGATTATCTCTATTGGTACAGTTTTGTTGATGCTGCCGTTTTCCAATCAAAGTGGTATACATCTCGCCTTTATTGATGCTTTGTTTACAGCTACTTCTGCGGCATGCGTGACTGGGCTTGTAGTGGTGGACGTAGGGACAACCTTCAATCTGTTTGGTCAGATTGTCATCATGATCCTTATGCAGCTTGGCGGACTTGGCTTTATGACAATGGCTACATTGTTTGCACTTGTGCTGGGCAAACGCATCTCTCTTAAGGACAGGTTATTGCTGAAGGAAGCCATTAATGCAGATAGCATGGAGGGGATTGTGCGGATTATCCGCAAGGTTCTGATCTTTTCGTTTACCATTGAAGGGGTGGCTGCAGTTATTCTGGCTTTGCGCTGGGCAACCGAGATGCCTTTTATGCAGGCCGTATACTATGGGATTTTCCATTCGGTGTCCTTGTTTAACAACGGTGGATTTGATCTGTTTGGCAACAGTTTTCAATATTATACCGGAGACTGGATTTTCAACATCACAGCTTCGATTCTGGTGATCTCCGGTGGGCTTGGTTTTGTTGTCCTGAATGACCTGTTTGAGTATCGCAAACGCCGCCGCTTATCTTTGCAGTCCAAACTGGTGCTATCTGTGTCAGGTGCGCTGATTGGGATAGGTGCAGTGGTGCTGTTTATTTTTGAATTCACGAATAGTCATACGCTGGGTTCATTAACTTGGAGCGAGAAAATCTACGCATCGTTCTTCCAGTCTGTCTCCACACGTTCTTCCGGAACCAGCACCATTGATATCACGCAGATGCGGCAGGCAACACAGTTTTTCTTTATTTTGCTGATGTTCATCGGTGCTTCTCCGGGTTCGACAGGTGGGGGAATCAAGACAACCACGTTTCTGATTATGATCGGGGCGGTCTACGCCATGATTCGTGGCAACAAAGATATCGTCTTTTTCCGTCAGCGCGTCCCCAAAGAGTTGCTGATGAGGGCATTAACCATCATTATGGTCTCCTTGATTATTTTCATGATTGTGGTGATGCTTCTGCTGACGACAGAGGATGCGCCATTCCTTTCACTCATGTTCGAAGCAGCATCGGCTATTGGTACGGTGGGGCTGTCGGTGGGCGTAACCCATGAGATGACTAATTGGGGCAAAATCATTATTACCTTTACCATGTTTGTTGGTCGGATCGGACCACTGACCATTGCATATGCACTTCGTCCCCGTAAAGAAAAGAAACTTTACCGCCACCCAGAAGGCCGGATTATCATTGGTTAAAACAACAAAAAACGCAGGCATTCAGTATGTACTCCCTTATACAAAAAAATGGGGGTGACATTGAATGTGCTGCGTTTTTTTTATTTGCGATGGGTCTATCAAGATAGAGATAGAGTTGAACTATGACAATCTGTCTGAGGCAGACCCTGGATCTTGCTATGTGTGCTTCGCGCCATTACTTAATTTGCTTAAGCCTGATTAACAATGGGGATGTTCAATTTACGGGCTTTGTTCTACAGGCATAGTGAGGCCAGATGTAATGTGAGGGCTTCATCGATTAGATTGCCGTTCACCTGATCCGGTCTAAGCACCGCATGGATGGCCAAGCCATCAACGAGAGCATACAGTCTTTCGATCTCAAGTTCCTTATTTAGATCGGGTCTGAAGATGTCGGCCTCTACCAGTGAGGTAATAACAAATTCAACAGCTCGCCTAATATCATTATAGACAATGTCAGCCAGCTTTTTGAGTGCAGGATTAGTTTTGGATTTGGCAGTAAAAGCGAACCAGACCTCCATTTCAGCCATTTTCTCATCCGTATTTGGCAGGAATTCAAGTAGTAACTGTTTCATATGTTCCATTGGAGACCCGTCAAAAGATATGCCTTGAAGCCGGGAAGTCACCCGTTCTGAGACCAGATTCATTGCATATAACAGCAGCTCGGATTGAGTGGAAAAATAGTGACGCATGGAACCGACCGAGATACCAGCCTCCTCCGCAATATTTCGTACAGAGGCTTGTTCCATACCGTTTCTTCGAATAATACGCCATGCGGCCTCGGCCACAAGCACGCGTTGTTTATCATGATCTACGATTTTAGGCATGACTGTATTATATCATCATTGAATAATATAATACAAACGTGTTAAAATAATTATGGTACAGTTGTACTATAATGAGGAGGTATGGTTATGATCGCTTATTTTATTATTGCATGTGAGATCGCATTCTGGGTATTTGTTGCGGCAGGACTTAGCGTTCGATATATGCTGGGCATGAAGCGGCTGGGTTTGGCCTTGTTGGCAGCTACGCCAATTATTGATGTCCTGTTGCTAGTCGCCACGGTAATAGATCTCCAGCGTGGAGCTACAGCAAGTATGGTTCATGGTATTGCAGCTATCTATATTGGGGTAAGTATTGCTTTTGGACATCAGATGATTGCTTGGGCTGACCGTTACTTTCAATACTGGTTTAGAGGTGGAGAGAATCCCAGGAGAAACAAGCTGTATGGTAAAGAGCATGCAAGGCGTGAGCGCGTAGGCTGGTTCAGGCATTTTTTGGCTTGGAGTATTGGGAGTGTGCTTTTGTATATCATGATAAGGTGGATCGGTGATCCAGCACGTACAGAGGTGTTTACGGGTCTGATCCGAGTATGGGGTATGGTGCTGAGCATCGACTTTCTGATTAGCATGAGTTATAGTTTATGGCCGAGAAAGGCTCCTGTTAAAAATTTAGGTTAAAGGAATATAGGAAGTAAGAGACGTTTATTATGTAAGATCATCATTTAATGCCTTTGTAAGAGGTTTTCCTTATGCACTCGTGTAGTTCTGATTATTCTTGGAAGTAAGAATGAAGCTGTTTGGAGAAATAGAAAAAACACTTGCAATGTTATTCTGTACATGGTATATTCTAATTCCGGCCAAGAAAACACAGATTACACGGTGCGGCAAGCAAATGAAAACAAGCTTCGAAAGAAACTTGAAAAAGAGCTTGCAAAGTTGGTTTGGACGTGATATGATATAAAAGTTACTGAAACGAATGAGTGACAGTAACTAAATAAGTTTGATCTTTGAAAACTGAACAACGAGTGAGTAAACATTCTGCTTGCAGAATGAACGCGAAAGTATGAGACG
>NZ_JBQZGE010000021.1:0-79548 GCF_052691815.1 Paenibacillus sp. TSA_86.1 | reverse complement strand
AGTATAACTCTCCAATAAAGTATTGAAAAGAGCGATAAGCTCATTTTGAATCTGACGAGATTAAAAATCTCATTTGTGCTCCAGTTGTTCCAAGCCAAGGCTTGTCTCATACTTTCGCGTTCATTCTGCAAGCAGAATGTTTACTCACTCGTTGTTCAGTTTTCAAAGATCAAACTTGTTTAGTTACTGTCACTCATTCGTTTCAGTAACTTTTATATCATATCACGTCCAAACCAACTTTGCAAGCTCTTTTTTCAAGTTTCTTTCGAAGCTTGTTTTCATTTGCTTGCCGCACCGTGTAATCTGTGTTTTCTTGGCCGGAATTATAATATACCATGTACAGAATAACATTGCAAGTGTTTTTTTGATAAGTATTGATCCATCCTAACAATATAACAATTACTGATTTATACATATATATCTATGTTAACTAGCTCTCTCAATACAAAAGACCCCCTCACCACGAGAAGGTCTTAACTATATTAAAAGAATCAGACTTTAACCCAGTACTTCCTGAATATATAACTGTCTTTGCTGCATCAGGTTGATAATTGCCCCTTCTACAGACACCATCGGCCGTGTAGGGTGATCTCGATCAGAGAAAATAATCTCCCCAATCTGGTTATTGCTTAATTTCACTCGAATCCCATTATGAATTTGAGTAGAACGCTGCACAAACACATTCACAATAGCAGGATCCAGTTTGCCAAACGCCTCACTTTGAATTTGCTCCAGAACCAGATATGGAGATTGAGCCTTTCGATAAATCCTCTCCAGGGTCATCGCATGGAAAATATCCGCTATGGCTACGATTTTGGCATAGATGTGAATCTGAGTACCCATAAGTCGCAAGGGATAACCCGATCCATCCACTTTTTCGTGATGCTGCAGTGCTGCAAGTCTTGCACCCTCGTTAATCGCCGTAGCCTGTTTAAGAATCTGGTATCCATACTTCGTATGATGCTTAATCTCCTCCTGCTCGGCAGTTGTCAGGGAAGAAGGTTTATGAAGAATCTGCGGATCAACTTTATTATTGCCAATATCATGGAATAAACCTGCAAAAGCAACCTGCATCCAATCCTTCGAAGGAAGGTCGACCCACTGAGCCAGTTGATAAGAAGTGATCGCACTCAGCACAGCATGATGATATACATAGTCGTGTTCTTTCATGCTACGGGGACTGAAGGTGAGTACATTATATTGCTTTAGATGCATAAACAAAGCTTCAAGCTGTGTGCGTAACTCGTATACTGGCAATTCTGCGGCCAAAGAGGAAAGGAATGCGTTTTTGGTCAACGTAACCATTTTCTCGTATTCTTCCTGAAGTGTACTGACCCTTGTTGTGACTATTGTACTTGTCCGATCCCCACTCTGCTCTGCAACGGCTGTTCCTGAGGCCCCAGCCCCAGTCAATCCAGCGGCCCCCTTGGAACTTGCAGTGCCTGTTGCTGTCCTCTCTTGATCAATGTCTACCTGATGAATCATAAAAGCCCTGAGGACTTCCATATCTTTCGGTAAAATGATTTTTCCCTTTTGAAGCAATACATTGCCACGCAACGTCTGCACATCACTTCCTAATTTCAGTCCAGGTTTGACTTCTGACAGGGTGATTAATCCCATATTGATTCCCCTCACTCATCGTTCTTCTTAAGATGATGACAATACAAGACCATAGTCCCGGTTTCTCATGTTATTTCCCATTATATTACTCAGAAAACAGGCTGTACATCCTAGATTTTGAAGCATTTCATCATTTCTTCTGCACGTACCAAAAAGGCCCCCATAAAGGGAGCCTTTCGTATCCTGTTTCAATTGCCTTAACGATGCGATAAAAAAAGAGGTTTATGTTATTCTTCTGAACCTGAATCTTCACCTAGGACATCATCTTCCGCCTCAGACACCATACCTTCTTCCAGATCTAACTCTGTATCAAGGGACGTCTCGGATTCTGTTGCTTCATTGTTTTCTTCATCTGGTTCTTCTTCATTTTTATCAATTCGGCTAACCGTAGCCACGGAATCATCCTCACGAATATGAATTAGCTTCACACCCTGTGTATATCGACCCATGGTTGAGATGCCATCCATGCTCATTCGAATCAATGTACCACTGGACGTGATGATCATAAGATCCTCTTCTGTTTTAACCATTTTGAGGCTAACAACAGCACCGTTCTTCTCGGTAACATTAATCGTTTTAATCCCTTTACCACCACGGGTTTGCATCCGATAATCGCTGACTGGTGTACGTTTACCGTAACCTTTGGCTGTAACAATCAGAACATCCAATTCAGCATCCACGACATCCATACCGATAACTTCATCCTGATCATCGAGTGTGATACCTTTAACCCCGGTAGCACTACGTCCCATAGAACGTACGTTACCTTCCGAGAAACGAATGGACATTCCATGAGCTGTACCCATGATAATCTCTTGCTGCCCGTCCGTCAGCTTCACATCAATCAGGCTGTCATCATCACGCAAGGAAATCCCGATAAGACCACCTTTGCGAATGTTCGTGTAATCTTCAAGTGGCGTTTTCTTCACTACACCCTGACGTGTCGCAAAGAAAAGGTATCTGTCGCTCTCGAATTCCTGTACCGGAATAACCGCATTAACAGACTCACCCTGCTCAATCTGAATCAGATTGATAATCGGAGTCCCACGTGCTGTCCGTCCAAGCTCCGGAATCTCGTAAGCTTTCAACCGATATACCTTACCTTTGTCCGTGAAGAACATCAGGTAGTTGTGAGAGTTGGTTACAAAAAGATGCTCGACAAAGTCAGTATCTTTCGTGTCCATTCCTACAACACCGCGACCTCCCCGTTTCTGACTCCGGTAGGTAGATACAGGCAGACGTTTAACGTAACCCGTATGGGTAATCGTAATGATTACTTCTTCGCGTGGAATCAGATCCTCATCCAGAATACTCTCTTCCCCAACTGTGATCTCAGTACGACGATCATCACCAAAGCGCTCGCGAATTTCTTGAAGCTCTGTACTGATAATCTCAAGCACAAGATGCTCATTAGCCAAAATTTCGCGATATTCGCGAATTTTAACCATCAATTCGTTGTACTCATTCTCGATACGTTCACGTTCCAGGCCTGTCAGGCGCTGCAGACGCATATCCAGAATCGCTTGAGCCTGATCATGGCTGAGTGAGAAGCGCTCAATCAAACCTTCTCTGGCAGCATCAGTATTGCTCGATGAACGGATCAAAGCAATGATCTCATCGATGTGATCCAGTGCAATACGTAAACCTTCCAGAATGTGAGCACGAGCTTCCGCTTTTCTCAATTCAAATTGCGTACGGCGACGAATAACCTCGATCTGGTGCTGCAGGTAGTGATATAACACTTCACGCAGATTCAGAATCTTTGGTTCTTTATTCACGATCGCAAGCATGTTAATACCGAATGTGGACTGCATCGAAGTATGTTTGTACAAATTGTTCAGCACAACACCAGGATTGACGTCCCTGCGAAGCTCAATCACAACCCGCATACCATTACGGTCTGATTCATCACGCAGATCGGTAATTCCATCGATTTTTTTGTCACGCACCAGTTCAGCAATTTTCTCTACGAGTCTTGCCTTGTTCACCTGGTACGGAAGCTCTGTAACAACAATACGAGCTTTATTGTTGTTCTCTTCAATGTTGGTTCTGGCACGCATCGTTACCGATCCACGTCCAGTCTGGTAAGCCTGGCGAATACCCGAACGTCCCAGAATATAACCAGATGTGGGGAAATCGGGCCCTTGGATATAATCCATCAGTTCCATGGATGTAATATCCGGATTTTGGATCATTGCCTGTACGCCGTCAATAACCTCTCCCAGATTGTGAGGAGGAATATTGGTAGCCATACCTACAGCGATCCCGCCAACTCCATTGACAAGCAAGTTAGGAAAACGAGCAGGAAGAACAATTGGCTCATTTTCTTCGCCATCATAGTTTGGTTGGAAGTCGATGGTGTCCTTATTGATATCTCTGAGCATTTCCATCGCAATTTTGGATAAACGTGCTTCGGTATAACGCATTGCTGCAGCCATGTCACCATCGACTGAACCAAAGTTACCGTGCCCATCTACATGCATGTAACGCAGCGAGAAGTCCTGTGCCATCCGTACCATTGTCTCGTATACAGCTGAGTCACCGTGTGGATGATACTTACCGATAACTTCGCCGACGATTCTGGCTGATTTTTTATGTGGTTTATCAGGTGTCATGCCAAGCTCCGACATTGCATACAGAATGCGCCGGTGAACCGGCTTCAATCCATCACGCACATCAGGCAGGGCACGGCTCACAATGATGCTCATCGCATAATCCATAAAGGATTCACGCATCTCGACGCCAATATCCCGATCTTTAATCTGCGAGTTCATTTCTTCCGCCATGCTGGACCTCCTTCTTGTCCTTCAACAAACGTTCCAAATCAATCATTTCGAAAAAAAAATAATATATGTGAAAAGCCTAACAAGGCTAAAACCGCATAAGAACGCTACTCTTTATTATATTACTTTCACAAAAGTTACACAATTAAACGTCCGCTGGGCAATAGCCTTTCTTCCAGGAACTTGAGCATGTCTGGGGATTCGCCCTGCCTTCCTCTGCAATTGCACATACAATGCTAGAAAAGCGGCATATGTACTGTCCAATCAAGGCTAAAGCCGTTCCCACCGGTCATTCAAACCACAATTATAGCGGCTGACAGCACAAATCGCCATATTCCTCTATTATACCACTGAAATCGTCTCTTGTCCTTTGATTTTCTGCATGCTGGCCCTCAGACCAACCGACCAAAACAAGAAAGGACTGATTCATATTGGGTATCCAGCGCGTCTCCAGCAAATGGATCAAAACAGCCATTTTGCAACGCAGTCGTCATGTCAGTGAATATATCCCGGTGACCCGAAAATATAGCTCGCAGACGCTAGAACGAATGACCGAGTTATTCCCGGCAAATTATATTAAACCAGACCGCGGAACTTACGGTAATGGGGTAATGCGCGTGAAAACAACCCGTACCATGTTAGTGCCCCCCCTGGCTGAAGATACATCTACCGATGCCAAAAGCGATGAGGCGGCCGATGAAGCAACGGAAGCGGAGACAAAAGATTCAGAACCTGCTCTTTCGGCCATGACCGAGCTTACAACCTATCATCTTCAACATGGAACTGAAGAACGAGTCTTTCATTCTCTAGGTGAGCTCCAGGACGCATTGGATGAACGTATTCAGAAACGTGACTACATCATTCAACAAGGCATTTCACTGATGACACATGAGGGATTACCTTTTGACTTGCGTGTATTAACCCAGAAAAACCCACAACATAGTTGGGAAACAACAGGTATTCTCGGACGGGTTGCTGCGCCAGGGAAAATTATTACCAATATCCACGGAGGCGGCAGGCTCGCGACGTTCAGAGAACTTGTGATTCCCCATCTGAAAAAGGACGGATATCAAAAGCTTGAACATGAATTGTATCGCCTAGGTATCCATACTGCTGTCCAACTGCAAAGCTCTTTTCCTAGGCTCAAAGAGATCGGGATTGATATTGCACTGGATGATCATGGGCGTCCCTGGATTCTGGAGGTCAATACACTGCCTGGTATCTATGCCTTTGGTCTGCTACCCGATAAAGAGGCTTACCGCAAAATCAAACGTTATGCCATTGCCTACGGACGCTTGCCTTCCAAAAAAGGTAAAACAAAAAAGGCAAATTTCAAGGCCCCCAAAGCTTCCAAAGTCTCTAAAGCGCAGGCTTCTGCCATCAAACGCCGCACTTCCCGATGAATAGATCACACCAATAGGACAGAGCCTCATAATATAAAAAAGGCGCCCTCACAGGCGCCTCTTCGCAACTCATTAAATATCGAGGTTTTTCACGTATTTAGCATTTTCCTGAATGAAGTCTCGACGAGGTTCAACATTATCCCCCATCAGCGTATCAAACATGGCGTCCGCCAGCATCGCATCGCTGATCGATACTTGCAGCATTGTCCGGCTTTCTGGATCCATGGTCGTTTCCCACAGCTGTCCAGCATTCATCTCGCCAAGACCTTTATAGCGCTGGATGTTAAACTTGGCATTCTCGCCAAGCGTTGCAATGATCTCATCACGCTCTTTCTCTGAGCCTGCATAACGGATAACTTTGTTACGCTCAATCTTGAACAGTGGTGGTTGTGCAATATATACATAACCCGCCTCAATGATTTTGCGCATATATCGATACAAGAATGTCAGCAATAGTGTCCGGATGTGGGCACCATCGACATCGGCATCGGTCATCAGAATGATTTTGTGATAACGAGCTTTGGCAATATCAAAATCATCGCCGATCCCTGTTCCCATTGCAGTAATGATTGCACGTATCTCAGCATTGCCCAAAATACGGTCCAGACGTGCCTTTTCCACGTTCAGGATCTTACCACGTAGCGGCAAAATAGCCTGGAAGTGACGGTCACGACCCTGCTTGGCCGAACCACCGGCAGAGTCTCCTTCGACGATGTAAAGTTCACTGATCGATGCATCTTTGGATGAGCAGTCCGCCAGTTTACCTGGCAGGGAGCTGACCTCAAGTGCACCTTTACGACGTGTCAATTCACGCGCTTTACGAGCCGCTTCACGGGCACGAGCTGCCTGCAATCCTTTTTCCAAAATACGACGGGATACGGAAGGATTCTCTTCGAGGAACTCCTGCAGTTTCTCAGCAAACAAAGATTCCACAATACCGCGCACTTCACTGTTCCCCAGCTTTGTTTTCGTCTGTCCTTCAAATTGCGGTTCAGGAATTTTGACCGAAATAATAGCTGTCAGTCCTTCACGCACATCGTCACCAGACAAATTGCCTGTACTATCCTTGATTACACCTGCTTTGCGGGCATAATCGTTAATAATCCGTGTGAGAGCACTTTTGAAACCGGACTCGTGCGTTCCACCTTCATGAGTGTTGATGTTATTGGCAAAGGAATAAATATTCTCGGTGTAATTGTCATTGTATTGCAGTGCAACCTCCACCTGAATGTTATCCCGTGAACCTTCAACGTAAATCGGGTTTTCATGCAGCACTTCACGCTTCTGATTCAGGAAGGATACATATTCAATAATCCCGCCTTCGTACATGAAAGAGTTGGTTGCACCTGTACGCTCATCCGTCAACGTTAGGCCGATTCCTTTGTTCAGGAACGCCAGTTCACGTACACGAGTCAGCAGGGTTTCATAATCAAATACCAATGTCTCTGTGAAAATTTCTGGATCGGGATGAAAAGTTACAGTTGTTCCTGTCTCATCCGTCGTTCCAATCGTTTTCAGATCATACTGCGGAGCACCGCGACGATATTCTTGTTGATAGACATGACCTTCACGCTTAACGGTCACCACCACTTTTTCGGAAAGTGCGTTAACAACGGATACGCCGACACCATGCAAACCACCGGATACCTTGTACCCACCACCACCAAACTTACCTCCTGCGTGTAGGACCGTCATAACGACCTCAAGTGCAGGACGTTTCATTTTGGTATGTTCACCGACAGGGATACCCCGCCCATTATCGACGACAGTTATACTGTTGTCTTCGTGAATACTGATCTCGATATGATCGCAGTAACCCGCCAGCGCTTCATCGATACTATTGTCCACTACTTCCCAGACCAGATGATGCAGACCTTTGGCACTGGTGGAACCGATGTACATCCCCGGACGTTTACGTACGGCTTCCAGTCCTTCAAGGACTTGAATTTCATTCGCATCATATGACGGTTGATTCATAGACATGCCTTTCACCTACTTCTATAGATTCAATATCTTGAATATGCGTTAACTTAAGAATATTAGCAGACACAGGAATTTTCTCTTGCATATCTGCTACAGATCAGGAAAATGGTGAGCCCGCTTCTTGAGCGTGGCGGAGGAAATCGGTGAGTAATATACAATGTTTTTCGTCACCACAATTGATTTCGCTTCCTCTTCGCCGATATGTTCGACCGTTTTTTCCTGTTCGGCATGTGTAACATACTGCTTGGATATTTTTGAGGATTTCTCAATCGATATATCAAAAATAGCGACCAGCTCAGAAGAACGGATGATTTTCTCACCGCCCAGATGAATGTACATAAGCCCTCACTCCTTAGCGTTCCACCTGTCCGGCATGAACGTGATAGATACTAGCGTCTTTAAGCTTGTCAACGTTCAGGCTCTCAATTCCCGTAGCGGTTATAAAAGTCTGTACCTTGCTTTGGAATGTTTCGATCAGCTGGGTCTGACGAAAAGGATCAAGTTCGGATAATACGTCATCCAGCAACAGAACCGGATATTCCCCGATCTCTTCATGAATCAGTTCGATTTCCGCAAGCTTAAGAGACAACGCCGTTGTGCGCTGCTGCCCCTGAGAGCCATACGTTTGTACTTCCCGTTCGTTAATGAAAAAGGACAGGTCATCCCGATGCGGCCCACTCAGCGTTGTGCCTCGGCGAATCTCCTGCTCTTTCATTTGTGATAATTTTATCATAAATTGCTCCATTAAGACAGCTTCATCTTCCTCAGTGGCTTCGCTGAAGGAGGGAAGGTAGGCCAGGCGCAGGACTTCTCCGCCTCCGGTGATCCCCTGATGGATTGTTTCTGCCCACTTTTGCAGTTTCTTTATGAATTGTTTCCTTTTTTTGACGATTTTAACACCATGCTCTGCCAGCTGTTCGTTCCAGATCTCCAGCATCGCTTGAGCCGAATCCCCTTTCCCCCATAACTGCTTGAGCAGATTATTCCGCTGAACCAGCACCTTTTGATACTGCTGTAGGTGATAGAGGTAGCCTGGAGCCACCTGCCCGATTTCCATGTCAAGGAACCGACGGCGAACCCCCGGTGTGCCTTTGACAATCTCCAGATCCTCAGGGGCAAACATCACCACATTGAGTGATCCGACAAAATCACTTAGTTTACGCTGCTCCAGACCATTAATCTTCGCCTTTTTACCTTGTTGCGACAAGGATAATTCCAGCTTGACCGCTCCATATTTTTTGTCGACCTCTGCAGTAAGCCTTGAGCGTTCCTCGCCAAATCGAATCAATTCCTTATCCCGGGAGGTGCGGTGGCTCTTGGTGAGTGCAAGCACAAAAATAGCCTCGGCCAGATTGGTCTTGCCCTGGGCATTTTGTCCAATCAACAGATTGACAGGACCGAACGAATCCAGCTTCAGATGTTCATAATTGCGGAAATGCTGCAACTCTATGCTGTTTACAAACACGCGGTAACCTCCCTTTTATCCCGTCCGTCAGGAGGCAGCAGGATTGCACCTTGGTTTTCTATTCTGCAACGACTTCAAACGTGCCTTCTCCGTCCACCTCAACGATATCCCCAGGGTATAACTTCCGCCCACGGCGTTCCTCAGACTCTTTATTCACACGTACAAGCCCTTCTTGCAGGATCGCCTTCGCCATACCTCCAGTAGGGATGCATTCTGCCAGTTTCAAAAATTGGTCAAGCTTGATGTATTCCGTACGAATCGATACTTGCTTCATCGTGATCTTCCTTTCGTTAGTTGGTCGTTCGGTAAGGCAGGATAACGTATAGGCTTTGACTGTCGTCCAGCGGTTTCAAGATGATTGGGCTCATGACACCCGTAAAGGCAATCATCAGCTGCTCACTTTCCACAACTTTCAGCACATCCAGCATGTATTTGGAGTTAAACGAGATTTTTAGCGGTTCACCGGTAAATTCAGCGGGCTCAATCTCTTCTCTTACTTTACCGAGCTCGGAGGAGCTGGAGGATATTTCAATTGTGCCGGAGTCCATCGTTTGCATACGCACAATGTTTGTTTTTTCCTCACGCGACAGCAAATAAGCCCGGTCAATGGATTCACTTAATTTTTTAGTGTCCAAAACAAGTTCTGTTTTGTATGACGTTGGAATAATTCTAGAAGTATCCGGATATGTTCCGTCCAAAATACGGGAGTAGAACAATACGCGGTCGATTTTGAACAACACCTGATTATCTGCAACAACGATATCCACAAGTGTATTCTGATCCGGAACAATTTTGCTCAGCTCGTTTAGCGTTTTACCAGAGATAACAACGTTGTTGAAACGGATACCCTCTGCATTATCCAGCATTGCTGCACGTGTAGCAAGACGGTGGCGGTCCGTTGCCACAAATTTCAACTCGTTATCACCCAGACTCCACAGTACACCTGTCAGAATTGGTGTCGTTTCATGAGTGGAGATGGAGAATACAGTCTGTTTGATCATATTTTTCAGTAAATCTCCGGGAATAGAGACTGTTTGATTTTCTTCAATGCTCGGCAGTACCGGGAACTCTTCCGGATCCAAACCAACCAGTTGAATTTCCGTTGCACCTGCGGAGATAAAGGTGTTGAAGTTTTCTTTGACCTCCATATGCACTTCTTGTGAAGGTAACTTCTTGATGATCTCTACGAAAAATTTGGCTGGCAGAACGACACTACCCGGTTGCTCAACCTGTACGATACTTTTGTCTCCCTCTTCAAGCGGGATGAACGATTGGATGGAGATATCTGTGTCACTTGCTGTCAACGTTACCCCTTGGTGATTCACGTCGAATTTAATACCGCTCAGAATAGGAATCGTCGTACGACTGGAGATTGCTTTGGATACCTGTTGAATAGATTCGTTGAGATAGCTTTTCATTATGCTGATTTTCATGATTTCACTCCTAGCGGATTTTTTGATGTTGTTGGGTTGTGACTTGGTCTTAAAAAGGTGTTTATTGAAAGGCCGGAGGCCATGCTTTGTAACGGCTTTTTGGAGAAGATATCTTTAGATCTTTATAGTAATAATAGTAATAGGGGCACTGAATATGTGGATAAGTAGGGTAAAACCCATAAAATTAAGCCTATCCACATGTGTACACGTTGTGCATAGGCTTGGGACTTGTTCAGGTTGGATTCTTAATTTTTTCGGTTAAGCTGTTGATAACTTTATAGAGATCTTGATCGTTTTTAATTGCTTGAGAGATCTTTTCATGAGCATGTATGACCGTGGTATGATCTCGTCCTCCAAAAGCATCCCCGATTTTGGGCAGAGAAAAGTCTGTCAGTTCACGAGAGAGATACATAGCAATCTGTCTTGGAAAAGCAACCGCTTTTGTCCGTTTCCGTGCTTTGAAATCTTCAAGCTTCAAGCTGTAGTACTCGCCGACCTTTTGTTGGATGTCTTGAATGGTGATCATTTTGGGACGGCTGGAAGGAATGATGTCCTTTAGTGCTTCAGCTGCCAGATGGGAGCTTACGTCCTGGTTCGTTAGGGAAGAATAGGCCACAACACGGATCAGGGCTCCTTCAAGTTCTCGAATGTTAGTATCGATCTGGTTAGCAATATACATCATCGCTTCGTTTGGAATATCCAGATTCTCCGCACGTGCCTTTTTACGCAAAATCGCAATCCGCGTCTCCAAATCCGGAGGCTGAATATCCGTAATTAATCCCCATTCAAACCGTGAGCGCAATCGCTCTTCCAGCGTTGGAATTTCCTTCGGTGGTCTGTCGCTGGAGATGATGATCTGCTTCCGTTCCTCATGCAGCGCATTAAACGTATGGAAAAATTCCTCTTGTGTTGATTCTTTTCCGGCCAAAAATTGAATATCATCAATTAGCAGAATATCTACGCTCCGATACTTGTTGCGAAAACTTTCCCCGCGATTATCACGGATCGAGTTGATGAATTCATTCGTGAATTTTTCAGATGACAAATAAACAACCTTGCTGCTCGGATTATGCTCCAAAATGTAATGTCCGATCGCATGCATCAAGTGGGTTTTGCCAAGTCCTACGCCTCCATATAGAAAAAGAGGATTGTAGGCTTTAGCGGGCGCTTCAGCGACCGCCAGCGATGCGGCGTGGGCAAAACGGTTGCCCGGTCCAATGACAAAGGTATCGAATGTATATTTTGGATTCAGCATGCTGAGCACTGCTTCTTCCTTAACGACTGTCGGTGTTGGCGCGGGCATCTGCGGGTCTGGCTCTACAGGTTTGTTCTCCTCGATGACAAATTTCACATCGACCTGTTTGCCAAGCAACTCATAGACCGTCGAACCGACGAGTTTGGTGTAACGGCTCTCCAGCCATTCGACGGCAAATGTGGTTGGGGCGGAGATGACAATAGCCTGATCGTTCAGCTTGGTTGCCTTCGTTGCTTTAAACCAGGTGTCGAAGCTGGGTTTGCTAAGTTTGTTTTGTATGATTGATAAGATTTGCTGCCATAAATCAGAAGTATGGCTGTCCACAGACTGTCACTCCTTTTACATGTTCCAAGTGTGGCTTAAGCCATGATGCAGTGTCGAAATACGAGATATATTGTTGAATTTATCCCCAAACCCCCGCGTGTCTAAAACAAAAAAAGAAGGAACAACGGAAAATTGTTCACAACTTTATCCACAGGCTGTTGATAATATTATGGGTCAGATCACATATTCACATCCAAAAGTAATACAATCATAGCAAAAGAAGCCCCGCATTTCAACGTATGGCGAGATTTTATCCACAAATTCAATAACTTGTGTATAATTTTTAGTCACAACACAATATATTGTTTATAAATTGTTTAATTTTCGACAGCATGACCTAAAGTGCAAAAATAATTTATACACAGGATATCCGTCGAAAGATGCTAAATTGTGTGCAAAAGTGATCCTGGAATGTGAATAACCTTGCTGTGGATAAACTGAAAGTGAATCGAAGTAAGTCGTTGTGAAAATGAGCAGATCGGTATGATGGTTCTTCACCCTCATGAGGTATTACAGAGTAGAAGTGTAGTGGATGTGTATCTTTTTAGAGTCCTGACAAATTGGTGCTGCCATCATTTTGAGGATCGATATAAAAGCTAAAACATTTAGATAGGTGTATTTCGATGTAGATGTATCTGTGCGTATTGAAGCGGGATACAAACGACAGCAAAAAGAGGAAGGCCCCGCAGCCGGTTTATGGCTGCGGGGCCTTCCTCTACTTATAGATGAAGCATAGACATTTTGCGTTGATATTCAGCAATGTCCGCGTACTCCTCTTCCAGTTTGCGCGAAATACGTATATAGATCGGTAACAGCTCTTGATAGAGGGAGGCGTGTTCCTTGACGGGGGTATGCCGATGAGTTGTTCCTACCATAGAAGAAACGGCGTCAAGGGATTTGATCCGCCCTGTAGCATACAGTCCGAGAACAACGGCGCCGAGACAAGAACTTTCGAAGCTCTCGGGTACCACGACTTCCTGATTGAAGATGTCCGACATCATCTGCCGCCATAACGGAGAGCGTGCAAATCCGCCCGTAGCCTGAATGGAGGTCGGTTGCCCGATCTGTTCTTCCATAGCAAGCAGGACGGTATAGAGGTTGAAAATAACTCCTTCAAGCACCGCACGAATCATGTGCTCCTTCTTATGATGGAGGGTCAGGCCAAAAAAGGAACCGCGGGCGTCTGGATTCCAAAGTGGAGCACGTTCGCCCGAAAGGTACGGGTGGAACAACAGTCCTTCGGAACCGGCTGGGACACGTTCCGCAATTTTGGTCAGTACATCGTAGGAGTTGATGCCGAGGCGTTTCGCTGTTTCGACTTCAGACGCGGCAAACTCATCCCGTACCCAGCGAAAAAGCATACCACCGTTATTCACAGGCCCGCCAACGACCCATAGTTTTTCAGTCAGGGCGTAGCAAAAGGTGCGGCCTTTCGGATCCGTTACCGGACGATCAACGACGGTACGAATGGCACCGCTCGTGCCGATGGTTGCGGCGACGACGCCTGGCTTAATGGCGTTAACGCCAAGGTTGGATAATACCCCGTCACTTGCGCCGATTACAAAGGGTGTGGAGGGGGATAAAGCCATTTTTTCAGCCCATTCAGGATGTATTCCCTCTATTGTATAAGTGGTCGGTACAAGCGTTGATAGATGATTCGGTGTGATCCCTGCAATGTCCAGCGCTTCTTGATCCCAATCCAGCTGTTCAAGATGAAGCAAACCCGTACAGGAAGCGATGGAATGATCAATGATATATCGTCCGAACAGACGGAAGAACAGGTACTCCTTTATTGATATAAATTTTGCAGTACGCTCGAATATCTCGGGTTCATCATGGCGCAGCCACATCAATTTGGTCAGAGGGGACATGGGATGAATGGGGGTACCCGTGCGTAGATAAATACGATGACCTACCCCGTTTTCTTGCAGCTTGGCGGACCAAGCTGCACTTCGATTGTCAGCCCAGGTGATACAGCGTGTCAGTGGATGATCATGCTGATCCATGGCAATGACACTATGCATGGCTGAGCTGCAGGATACGAAGAGAATCTGGCTTGCAGAAACTCCGCTCTGGCTCATCACCCCGTGTACAGAGCGAATGGCTGCTTGTACAATCTCTTCGGGATCTTGTTCCGCAACATCTGGAGCGGGTGTATAGAGCGGATATTCCTGAGTGGAGGTCGTAATCACCTCGCCTTGCTCTGTGAATAAAACGGATTTGGTGCTGGTCGTTCCTATATCAATTCCAATCATATAGTTGGTCATTGCATCGTTCCTTCTTTCTTTAAAGAGCTGTGTAAATATACAAAATTCTCTCTTTCTCTGAAAAATACGATTAACTTATATTCAAACCACAGTACTTAGCAGCAAAATAAAGATCAATCCGACCACTGAAAGTAGTGTTTCCATAACAGTCCACGTCTTGAGTGTCTGAGAGACACTCATATTGAAGAATTCCTTGATCATCCAGAAGCCGGCATCATTCACATGGGACAATACAAGGGAGCCTGCACCCGTAGCAAGTACAACCAGCTCAATGTTAGCTCCCGGGGTAAGAGCGAGCACTGGAGCAACAATGCCAGCTGCTGTGGTCATGGCAACCGTAGCTGAACCGGTTGCGACACGAATTAGTGCAGCCACAAGCCAGGCAAACAGAATCACATTAATATGTGCGTTCGTGGCAAATTCGGCAATGGCATTACCAACGCCACTATTAATCAGCACCTGTTTGAAGGCTCCGCCACCACCAATGATGAGAATTATCGTAGCTGTAGGTGCCAAACATTCACTGGTGAAACGAGAAAGTTCATGTTTGGTGAATCCGCGGGCAAAGCCGAGTGAAAAAAGGGCAAAGACGACAGAGATTAATAGCGCAATAATTTCATTACCGATAAACTCACTAAAGACGGTCAATCCACTCGTTGCATCGGGATCAACGATGCTGGCAATAGAACCGATCAGCATCAGAATGACCGGCAGCAGAATGGTAAACAGCGTAATGCCAAATCCGGGCAGGTTGCTGTTTTTCTTAGCCGAGAACTGTTCAGCAAGTTCAGCTGGCGGTTCCGTATGAATTCTTTTGCCGATAAATTTGCCGAATACAGGTCCAGCGATAATTGCCGTAGGGATACCTACAAGAAGCGAGTATAGAATCGTTTTCCCCAGATCCGCATTGAAGGCTTCGATGGCAATCATCGGTGCCGGATGTGGCGGAACAAGTCCATGAACAGTAGATAGACCGGCCAAAATAGGGATCCCGATCTGAAGCAGGGACATATTGGTTTTACGGGCTACTGTAAAGATGATTGGAATCATTAGAATGACACCCACTTCGAAGAAAACGGGGATACCCACAATGAAACCAACAATCATCATGGCCCAGTGCACACGTTTCACACCGAATCGGTCAACAAGAGTAGTTGCAATCTGCTCGGCGCCGCCGGATTCGGCCATCATTTTACCAAGCATAGTGCCCAGTCCAATGACGATAGCGATCGTGCCTAAAGTACCGCCAAGTCCACCGGTGATGGAGGAAATCACGTCAGCAGGTTTCATCCCTGCAAGCAAACCAAGCATCAATGCAGACAATAAAAGGGTGATAAACGGGTTCCATTTATATTTGGAGATCAATAGAATCAGGAAGATGATGGAGATCAACGTCCAGACCAGCAATGTAGCGTTATGAGATAATCCGAAAATCGTGCTCATGATGTAATTACTCCTTTGTCTTGGTGATAAACGCTTACAATGAACTTTAGCGATAAGAGAAATCGTTGGGGTGATGACGTTCACTGCAAGAGCTAATCAAACTAGCCTTAACATGCCCTAAAAAATGAACAAAATCGCATTTGGTATACTTGTCGACAAGTTGAGTTGCAATCCTCCACGTTATTCACGCCGAATGGATTGCGAACTTTACCGTTATAAAACTATAAGACAAATAACGGCCCGAATTTCGTTCTAATGGAAACTAAGCCACTGAAAGTGGCATGCTGTAACAATCAGAGTTTAAAATTCAAAGCTTTCATGTAACGTTTGGCCTGAGTCTTTAAAATACGTGCGCACTCCAGTCTGGATAAGAAGTTTGTCGCCTGATTCCAGAGCTGCCGCAAGCGAGCGGTGTTTATCGATTACAGCGCTTACTTTGGACTCGCCCTGAGCAAACACTCTACGAGTGGTAAGCAGCATGACCGTCATGACTACATACCTGGTGCTCTTCCACAAGTGTGCGATGCGGGAATGCCCAGCTGCCTCGATAATAGTTTCGTGGAACGTGAGATCCTGATAAGCAAATTCGACAGCATCATGGTGTTTGCCCGCGAGCTGCATTTTGTCGATGATATTACCGAGTTGCGTGATTAGTGCCGGAGGCACATCTGCAGCCAGTCGCTGTTGTACAAAGCTCTCAATGAGAAAACGTACATCATACAGTTCTTCGACATCCTTCATATTTAGGCCCAGGATCACAACGCCCATCCGTTCAAGCCGAATCAGTCCTTCATTTGACAACGTTCTCAGAGCTTCACGAACTGGCGAGCGACTGCTGTCAAAATCAGCAGCAATTCGATTTTCTGACAAAATTTCTCCAGGCCGAAGGGTTCCGTTGATGATTCTCAGCCTTAATTCACAAGCAATGGCCTCACCGCGAGATGCTCCTTGAAGCCAGGAAGATGGAAACTGCATATGGCTAACGCTCCTAAATTAAGTAATCCGTACATTAAACGATCATAACATACTATTTTGCAGCCCAGCATTCATTGCTAATGTCGAAAAGACAAATTGGTGAACCAACACGTCAGGAGCTTTGTTAAGCAAAGCTTAAATTTCCCCTCCATAAATTGTCGACTGACTAGTAAGAGGGTTTAAAAAAACGATAAGTATACTTGTATACAAGATATTTTTCATCCTACACCTTTCTCAAATGCTTGTAAACCTTCAGAGTGAAGCGGATACATTCACCTTACCTTTGTCCCAGTGTAAACCTAATATTCTTTATCCACATGTGAATAACTTCAAACATGAACTTAAGATTTTTCGCGCAGCTCAATAAGGGGTGTGGATAACGGAAGATGTTGAAGGATCAGGCTTTTTTTGCGGACTGGGGATAACTTTTTGGGGTTATATTGCGGCTGTGTGGTGAGGTAAAAAGATTCGGTTAGCTGGGTAGAGTTCTTGAACACTGGAAAGCATATGAATAAGAGGGAGAGTGGCGGAGCTTTGCAGTTGACTTTTCCAATTGAACATGATTAAATATATAAAGGTGTTTTCTTTATTAAGATGAAAATGATTCATCACATAAGTATTTCCTTGTAAGGAGGTGCAGTACATTGAGACCTACATTCAAACCGAACGTTAGCAAGCGTAAAAAAGTTCATGGTTTCCGTAAAAGAATGAGCACAAGCAACGGCCGTAAAGTTTTGGCAGCACGTCGCCTGAAAGGCCGTAAGAAACTGAGTGCTTAATGCATCTGAAGACCACCGAGGTGGTCTTTTTTTTCTTAAAGGAGCTCATTCCGGCTGGTTTACATGGTAATTCATCGTGTTTTGTGCTGTGAAGAAGCTGATCATAAATATGGATTAAGGTTTCTTTTTTTCGGAAACCTACCTTATATACAAGTTGTCGCCAAGACGGTTTACCGTCGATTAAGAAAGCCTATACTAAATCAGTAATGAGGCCTCCGTCAATATATTGATGAAGGACAGCAAGGAGAAGCGCCGTGTATAAAAGACTGCGTCTGCGAAACCGGGCGGACTTTGGCCGCGTATATCGGTTTGGAAAATCGTTCGCCAATCATCAATTTGTGGTGTATGGTTGTCGCCGTAAGGATACGGAACAATTCCGTGTAGGCATATCATGCAGCAAGAAAATCGGAAACGCTGTCGTGCGTAACCGGATGAGACGCATGATTAAGGAAATTGTACGTCATCATGAGCAAGAGATTGTTACGCAGATGGATTTGATTTTCATCGTCCGCAAAGGTGCGTTGGACATGTCCTATAAGGAGATGGAAAAAAGTCTGCTGCATGTGCTGCGTAAGGCCTCCCTGTTGAAGTCGTGCAAGCGGTAAGCTTCGGTTTATTTGTCCTCCTAATTATGGTATGATTTACGGTGGAATGGAATGGTTAAGAGAGGGGTTATGAAGTGTCGCGATTGAAGACATCTAAGGGGAAGTGGATTCTCCTCATTGCAGTTATTGCAATGGTCACTGTACTCGCCGGATGTACTCCGCAAGGAGCCGGGGTTACTACAGAAGATCTGAAGAACAGTGATTCATTTTGGCAAAGTAATGTAGTTTACTGGTTCTCTTATGCACTCGATACGTTCGCAAAATGGTTCAGCGGCGAATATGGACTAGCTGTCCTAGTCATGGTGCTTATTGTACGGACATTGATTTTACCATTGACGATGAAACAGGTCCGCAGCTCCAAAGCGATGCAGGCGATTCAGCCGCAGCTGAAGGAGATTCAAGCCAAGTATAAAGATACACCTGAGAAAGTTCAGCAAGAAACGATGAGGTTGTTTCAGGAGAACAAGGTTAATCCGATGGCCGGTTGTCTGCCTCTTATTATTCAGATGCCGATATACATCGCACTTTATAACTCCATTTACGGAAACTCCAGTCTGAGAACCCATGATTTCTTGTGGCTCCAGCTTGGAACGCCCGATCATCTGTTTATTTTGCCAGTGCTGGCTGCCATCACTACATTCATCCAAACGTGGATGATGATGCGGATGAATCCTGCACAGCAGATTGGCCCAATGCAGTTCATGCTGTGGGTGTATCCGATTTTGATCTTCGTTATGTCGTATCAATTCCCGTCAGCGTTGCCGCTGTACTGGTTCTACAGTAATATCTACACGATCGTGCAAAACTATTTCCTTTACCGGAATAATGATAAAATTGTGGCCGAGGTCAACGTGAAGCAGAGCAGCTCTTCCAAAAGTGGAGCTAAACGCAAAAACGGTGGCAAGGCAACCGTCTCTGGGAAAGGGTCGAAAGGGGCCAAAAAATCGAAATGACCACAGTCATTACGTCAGGAAAAACCGTTGAAGATGCTGTAAACCAAGGATTGGCTGAGCTTGGCGTGAGCCGGGACAAGGTCGAGATACAAGTGTTAGAGCAGCCGTCAAAAGGATTCCTGGGTTTGTTCGGGGTGAAGGCTGCTAAAGTTGAAGTAAAACTGTTGCCTTTACCTGAAGCTGTAGTTGTATCACAGCCGATCAAACCAGCCACATCTGAACCTGAGATTGAAACATTACTTGAGGGTGAAGGTGCAGCAGTCCATAATCCCTATGAAGAAGCGGCTGCGTTCTTGAAAGAAGTCGCGGCAGGTATGGGGCTTGATGTAGAAGTGCATATCAAAAAACACCGGGATGGCCATATCTTCAATATTTCCGGGGAAGACCTCGGCATGATTATTGGCAGACGTGGACAGACGCTGGATGCTCTTCAATATCTGACGAATATTGTAGCTAACCGATATTCGGAAAGCTTTGTGCGTATCGTGCTCGACGCGGAGAACTTCCGTCAGCGTAGGCGGAAAACGCTGGAGGATCTGGCTGAGCGTTTGGCTGGACAAGCCATCCGTACAGGCAAGGAAGTTGTACTAGAACCTATGCCTCCGCTCGAACGCAAAGTGATTCATGCCAAATTGCAAAATCACCCGCAGATTAAGACTTTGAGTAAAGGCGAGGAGCCTAATCGGCGTGTGGTTATTACGTTGAAATAACACGCAATTGAAGATGCAATGGCTTCCTGCCCGGTGCAGAAGCCATTGCTTTTTTCGTACAAATAGACTTGAAATATGTGTTGGCATTCTCCGGAATGGATTAGATGACAACTTCATTATATAGAAGTAAGGAGAGATCACGATGATTAGCGATACGATTACAGCCATATCCACAGCGGTCGGTGAAGCTGGCATTGCGGTGATTCGCGTCAGTGGACCTGATGCGGTGACAGAGACCGAAAAGATTTTTCGCAGCAAAACACCTTTGACCCAGGCACCGTCCCATACGGTTCATTATGGTCATATTATAGATCCGGGCAGTGGGGAAAATGTAGAAGAGGTATTGGTCACCGTAATGCGTGCGCCTCGTTCATTTACTACAGAGGATGTTGTAGAGATCAGTGCCCATGGTGGTGTCGTATCTGTTAAACGGGTGATGGACCTGCTGCTGCAGCTTGATATACGACTGGCTGAACCGGGTGAATTTACGAAACGCGCTTTCCTCAATGGACGGATTGACTTGTCCCAGGCGGAAGGCGTGATGGATCTTATTCGTTCGAAATCGGATCGTGCGTTCTCGGTAGCGCTGAAGCAAGTAGAAGGTAAACTGTCCTCCAAGCTGCGTGATTTGAGATATACGTTAGTAGAGACACTGGCTCATATCGAAGTGAATATCGATTACCCTGAGCATGATGTAGAATCATTAACGTCTGAGTTTATCAAAGAAAAGTCCAGTGAAGTCATGGGCGAAATTGATAAATTGCTGATTACAGCTGAACAAGGCAAAATATTGCGTGAAGGCATTACGACAGCTATTGTC
Organism: Paenibacillus sp. TSA_86.1; assembly: GCF_052691815.1. Classification (NCBI taxonomy): domain Bacteria; kingdom Bacillati; phylum Bacillota; class Bacilli; order Caryophanales; family Paenibacillaceae; genus Paenibacillus; species Paenibacillus sp. TSA_86.1. The sequence continues at coordinate 58,730 of NZ_JBQZGE010000021.1, read as the reverse complement.
GGAAGGCCTAATGTGGGTAAATCTTCGTTAATGAATACACTGGCACAGGATAACCGGGCCATCGTTACTGATATTCCGGGAACGACACGGGATGTCATTGAAGAATTCATCACAATAAACAATATTCCGTTGAAACTGCTCGATACAGCGGGGATTCGGGAAACGATGGACGTTGTTGAGAAGATCGGGGTGGAGCGTTCCCGTTCTGCTGTCAATGATGCGGATCTGATTCTGATGGTTGTGAATGCTGCCGAGCCGCTTCATCCAGATGAGATTGCATTGCTGGAACAAATCCGCGGTAGACAATCAATAATCATTATGAATAAAATGGACTTAACGCCACAGATTGAACGTGACGTGCTGCTCCGTTATATTCCCGAGGAGCGACTTGTTCCGATGTCGGTGAAGGACGAGTTGGGTGTTGATCGATTAGAAGATGCTATCTCGACACTGTTCTTCAGTGGAAAGCTGGAGTCTGCAGACTTGACGTATGTAAGCAATGTCCGCCATATTGCATTGTTGAAGAAGGCGAAGCAATCCTTGGTCGATGCGTATGAGGCTGCGGATCAGTTTGTTCCAATTGATATGATCCAGATTGATGTTCGTTTGGCATGGGAGCAGCTGGGCGAGATCGTGGGAGATACGGCACATGACGCATTAATTGATCAGATTTTTTCCCAGTTCTGTCTAGGAAAGTAAATCATTATCCCGTTTCCTTCATTGAAATGGATGTGTATGATGGGAAGGTGCAATCTCTGCCCGTTGTCAAAGGATGGAATGATGTTGTTGCCAGGAAGTATTGGTTTGATATAGATAAAAGCAAAATAAGGAGGTAATAACATGGCTTTTGATGGCGGCAGTTATGATGTCATTGTCGTTGGAGCAGGACATGCTGGGGTAGAGTCAGCTCTGGCAGCAGCCCGGATGGGCTCCAAGACACTGATGATTACAATCAACCTCGACATGGTAGCCTTCATGCCTTGTAACCCATCTATTGGGGGACCGGCAAAAGGACACGTTGTGCGGGAGATTGATGCACTTGGCGGGGAAATGGGACGGAATATCGACAAAACGTTTATCCAGATGCGGATGCTGAATACGGGGAAAGGCCCTGCGGTTCATGCGCTGCGTGCACAGGCTGATAAATTTTCTTACCAACATACAATGAAAGAAACGATGGAGAAGGAATCTAATCTGACCATGCGTCAGGGTATGGTGGATCGTCTGATCGTTGAGGACGGTCAGTGTGTCGGAGTTGTCACCCAAACAGGTACAGAATATCGTGCCAAAGCTGTAGTGTTGACTACAGGCACATATCTGCGCGGTAAAGTCATCATGGGTGAGTTGATGTATGAGAGCGGACCAAACAATCAACAGCCATCCCTTAAATTGTCGGAGCATCTGCGTGAGCTGGGCTTCGAACTGGTACGTTTCAAAACGGGCACACCACCGCGTGTGCATAAGGATACGATTGATTTTAGCAAAACCGAAATTCAGCCTGGCGATGATGAGCCGAAGTTCTTTTCCTATGAGACAAAATCCTCTACTAATGAGCAACTGCCTTGCTGGCTGACGTATACATCTGTAGAGACACATCAGATTATTAATGATAATCTGCATCGTGCGCCTATGTTTTCCGGTGTAATCGAGGGAACGGGGCCGCGTTACTGCCCATCCATTGAAGACAAAATTGTACGTTTTAGCGATAAGCCAAAACACCAAATATTCCTGGAACCTGAAGGCAAGAATACAGCTGAGTATTACGTACAAGGGCTGTCTACAAGCTTGCCTGAAGATGTACAGCTCGCGGTGCTTCGTTCGATTCCTGGTATGGAAAAAGTCGAAATGATGCGGAATGGTTACGCCATTGAATACGATGCGATGGTTCCGACACAGTTGTGGCCTTCTCTTGAAACGAAACGCCTGCCAGGGCTGTTCACAGCTGGTCAGATTAATGGTACATCCGGATATGAGGAAGCTGCTGGACAAGGGGTAATGGCTGGCATCAATGCAGCACGTAAAGTGCAGGGTAAAGAGGCGGTTGTACTTGATCGTTCCCAAGGGTACATTGGTGTACTCATTGATGACCTCGTTACAAAAGGTACCAATGAGCCTTACCGGTTGCTGACATCCCGTGCCGAGTATCGTCTGCTGCTCCGTCATGACAATGCGGATATGCGTCTAACGGAGATTGGTCATGACATTGGTTTGATCACTGAGGATCGTTATGTGGCTTTCCTGGATAAAAAGGCTAAAGTCGAGCAGGAGATCATACGTCTGAAAGAGGCAAAGGTACGTCCTGTAGAGGTCAATGCCAAACTTGAAGAGATTGGTTCTACACCGATCCAGGATGGAAGTACATTGCTAAATCTGATGCGTCGTCCTGAGATCGGCTATGACTGGATTGAGCAGGTTTCCCCTTCCGAAGTGGAATTGACCGCTGATATGAAGGAACAAGTTGAAATTCAAATTAAATATGCGGGTTATATTGAGAAACAATTGATCCACGTGGAACGTTTGCTGAAAATGGAGAAAAAGAAAATTCCGGACACGATCGTATACGACGAGATTCATGGTCTTGCGATGGAAGCCAAGCAGAAGCTTGCAAAAATTCGTCCGATTTCAATTGGTCAGGCATCTCGTATTGCAGGAGTTACGCCTGCGGATATCTCCATCTTACTTGTCTACCTGGAGCATTATAATCGCGTTACCGCAGCAAGGGGACAATAATGGACGATATTCAACAGCAGTTGCAGCTGCGCTTGAAAGAGCACGGTTTGGAAGTAGGAGAACTCCAGTTGGAACAGTTCGAAATGTATTATACAGAACTGGTATCCTGGAATGAAAAAATGAATCTGACTGGCATTACAGATCGTGAGCAAGTATATATGAAACACTTCTATGACTCGGTATCGCTAGCGTTCTATACAGATATGACAAAAGTAAATAAGCTTGCCGATATTGGCTCGGGCGCAGGGTTCCCGGGATTACCGCTGAAGATCTGCTTTCCCCATATCCAGCTTACGATCGTTGACTCATTAAATAAACGGATTGGTTTCTTGCAACATGTGGTGGATACACTTGGTCTGGAGCAAGTCGAATTAATCCATGGTCGTGCTGAGGAGCTGGGTCGCAAAGAAGGGTATCGAGACAGCTATGATCTGGTTACTGCGCGCGCTGTAGCCAAGCTGGCGGTACTGAATGAATTCTGTCTTCCTTTTGTACGTAAAAGCGGCATGTTCGCTGCAATGAAGGGTGGAGACCCGCGTGATGAAATGAAAGAAGCAGAGTTCAGCTTTAATCAGCTGAAAGGACGGGTAAAAGCTGTTCATCCATTTCAGCTGCCAGTGGAGGAGTCAGAACGTCATATCATTTTGATCCAGAAGTTTGATAAGACGCCACATAAGTATCCCCGTAAACCGGGAACACCACTTAAAACACCACTTGTTTAAGCATTTTATCAGAAGGATTAATAGAAATTACGTTTTGGTGTCGTAGACAACTGCGGAGAAGACTTACGTTTCCCCATAAGCTTTTCGTCCGGTTAATTATATGGCGGTAAGATTTGAAAGAGGATGTTTCACGTGAAACATTCTCTTTTTTTTGGGCTCAATCATCCATATGATAGTGAGTTTGAATTAATAAGGAGATGAATTAGATTTAATTACAAATGATTTATGACGATATCATGTGAATATAATCTTTGAATCTTCTGAATTACATTAAAGAAAAGCAGGAAAATTTGCTGTCTTTAAAGAATAGGTAAACATAGGCTTATGGAGAAAAAGATGATAGAATAGAAGTATCAGATCATACGTAAACAGTGATCATAGATTAGTCCATATTAATAGATAGTTAAGCATTTGATGCTGCTTCGCAGCAATTCATAAGAATGGTATAACTTATTTCAGGAACGATGGAAGTTTTGTCTCGCTTATGGAATAAGAAGCACCTGCTGTCCATGCAGGAGCTATTACGAAACTAGGTGGTAATCTACGGAATGAAAGAACAATTTTCGAAGTTGTTTGGTTTGGCGGAGCGCAATAACGGAGATGAGATTAAACAAGTCCCGGTTAATGAAATTGTGAGCAGTCCGTATCAACCCCGTACTATATTTGATGATGATAAGATCGATGAGTTACTGCAAACGATCAAAACGCATGGCATTATTCAACCGATTGTCGTCCGCGTTCGGAATGGATCATATGAGATTATTGCTGGGGAACGCCGCTGGCGTGCTGTACGCAAACTGGGTCTGGAGCACATTCCGGCCATCGTGCGCGAATTCAACGATTCTCAAGCAGCATCCATTGCTTTGATTGAGAACTTGCAACGTGAAGGCTTAACCTCGATTGAGGAAGCAGTTGCTTATCAAAAGTTGATTGATCTTCATCAATTGACACAGGAGAGTCTTGCTCAACGACTTGGCAAAAGTCAGTCTACTATTGCCAATAAGATTCGTTTGTTACAACTTCCTGATGGTGTGAAGACAGCTTTGATGGAGCGGAAGATATCTGAACGCCATGCAAGAGCTTTGTTATCTTTGGATACGGAAGAGCTACAGTTGAAATTGCTGGGCGAGATTATCGACAAGGGATTGAATGTGAAGCAGACAGAAGTACGTGTTGCTTTTTACAAAGAAGCTACCAAAATCAAAAAGTCCAAACGTATATCCTTTACCAAAGATGTAAGGTTGGCACTCAACACGATTCGTCAGTCCATTGATATGGTAACTGGTTCAGGGATGGATATTAAAACTAAAGAAGCTGATCACGAGGATCATTACGAAATCGTTATTCATATTCCAAAACGCAAATAATTGAAGCTTAAGGCGGCAATGGGCCGCTTTTTCTGTCTTAACAGTCAGATTGTGTATACGTGAAGATGCACATTGTTTTGGTAAAACGGTAGTTGTTGTTCGTGCGTACGATGGCCCCTGCTTATTGTTAACTGTAACTCACAACCTACTAGAAAAGACTCCTATTTTATTTGAGGTGAAGGTATTGTCTAAGATTATGGCCGTAGCAAATCAAAAGGGCGGTGTGGGGAAAACAACGACATCGGTTAACTTGGGTGCAGGACTTGCTTCACTCGGCAAAAGGGTACTGCTTGTCGATATTGACCCCCAAGGGAATACAACGAGCGGAGTCGGTATTAATAAAGCAGATGTGGCGAATTGTATATATGATGTTCTTATTAATGATGTACCTCCCCAGGAAGCAATTGCGGAGACACAGATTGAGGGACTTCATATCATACCTGCAACGATTCAACTTGCCGGAGCCGAGATCGAATTGGTATCCACCATATCGCGAGAAGTGCGTCTGAAAAAGGCATTGGCGCTCGTGAAAAACAATTATGATTATATTCTGATTGATTGTCCACCGTCGCTCGGAATGTTGACTATTAACTCACTAACTGCCTCCGATTCCGTAATTATTCCGATTCAGTGTGAATATTATGCCCTGGAAGGATTAAGCCAGTTGTTGAATACCGTTCGACTGGTGCAGAAACATCTGAATACTTCTCTTCAGATTGAAGGTGTATTGTTGACGATGTTTGATGCTCGTACGAATCTTGGCATTCAGGTTATAGAAGAAGTAAAGAAGTATTTTCAACAAAAAGTGTATCAGACCATTATTCCGCGTAATGTTCGGCTTAGTGAGGCACCTTCTCACGGGCAATCCATTATTACGTATGATCCCCGTTCACGTGGAGCGGAAGTGTATTTAGAGCTCGCAAAGGAAGTGATTTCTTATGAGTAAGCGGCTTGGGAAAGGACTAGATGCCCTCATTCCTTCGCTTTCAATTAATGACGACGATAAAGTCGTAGAAATCCCGATTAGCCAACTGCGTGCTAACCCTTATCAGCCTCGTAAAGCATTTGATGAGGAAACCATACATGAACTTGCGGAATCTATTCGGCAGCATGGTGTTATTCAACCGATTATCGTTCGCCCTGTACTTCGGGGTTATGAAATTATTGCAGGTGAGCGCAGATTCAGAGCATCGCAGTATTGCGGTAACGCTACTGTTCCGGCAGTAGTTCGTACATTCAATGATCAGCAGGTAATGGAGATTGCCCTGATTGAGAACTTGCAGCGGGAGAACCTGAATGCAATGGAAGTTGCAGTTGCCTATCAGGGGTTAATGGATCAATTCTCACTGACTCAGGAAGAGTTATCTGTGAAGGTAGGGAAATCACGCTCTCATATTGCTAACTTTCTGCGATTACTGGCTCTGCCAGAGGAAGTAAAGGATCATGTTTCACGTGGAACATTGTCGATGGGACATGCGCGAGCGATCGTGGGCGTTAAAGATGAAGGTCTGGTCAAGCAACTCGCTAAACAATCCATCGAACAGCAATGGAGTGTACGTGAACTGGAAGAAGCGGTTCAGCAGTTGGATCGATCTAAAACAGGTGAGGCGAAGGCCAAAACCAAGCTTAAAAAGAAAGATCCCTTTATCGATACGTTGGAGGAGTCACTGCGGGAACGGTTTAAAACGACAGTGAAAATCAAACATAGTCAGAAAGATAAAGGTAAAATAGAGCTCAATTACTACAGTAAGCAGGATCTCGAACGGTTATTGGAACTGTTGCAATAGCAATTCGTTTGATTGATCATTAACAACATGCAGAGCTACTCATGTCATGACATATCGACTCTGTGTCCTGGAGAAACGATATGTCATTCTTTGTTTACATGCCAATCCTGTAATTATTCCTTATGAGCAGAGGTGGTGGGAAGAGGATGGAGAAAATAATCTACCTAGATCATGCAGCGACATCTTGGCCAAAACCACCTACTGTGGGTGAGGCCATGATGAATGCCCTTGAATATGCCGGAGCTAACCCAGGCCGCGGGAGTCATCGTATGGCTGTGCAAGCCAGCAGAGTATTATTTGCAACGAGGAGAGAGGTAGCGACTCTGTTCGGCATTAAAAATTCCAATGATATTGCATTTGGCTCGAATACAACGGAAGCCCTCAACCTTGCAATTCAAGGAGTCCTCCGAGACGGTGATCATGTTATAGCCACCATGGCGGAGCATAACTCAGTTCGGCGGCCATTGGAATTCCTTCGCAGACTAGGCAAAATAGAGGTTGATTATGTACCTGTTACTGCCTCCGGGAATATGGACTTGAAAAAGATGAAACAAATGTTTCGGAAAAATACGCGTCTGGTTGTGTGCACACACAGCTCTAACCTGCTGGGCAGCATCTTGCCAATTGAAGAAATCTCACAACTATGTCACACCTATCAGGCTCTATTATTGGTAGATGCTGCTCAAAGCGCTGGGGTGATACCGGTTGATGTAGGGCAAATGGGGATTGATATGCTGGCTTTTCCAGGCCATAAGGGTCTGCTAGGGCCACAAGGAACAGGCGGTCTGTATATTGCTCCTGAGCTTGATGTACAACCTCTGCTTCATGGAGGTACTGGTAGCCAATCCGAAGCGCTAGAGCAGCCTAAAGTGCGTCCAGACCGATATGAAGCAGGCACCCCTAATACAGTTGGGATCGCTGGATTGGGGGCGGGAGTGAAACATGTACTCACGATGACCCCTGCTTTAATCTACCAGCATGAATGGGAACTGACACAGCATATGATGGAGGGACTGTCCTCCGTTAAAGGTATTCGATTACTGGGCCCAGGTATTGGACAACCGCGTACAGGATTAGTATCCTTTATTGTTGAGGGATATGATTCAGCTCAATTGGCATTTCAGTTGGATCGGAATTATGATATTGCTGTTCGTTCAGGCTTTCACTGTACTCCACTTGCACATGAGGCAGCCGGTACAGCAACCACTGGGGCTGTTAGAGCAAGTGTAGGATATAACTCTACCCAAGAAGAGGTGGATGAACTCATTCGGGCCGTTACAGAGTTGACAACGGAGTAGTAACGGAAGAAATCTACATCTTGTATTCCAAAATGGAAATATATGATTAATCCCTTGAATAACGGGTTGATTTATAATAAAAGCTAAGGACTGCGGACAGACATGAATCTAATCAAAAACATAGAGGGGTAGTTGCACTTACATGGCTGAATTAAATGAGCTGATTCTGGAACAGCTGTTATGGATTATTGGCGGAGTGACTTTACTTACGGTGATTTTACTGATCGTGAGTATTGCTCAAGGGGCAAAGTTACGGAAGGTTAAACGTAAATATGAAGCCATGATGGCTGGCAGTGGTGTAGAGGATCTGGAGTCACTGTTGATCAATCTGAAAATTCAGATGGATAGCATCGAGGATGAACACAAGCTGCAAACAAATCAGTTGCAAGAAGCATTGCAGAAACTGGCTCGTATCCAGGGGAAGGTCGGCGTGAAAAGATATAATGCATACGGAGAGCGTGGCAGCGACCTAAGCTTCTCCATAGCCATGATTAATGATAGTCAGGATGGTATGATTCTTACCGGATTATTCAATCGTGACGGTTCTTATGTATATGCGAAACCTCTGAAAGGGGGAGAGTCAACGTATACACTTTCCCCAGAGGAAAAGGAAGCTATTACTCTGGCACAGCAAGCAGAGTAGATCGGGTATGCCATTCCCGAATGGCTGAATATAGACTGCTTGCTATAATTTCAGACATACGCATGACCAGACTCAGCCGTGTGTTCTGAAGTACAAAGTATTCCATAAAACCGCCGACGTTAACGATACCTGTCAGATGGATATCGCCGACCGGCGGTAATTCTTTATTTACCCCCGCACCTGGTTTGAGAGGGCCATTCACTACCTGAATGCAACCGACACTGGAGGATTGACCGAGGCAGGCATCAATACCTATCACATATGGGTTATGATGAGTACTGTAAATGTTATGAAGTGTATCTTGTAGATTTACAGCATGGACGGGTTCATCTAACGTGCCATACAGATGAAACAGAGGGCTGTCCCATTTGGCGAGTGACGTACCTACCAGCGGTCCGAGACAGTCACCGGTTGAGCGGTCTGTACCAATGCAAACAATCACTACATTTTGCAGGGAGTGAGCTTTGTAGAGATGGAACATTAAACGATGCACAATAGCGGAGTGTACACCTGCATCGGTATGAGGAACTTTCAGACTGGTCATATCTTGCGACGAAAAGGAACGCGAAGTAGGATTCATAGGATCTATCCTTTCCCTTGGAATAGTAGTATCAGTATATGGAAAGGTAGAGTATTTTATACTTCGTAAGGACAGGCTTTTTGCCAGAGAGCCGGAGAAGGGGGAAAGGAGCAGGACATGGACGAATGGATGGATAATTGGATGCTGATTGCTTTTGATTCAACTCAGCAGGCACTGCGTGCGGAGATGCTGCTGGAGTTTGCCGAGATTGAGATTGACTTGTTTCCGACTCCGAAGGAGATTACAGCCGGCTGCGCACTGTGCATTCAGTTTCCGAAAGAGGATCTGCAGCGAGTGCAGAAAATAATTCGAGATGAGTTTGTCGAGATTCGCGGCCTCTATTTCAAAACCGAAGACAGCTATGATAACATACCGATGTAGAGGAGTGATCAGACATGATGTCATTTTATTTTGCCCAAGCTGGTAATAATGTCGGCATTTATGCATCAACTGTGGATGAAGCCATTCGTTGGACGGATAAAGTGTGGGCTAAAATTTCGGATACGGATATGTGGCTTAACATCATGTTCAGTTCAATTCGCATCCTCATTATTTTTATTATCACCCGTATTGTCATTAAAGTGGTGTCCCGGGTTATTGATCGTTCGATGGCACGGAAGCAGGAAGGTAAAATTCGTGTGAACCCGCGAAGATTCGTAACGATTGGTGAGCTGTTGAAAAATGCGACGTCGATAACCTGTAATTTCATTATGATTCTGTTACTGTTATCGGAGATCAATATTCAGGTTGGACCACTGCTGGCCAGTGCTGGTGTTCTGGGGCTTGCAATTGGTTTTGGCGCACAGGGATTGGTAAAGGATGTTATCACGGGATTTTTTATTATATTAGAAGATCAGTTTGCCGTAGGGGATGTTATCCAAACTGGGTCATATAAAGGGACGGTTGAGGTCATTGGTCTACGAACAACCAAACTGGTAAGCTGGCAGGGAGAAGTACATATCATCCCGAACGGTACGATTGCCAGTGTAACGAATTATTCCATGTCCAATTCACTTGCTGTGGTGGATATTCCGATGAAAGCCGATCTAACGCTGGATGAGTCCGTGCATCTGGTTAAACAATCACTTGCAGGTATTGAGGAACGTGACCTGAATATTGTGAAGGTGCCAGATGTGCTGGGTATACAGTCTATGTCAACTTCGGATTATGTCATACGTGTTGTAGCAGAATGTTTGCCGAACTCCCGAACTTCTGTGGAACGTCAGATTCAGGGAGATGTGAAGAAAATCCTGGAGTATCATGAGAGAAGTAAGCAGGTTGCATTGGAGCATGCGGCTGCGCTGGATAATAATGAGGGAGATGGTGCAGGTGGAGCGTAAAAGTTTCCAGCTTGGAGATATCGTACAGATGAAAAAGCAGCACCCCTGCGGCAGCAATGAGATGGAAATCATTCGCATGGGGATGGATATCCGGATCAAATGTGTTGGTTGCAAACATAGCGTACTGATTCCTAGAGCCAAGTTCGAGAAAAATATGAAAAAAGTGCTGCGATCGACGGAAGAAAATACGGAATCCTGAGGGTAGTTTGTAAAAGGTGATCATGCTATACCTATCCTATATCTGCGATATTAAATATAAAATACCTGGTTAGAGCTACTGGTGAAAATAGCGTTTACATGCAGAAGGGGAGAGGTATTGCTTTCCTTCTTTAGGCGTGGTATAATCATTTTTGCTGCGGAAAGGTACCCAAGAGGCCCAAGGGGGCTGACTCGAAATCAGCTAGGCGTGTCACAGCGTGCGTGGGTTCGAATCCCACCCTTTCCGCCACTTCAGTTTTTTAAGTGTAAAATGTACATATCTCCATGGAATGGAGTTTTCCATAAAGAATACTGAAAGGACTTTCCACCAGTTGGAGAGTCTTTTTTTATGTTTAATTGACTCATATGATATGTCATAAAATGAGGTTGCCCAATAAACACAGAAATAAAGAGCCCCGAAGGGCTCTTTATCCGGCGATGCATGTTTAGTTAGATCACAGTCGGTCGTAACGGCAGAAACGCTGGTTGTACTGCTTGCAGCAATACGTGTGCTTTTTAGACGAAGGGCCTTCAACACGCCCAATTGCTTCTTATATTACGTGATGCAACTCCAACAGCGAAAAATCGGCTTCGTTGTCCAACGGAACCACACCTCTCTCGTGCACCGCCTAATTGTATTATGAGCTAATTGACGTTTTATATACATGGTTATAGAAAAAGACATTGTTAATGGACCCGAGCTTTGGTTAGCTTTTTCCACTTACGATTCTGATTACTGGTTTCCGGAAAGGCTTCGCCTTTTTTCAAGGTTACTCGCTTTGGATCATTAATCTCCGTGTGAAAGCTTTTCTCTCCGACTTCCGTGTACTCTCCATCGTTTGGTGCTTTGTCTCCCGGCTCGAACTCGGTTCTTTCACCCATAATAAGCAACCTCCTTAACAGAATGAGATCATTGTTACTTCTATAGTCTGTTCCAGCAGGGGGCTATTCATGTTAGAGATTATGTACCAATATGTACAGGGAACGTTTGCTTGCATTCCGCCTGCGTATTTGTTATATTAATATAGTTCGAGTTTGTGCTCGTTCCTTGCTCTCAACCTGGATTGAGGGCCAGAGTCCATAAGGAGGTGAAAATTATGCGCAAATATGAAGTGATGTACATTATTCGTCCTGACGTTGAGCAAGAAGTTGTTCAAGCTACAGTCGATAAATTCCAAGGCATCATCTCCAACGGCGGTGGTGAGATTACAGCTCACGACGTTATGGGTAAACGCCGTCTTGCGTATGAGATCAAGAAATTCCGTGATGGTGTTTATGTTCTGGTACACTTCACTGCTGAACCAGCAGTAGTTACTGAGCTTGAGCGTCTCATGAAGATTTCTGACGAAGTAATTCGTTATCTCATTACCAACGACGTTAAGTCTGCCTAAGACGATAACTCGTGATTATCGCACCAATACGCTCAGAAGGAGGGGATTACATTGTTGAACCGTGTCATTCTGATCGGCCGGTTAACCCGGGATCCTGAGTTGCGTTACACTCCAGCAGGAGTAGCCGTGACACAATTTACTTTGGCCGTAGACAGACCGTTTACAAGTCAAGGAGGAGAGCGGGAAGCAGATTTTATTCCGGTCGTAACCTGGAGACAGCTTGCTGAGACCTGTGCAAACTATTTGCGTAAAGGTCGTCTGGCTGCAGTCGAAGGACGCATTCAAGTACGGAACTACGAGAATAACGAAGGAAAGCGTGTATACGTGACCGAAGTCATTGCCGATAATGTTCGTTTCTTGGAGTCAGCTAACCGCGAAGGCGGTGGCGGCGGGGGACAACCTATGCGTGAGGAGCCTTCTTATGGAGGCGGCGGCGGACGTGCAAGCAATAATAATAATGCTGCGCGTAGCAACAATCAGGATCCTTTTTCCGATGACGGAAAACCGATTGATATATCGGATGATGATTTGCCATTTTAACGTGGGCCGATACTCCTTAGGAGATATGGGTTACATGATAGGAAAGGACTGAAAAGCATGGGCTTCAAGCAAAGAGAAGGCGGAGACGATAAAAGACCGGCACGTCGTGGTGGTCGCAATAAACGTCGTAAAGTGTGCTTCTTCACAGCGAACAAAATTACTCACATCGATTATAAAGATACGGACTTGCTTCGTAAATTTATCAGCGAACGTGGAAAAATTTTGCCACGCCGTGTAACAGGTACTAGCGCTAAATATCAACGCATGCTGACGATTGCAATCAAACGCTCCCGTCAAATCGCATTGCTGCCATACACAACTGAGTAGTTTCTACTCAGTTTGCATACAAGAGCAGTCGGCTTATAGCCGGCTGCTTTTTTGTATTCTCAGATCTATAGTTATTATTACTGATGAGAAGAAGACCTTATGAAAGTTGAAGAAAATGAAAACGTATAATCATGTAATTTTTGCAGAAGAAGCTTTCGAGGTCGAGATGATTTATAATAGAATATAGCTTGCCATAGATGACATGAACCCATTCATATATCCATGAAGTGAAGTTCATCAATAGAATTAAATTTGGGAGAATATATGAATTCATCACGACAAAAAGAAAAACAGCGAAGGAAGAAAAGCCTAAGAAACTGGATCGTCGCAACGATTATCCTATCTATTGTATATGTATGGTTGCAACAAAGAGGTGATATGGGAGAGTTGTTGCAAGATGAGACAATTCCTGAGCCTTTACCCATTACAGGTTTGCACCCGGTTGTTGCTGAAAGTGAAGGCGTATTAGTCCGCATGGCTGCCAGGCGTGGTATACAAGTTGTAATTACACATGGATACCGGAGTGTGGAAGAACAGGATGCTCTATTTGCTCAAGGTCGGTCGTCCTCTGGTGCTATTGTTACGAATGCACGTGGTGGAGAATCTTATCATAACTATGGGCTTGCCATTGATTTCGCATTGAGGACCCCGGGCGGAGAGATTGTGTGGGATATGGAGCGAGATGATAATGGCAATGGTAAGGCGGACTGGATGGAGGTTGTTGACTTAGCGAAAGAGCTGGGATTCACCTGGGGTGGAGACTGGGCTAACTTTCCAGACTATCCTCATTTGCAGATGGATTTTGATCTAAGTATTCGTGAGTTAAAGCGTGGTAAAAGACCGCCGGCAGCACCATAAATCAAATAGTATATATACGTATATATGAATAATTATTAGAAAAGTCCTGCTTGTTGTAGGACTTTTTTCTTTCTTTTGTAAAATAAATGTTCAAAAGTGACAATTAACTCTTTACAGCAACAAATAAATAAAACTATACTATAATAACTAGATTTTTACGTTGACCTTACAAATCTTGAATAACTGTATATAACTAAGGTTTATATGACTGCATTAATTTAAAACTCTCAAACGACAAATTCCCCCTAAATATGACATGATATTCACATAAATGAAGCTGATTTTACGCGGGTCATAATAGAAACCACACCTAGTGTCATAGATATGTTATATATGAACATAAAATATTCCAGTGTACACACCTCATATCCTTGTAAAGTTGACCTAAGCAGGCTAACATTTCAACCAAAAACCTCGGTATATCCGCCTTTTTGCAAAGATACTATCCAAAACTGTAGTATAGGAAACATTTATTCCAATAATCTCAAAATAATGATTGACGTTAACTAAAATTACACGTATGATTACAGTAATTATTTGTATTTATAATTCCGCTAGGAATTGTCAACATTAATTGACCAATGGTTTAAATTAAAGACTATAATCTTGATTCTGTTAACGATAAGGTATTTTGTATACACTTTTGTTCAATTTATTGAAGAACATGGAAATATACAGTGGATGCATTCTTCTACTTACGAATACAGTCTGCGGAAATTACGGGGTTAGGGTGATTGATTTGGATAAAGAGCTATTGGAAGTCAGAGAGTTAACGACATCATTCAGAATTGAAGATAACTATTATGCAGCAGTTGATCACGTTAATCTTAAGGTTAAGAAGAATGAAGTATTAGCAATTGTAGGTGAATCGGGTTCCGGTAAAAGTGCGTTTGCATTTTCTCTAATGGGATTGCATAACAAAGCCAAAATCGAAGGCCAGATTCTCTATAAAGGGCAAGATATCGCCAACATCTCCCCTAACAAGTTGAACAAACTACGCGGAAAAGAAATGGCCATGATCTTTCAGGACCCATTATCCGCACTCAATCCTCTAATGATCATAGGTGAGCAGATTGAAGAGATTCTTACACTTCATCAATCTAAGCTGTCTTCTAAAGAAAAAAGAGACAAGGTTATTCACTTATTGAACCAGGTAGGGATTCCACGTCCCGAACAAATATATAAGCAGTATCCCCACGAGTTATCTGGTGGCATGAGACAGAGAATTGTCATCGCGATCGCGATTGCTAACAAACCAGAACTATTGATTGCCGATGAACCAACGACAGCACTCGACGTTACGATCCAGCTACAGATCCTTGAACTGATTCGTGATCTGAAGAAGGAGATTAATGCGGGCATTATCTTGATCACACACGACCTAGGTGTAGTGGCTGAGATGGCTGATCGCGTAGCTGTCATGTATGCCGGTGAAATTGTTGAAATTGCAGACATCGTCACGTTGATGAGTAATGCAAAGCATCCGTATACACGTTCATTGCTGAATTCCATTCCCACTCTCAGTGAAGAAAAATCTAAATTACATGTCATTCAAGGCATTGTGCCTTCTCTTAAAAATCTTCCAAGGCAGGGGTGCCGATTCAAGGCTCGTATTCCATGGATCAGTGACTCAGCTCATGAAGATAAGCCGCAGATGCATGAAATTGCACCAGGACACTTCGTAAGGTGTACCTGTTATCAGCACTTTCATTTCCCTGATCAAGCGGAGGAGGAATAACATAATGGCATTACTTGAAGTAGAAGGACTCAAGATACACTTTCCGATTCGCGGAGGATTACTGAAACGGGAGATTAGCAGTGTCAAAGCGGTTGATGACGTCAGCTTTTCTATTGAAGAAGGCCAGACTTACGGGCTGGTTGGAGAATCTGGTTCGGGCAAGACAACGACAGGTAGAGCTGTGATTGGTCTGAATCATGTAACGGCCGGCAAAATTTTATTTAATGGCAAAGATTTAACGAAAGAACGACGCAAAGATCGTCAGCTTCAGCGGGATGTACAGATGATTTTCCAAGATCCGTACTCCTCACTTAATCCGAAGAAGCGTGTGATGGACATCATTGCTGAGCCTCTGCGAAACTATGAACGGCTGACGGCAACGGAGGAGAAGAGGCAGGTCAGTAGCTTGTTAGAGAAGGTAGGGTTAAGTCCTGAGTCTATCTACAAGTATCCGCATGAATTCTCAGGGGGGCAGCGTCAACGGATTGGAATTGCTCGAGCAATTGCACTCAAGCCAAAACTGATTATTGCTGACGAACCTGTATCTGCACTCGATGTATCCGTACAAGCTCAGGTGCTCAATTTCATGCAGGAGATCCAGAAGGAACTGAATCTGACTTATTTGTTTATTAGCCACGATCTGGGAATCATTCGCCATATGTGCGACCAGATCGGAATTATGTATAAAGGGCGATATGTGGAACAGGGGACGACAGATGATATTTTTGAAAATCCCCAACATATCTATACCAAACGTCTTATTGCAGCGATTCCGGATATGGACCCAACCAAACGTGAGGAAATGATAGCTTTCCGACAGCAGATCAAATCCGAGTATGAAAACTCATATCGCAATTTCTTCGATGAGGAAGGGCTTGCCTATTCGCTCCAATCCATTTCCGATACTCACCGGGTAGCTTTACCTCAGAAAGGTTGAAAGCCATATGTGGAAAACTATTGTACGACGAATATTTATAATGATTCCTCAAATCATTCTACTCAGCATTCTGGTCTTCCTGATGGCCAAAGCCATGCCAGGTGATGCATTAACAGGCTTGCTCGATCCGAGTGTGGATCCCAAAGCGCTGGAAGAACAACGTGAACGGCTAGGGCTTAATAATCCATGGTATATACAGTATTGGGATTGGATCAGACACGCTGTTATGGGTGACTTCGGACAATCCTTCCGATTCAAAATGCCAGTAACAGACCTCATTGGTCAACGAATTGCTAATACGTTCTGGCTTGCTTTGGCAACACTTATACTTACCTATCTTATTGCTATCCCACTCGGTATTATCAGTGGTCGGTATAACGACACCTGGTCTGACCGTTTGATTACAGGATATACGTACTTAGGTTTTGCAGCACCGCTGTTCATCTTTGCACTGGTCATGGTCTGGATTTTTGGTTTCCGCTTTGGCTGGTTCCCGACCGGAGGAAGTGTAGCGCCGGGGCTTACACCTGGAACATTCGATTATGTCATAAGCAAGATTCATCATTTGCTCTTGCCAGCATTATCGATGGCATTAATCTCCACCGTATCCACGGTACAATATTTACGCAGTGAGATTATCGATATCAAGCACAAAGAATTTGTACTCACGGCGAGAGCCAAAGGTGCTTCGGAATCCCGAATCTACAACAGACATATTTTGCGAAACTCCCTGTTGCCGATTGCTGCATTTTTCGGGTATGAGATTACGGGGCTGATCGGCGGAACCATCTTTATTGAAAGTATATTCAGCTACCCGGGTATGGGACAGTTATTCCTGAATTCCATCTCATTACGGGATTTCAGTGTAGTCACAGCACTCGTGTTATTATACGGGATTGCTACGATTCTAGGCTCACTACTGTCTGATATTATTCTGGGATTGGTCGATCCGCGTATTCGCATTAAGTAAGAACTTGAAGATTTCGGGGTGAAAACAGATGAGCAAGGCCAATGATGTTGTTGTAACTTCACAGAAAGTTGATAAAAGCCCTTCCAGCTTAAAAATCTTATGGCGAGAGCTGGCCAGGGACAAAGTAGCCCTCGTTTCACTCATATTTCTGGGGCTTGTCATCCTTCTTGTATATGGAACCTCTATGATCCTGAATCAGGACGACATTGTTAAAGTTGATTTATTTGCGCTGTATGAGCCACCATCCGCTCAATACTGGCTGGGGACAGACTATGGCGGCCGTGATGTATTTGGTCAACTTGTCATTGGGACAAGAAATTCGTTAACCATTGGTATCCTGGTTACCGTAATGACGGGATTCATTGGTATTCTGGTTGGTGTACTCTCAGGTTACTTCGGCGGCATGATTGATAATATGTTCATGCGTGTGGTGGACTTTTTCATGATCCTGCCTTTCCTGATGATGGTTATTGCATTTGTAACAGCTGTGCCGAAATATAATATCGTTTCATTCTCACTAATAATGACCGCCTTCCTATGGATGGGGATTGCCAGACTGATTCGATCCAAGGCACTACAGGAGGGCGAACTAGAGTATATCAAAGCATCCAAAACTTTGGGATCTTCTCACTTTAAAATTATTGTATCTCAGCTTCTTCCCAACCTGAGTTCAATTATCATCGTTACGATGACATTGAATCTGGCAGCTAATATTGGCCTTGAATCCGGGCTGTCTTTCCTGGGATTTGGTTTCCCGGAAAGCACACCGAGTCTTGGAACACTCGTAAGTTATGCACGTAATCCGCAAACCTTGGAATACAGATGGTGGATATGGCTACCTGCATCACTACTGATTCTGGTATTGATGTTGAGTATAAATAATGTCGGACAGGCCTTGAAGCGTGCGACGGATGCAAGACAAAGAAGAGGTTAAAAAAAGGGAGGAAAGGTTCATGAAAAAGGGATTATTTTCACGAGGACTATTTTTCACGATGATGCTGGTCTTTGTATTGGCACTTGCGGCATGCTCCGAGAAAGAGACAGCAACTCCTGCACCAGGAGCAAAAACAGAAGAAGGAGAAACGGGGGAAAAACCTGCGAAAGAAGAGGGTGTTTACTCCATTGAAGACTTCAGCAATGTCAAAAAGAATGAAGGTACAGCCATTGAGGGTGGATCCCTTACATTTGGTCTTGTATCCGATACTGCGTTCGAAGGAACATTAAACTTTAACTTCTACTCCGGTAACCCGGATGCACAAGTTCTACAGTGGTTTGACGAAGGTTTGCTGACTTGGGATAAAGACTATGTCTACACCAATGATGGTCCTGCGACATACGAAACATCTGAAGATGGCAAAACATTTACGCTCACGATTCGTGACAATGTAAACTGGCATGATGGTAAGCCGGTAACGGCTGAAGACTTGCAGTTTGCTTATGAAGTCATTGGTGGCAAAGGCTATGATGGCCCACGTTATGATTCCAACTTCACAAGTATTGTAGGTATGGATGAATACCATGCTGGAAAAGCAAAAACAATCTCTGGTATTAAAGTGCTGAGCGACAAGAAAATCAGCATCACGTATAAAGAAGCAACGCCTTCCTTGCTAACTGGTGGCGTGTGGACTTATCCACTGGCTAAGCATATCTTTGGCGGTATGGATATAGCGAAAATGTCTTCTTCCAAAGAAGTACGTGAGAAGCCAATTGGTTTTGGTCCATTTAAAGTAGAAACGATTACTCCAGGTGAGTCTGTAACTTTTGTTAAGAACGATGACTACTGGCGTGGAGCTCCAAAACTGGACAAAGTGACGCTGAAAGTAATCAACCCAACAACGGTTGTTCAAGAGCTGAAATCTGGCGGGGTAGATCTGGTAGATGCCTTCCCAACAGATCAGTATAAAGATAACGCGAACCTCTCTAACGTAGAATTCCTGGGTGCAATCGACCGTGCGTATACGTACATCGGTTTCAAACTGGGAACATGGGATGCTGAAAATAATAAAGTTAAATCCAATCCTGACGCAAAAATGGGTGATAAAAACCTGCGTAAAGCAATGTGGATGGCTGTAGATAATGACCAAGTAGGTAAACGTTTCTACAATGGTCTTCGCTGGAATGCAACAACGTTGATTCCGCCTTCTCACCCTGAATTCCATGATTCTAGTAATCCAGGCGTAAAATACGATCCGGAAGCTGCAAAGAAATTGCTTGACGAAGCTGGCTACAAAATGGATGGAGAATTCCGTACGAAGCCAGACGGTTCACCTCTTGAAATCAATTTTATTTCCATGACAGGTGGCGACACAGCTGAACCTCTGGCACGTTATTATGTTCAATCTTGGGCAGCAATCGGTCTGAAAGTAAACTTGGAAATGATCGAGTTTAACAACTTCTATGACCGTGTAGGTAACACAGGTAAAGATGATCCTAAAGTCGATGTGTATCAAGCAGCTTGGGGTGTTGGTATCGATGTTGACCCATCCGGTTTGTATGGACGTGATGCACTTTACAACTTCCCTCGTTTCTCCAGTGAAGAGAATGATAAATTGCTGGCACGTGGAATCTCTGCTGAAGCATTTGACGTAGAGAAACGTAAAGAGATCTACAATGAATGGCAAAAATACATGGTGGATGAAGTTCCAGTGTTCCCAACATTGTATCGTGCTGTAGTATCACCGGTTAACAAACGTGTAATGAACTATGCGATTGGTGATGGAACAGGTGTATACTTGAGCGATTTGGCTGTAAATGCAGACAAACCGGTTGTTGCTCAATAGCTTTCTTCATCTGACTTATGTTAAAGTGCCTTCCATTCAGAAAAAGGTTACTTTAAATGATGAAATAAACATGGATTTCGATCACTCTGGCAAGGGGGTGAAGGAATCCATGTTTTTTTGTAACCAAAAAATAAAAAAAATTTAATTTTTTTCAAAAAAAGTGCAGACAAAATGCCTCTTTGTTACGTCTATATAAGTAAGAGGTGATGATTCGATGAAAATATGGTGGAAACGGGCAGGAATGCTGTTCGCTTTACTAATAATTATATACGTAGGAGTAAAACCGGACATGCTGGTTGGCAAACCAGGGATCAAAGCGGAATCGGCCGTATTGATGGATATGAACTCAGAACAGGTACTGATGGATTATAACGGCTCTGAGGAAATTGCTCCTGCAGGTGTCAGCAAATTGATGACTGAACTGCTTGTGATGGAAGCCGCGACGAAAGGTGATATTCGTTGGGATGATCCGGTTAATGTAAGCCGCTATGCCAGCTCTGTTGGCGGGAATCAACTTGCACTGAAACAGGGGGATCGATTCACAGTTCAGGAGCTATTCCAAGTCGTGGCAGTTTACTCTGCTAATGATGCTGCAATTGCTTTGGCGGAGCACATCAGCGGTTCAGAGCATCAATTTGTACAACGGATGAATCAGAAGGCTGCTGAGATTGGTTTGTCAGGGGACACTTACTTTACTAATTCTACAGGTCTAAGTGAGAGTATGCTTGGTTCACACCGTCCGCAGGATATCCAGGGACAGACGTTAATGACGGCAATGGATGCTTGCAAGCTTGCTCGATATTTGCTTAATCATCACCCGGAGATCCTTAAAGTCTCCAATCAAATGCAAGTTTCTTTGCATCAGAAAGGCATCTATATGAGCAATACAAACTGGATGTTATCTGCAATCGGCGGAACTTATGCATATCAGGGCAATGACGGGTTAAAGACTGGATATGATGAGGATAGTGGATATCATTTCGTTGGAACAGCTGAACGTGATGGAAAGCGGTTAATTTCGGTAGTGTTTGGCTCGGATACCCGGGAAGGCCGATTCATTGAAACACGCAAGCTGCTGAATTACGGATTCTCCAGCACTAAAGTAAACTAAGTATATTATTGTCAAGGAAGGTTGCCACTGTTAATAACTGGATAAACGTAGTAAAGTGGGATATAGGTAGTTCCATACTACTCTGCAATTCACTTTTAAGGGGGAAAACATTTGAACTCGATCAGTAAAAAAGTATATGCACTCACGTTGTCCATGGCGATGTCTATCGCTTTGATTCAGCCTGCCGTGCAGGCGGCCGAAGCAGTCAAACCAACATCGGCTGTCTCGGAATCGATCGTTTCCAAGGCAACACAGACCCTGCGGCAACTGGGATACATAGACGGTACTATGGATGGAATGCAAGAAGAAGCAACACCTATTACGCGTGCAGAGGCGGCAATTATTTTGCAGCGTGTGCTCGAACTGGATGCTCCGGAAATCCTCACAGGTTTTGCAGACGTTTCGCCGGATGATGCAGCTGCGCCAGCCATCTATGCGTTGAAGCAAGGTGGACTCATTCAAGGTAAAGCCAAAGGTTATGCCCCGGATGCACCACTCACACGTGCTCAGATGGCCTCTTTGTTCACACGAGCATTCGAATTGAAGGATAACGGTATCCAGGTGGTTTACAATGATGCTGACCAAATCCCGGCAGTACATGCGAATGATGCTGTTCGCGTTAAACAACATTTCATTATCGAAGGTAGCGCATTTCATGCGAAACAAGCCGTAACGCATGGCGAGTTTGCGAGTGCCCTGTATCTTGCGCTGGGACTTGATGTGAAGAAAGCTGGGATCACGCCGCTTGAGGACTTCTTCAAACAGCCTGCTCAGGCAGGTTTCCAAATGTCCCCGGATGGCAAACATCTGGCTTACATGGAGCCGTGGAACGATCGGATGAACATCGTGGTTACGGCAAATGGTCAAGATAAGCCTGTACGTATTACCAGTGAAACGGATCGAAGTATTGCGGGGTTTGCATGGGCAACCAATGACAAGCTGCTATATTTCAAGGATGCGGCCGGAGATGAGAATTATCACCTGTATGTTACAGATATCGATGGCAAAAACAGCAAAGATCTGACGCCTTATCCGAACACAAGAGCTATGCTTGTTGATGCCTTGGAGAATATTCCAGATGAGATTTTGGTGAGCATGAATAAACGTGATCCGAGGATTTTTGACGTATACCGTATCAATATCAAAACAGGCGAAGCTATAATTGCTGCCGAGAATCCGGGTAATATTACAGGTTGGATGACAGACCATGAGGGAAAAATTCGTGTGGCCATTTCCAGTGATGGCAATGTCTCTTCCTTGATGTACCGTGAGGCGGAGAATCAGCCGTTCCAACCGCTGCTCACAACGAAGCTGGGAGATACTTTTGTTCCTGTCATGTTCACAAGCGACAACAAAAACTTGTATGCCGTGTCCAATCTGGAGCAAGACAAAATGAGTATTGTAGAGTATAGCCCAGCAACCAAGAAGGTAATCAAAACGCTTTTCGAAAACAAAGATGTGGATGTCAGCAATGTGATTCCTTCCAAAGAAAAAGGAAAGATTCTTGCAGCAGTCTATGAGACAGACAAGGTGAATTATGAATATTTTGACAACAAGTTCAAGTCATTAATGCAGGATATCAAAGCCAAAGTGCCTGGCAAAGAGGTTAGCATCATAAATACAAGTGATGATGGGCAGGTACTCTTCATATCTTACAGTGACAAAGCGATGGGCACGTATTATTTCTATGATTCGAAAACAGGCAAGCTCGATAAACTGGCCGATACGGCTCCTTGGATTGATGAGACCAAAATGGCAGAGATGAAACCAATTACATTCAAGTCCCGTGATGGTCTGGACATACATGGATATCTGACGCTACCACAGGGCGCTAAAGCGTCTGAACTTCCACTGGTTGTTCTTCCCCATGGTGGACCTTGGGCCCGGGATTCATGGGGATATATTCCGGATGTTCAATTTCTGGCAAGCCGTGGATATGCAGTCCTCCAGGTGAACTTCCGCGGATCAACAGGTTATGGTAAGAAGTTTCTGGAGGCAGGCAACAAACAGTGGGGTAAAGCGATGCAGGATGATCTCACGGATGGTGTAAACTGGCTGGTGAAAGAAGGTACGGTTGATCCGAAACGGGTAGCCATCTATGGGGGGTCGTACGGAGGTTATGCAGCTCTGGCTGGCCTGGCATTCACCCCTGACATATACGCTGCCGGGATCAGCTATGTTGGCCCATCTAACATCTTCACACTGCTTGACTCGCTGCCGCCTTATTGGGAATCGGGTCGTAACCTGTTCTATGAGCGTGTAGGTGATCCTGTGAAGGATAAAGAGCTGCTAACCGCGATCTCACCGCTCTTCCATGTCGATCAGATGAAAGCACCGCTATTGGTTGTTCAGGGCGCCAATGATCCGCGTGTCAAACAGGCAGAATCGGATCAGATTGTCGAAGCGCTGCGCAAACGTGGAGTAGATGTACCTTATATGTTGAAAATGAATGAAGGTCATGGCTTCGCCAATGTGGAGAACCGACTGGATCTCTACCGCGCCATGGAGAAATTCCTGAATCGTCATTTGATGCAGTAACAAGAGCCGAGGTTGTTCTCTGATTCCCATAAGGATTAGAGGACAACCTCTTTTTTTCTCGGATCAGCAGACAGAGGAATGCATTTTTGAAATGGACAGCTAATATCACATTTCAACGCCTATGTATATTCATCAATTGACATATAGCCACGCTTTATTTTAAAATGACCAGTGAGTCATTAATATTCATTCAGGTTTATATAGATATCATTGTAGGCGGTACGAGGGCGTAACAACGAACAGATCAGGGAGGGACTTTGAATGCAAAAAGAAATGAAATGGCCATTGCTTCTCTTTGCCGTAGGTGTATTTATGGCTGCATTGGATAACGGTATTATTACATCGTCACTGACCACGTTAAATGCATCGTTTGGTGTATCGCCAACATGGGGTGCTTGGACGATTACATTGTATACACTAGGACTTGCAATCAGCGTACCGATTGCGGGTAAGCTTTCGGACCGGTTTGGACGCAAGAAACTGTTTCTCATTGAAGTTGCTTTATTTGGGATCGGATCGCTTCTTGTAGCATTAAGTACTTCATTTACGTTTTTCCTGATTGCCCGGGTGATTCAAGCACTCGGCGGTGGCGGGATATTTATCATTGCAAGCTCTTATGTGCTCAGCAAATTCCCTGCTCAGCGTCAGGGTACAGCTCTTGGCCTTCTGGGAGGTATGAACGGCATTGCAGCTATTCTCGGGCCGAACATTGGCGCGTTTATCCTGGATGTTACCGGGAACTGGCACTGGCTGTTTCTGATCAACGTACCGATTGCGATCTTATTGTTCATTGCTGGGATCCGTTATATCCATGAAGAACAGGAGCTTAGCCGGGCAGCCGTTGATTGGGGCGGCATAGCGGTCTTAACAGTGGGTGTACTGAGCCTGATGTACAGTTTCAGTAATCTGGACGGTGTGAATATGCTTCAAAGCCTGGCTTCACCGATGTTTTATAGCTTCTTTTTGGTGGGTATAGCTGTGCTGGTGATCTTTTATTTTATGGAAAAAAGGTTAGAAGGATCCGACCGTGAACCGGTCGTTTCTACCAAGCTACTTGGCATTGCGTCCTTCCGCTGGACACTGCTCATTGCCTTTTTTTCTGGGGCCATTCTGGCCTCTGTCATATTCATTCCAGGTTTCGTAGAGCAATATCTAGGTGTATCAAGCACAGCTTCCGGGTATTGGTTTACTCCGCTTGCTCTGGCCTCAGGCATCGGAGCAGGTGGAGGAGGATACCTTGTTGACCGCAAAGGACCGATCTGGACGTTATCTGTGGCGGGGCTGCTCTCTGCCATTGGCTTCCTGTTATTCCCGCTGTGGGTAGAGCATATCTGGCAGTTTGTCATCGCAAGTACTCTTGTGGGCATTGGTTTTGGCATGATGCTGGGTGCACCCGTCAATGTTCTGGTAACTGAACAGGCAGGTGAGCACAATAAAGGTATTGCGGTAGCAACCAGTTCCTTATTCCGCCAGATGGCAATGGCGATTGCACCAACGATCTTTGCCGGATTTCTGGCACGTTCGTTCACTAACCTCGGTTCGAATATCCAGTCAGGTCTGGCAGATCGGGGTATTGAAGTGCCGCCAGTGGCGCTGGAGCAATATGCTTCTGGCGGAGCATCGGGAAATGATGTCTCCAGTCTGCTGGCGGGGTTGTCGAAGATTCCGGATGCCAACATACGGGAAGCACTGCTTCAGGCCGTACATCAGACGACAGGCCAAGGTTACAATGGTCTTTTCTGGTCGGCAGTTATTTTCAGCATATTAACCTTAGTCGTCGCTCTTGTTACCGGACGTCTTCGTCAGAAAGAGAAGCAGCAGCAGAAGCCTGATGGGTCCCTGGGGTCGATATAATGTAGGAAGTAATGCGAAAAGATAGAGAAGAACAGTGAACCTTTTGTAACCGAAAAAGGGGTCGCTGTTCTTTTCAATTTAACCCGATTGTAACTTTTCATGATGCAGGAATGATTACAATAGAACGAGCAATGGCGGTTCTCCGCCTCCAGAGAAAGAAAAGTTCGGAGAACTGCGTGTCATCAGACGTTGTGAGCGTTTAATGGGTAGTAATGAATTTCAATTTTTATAGTGAAGAAGGAATCGATGGATGAAAAGCAGAACTAAAGAAAAGAAGAAGAAAAGTCGCAAAGGCCTATATATAACTCTTATATCTCTTGTCGTTTTGATCATTGGCGGTTATGTTTTCCGTCAGAAGTTAGCCGTGGCCGCATTTGACCTGTTTCTGGCTGATAAGGTAGAAGCACAGCTTACACATTCCTACGTGCCGCAGGAAGGCAATAACACGCCTGATCCGACGGTATATCGCAAAGAGCCGTTTTCTGTATTGCTTCTGGGCTCGGATAAACGAGACTATGAGAAGTCCCGTGGACGTTCTGATGCGGTCATCTATGCTGTTGTCCGCCCGAAGGAGTCGCGGGTGCTGCTCGTATCCATCCCGCGTGACACATACGTGCAGATCGTAGGAAGAGATGCGGACAAGGACGGGACAGATGATTATGACAAAATCGCGCATGCCTTTGCCTTCGGTGGGGAGAATATGTCCATCAAAACGGTGGAAAAATTTCTTGATGCTGACGTAGGGTATTACGCAACAATTGACTTTCAGGGGATCAAAAAAGTGGTTGATGCGCTGGGAGGCATATCATTGCCAATCGATAAGGATATTGTGAACAAAGATCCAAATCATGAGAAGTTCACGATTAAGGGCGGCAAACCGATCTATGACGGACAGGAAGCACTTTACTACGTGAGATATCGGGAAGATAGTGACTTTAACCGCACGAATCGGCAGCAAATTTTCCTGAACGCTTTTGCAAACAAGATGTTGAATCTGAATCAGATCTCAAAGATCCCTGAGCTGTTCCAGATCATGGGTGATAATTTTCAGACGGATATGCAGGCCACTTTTATTATTGATCTGGCGAAACAGGTGCTGACACAGGAGAAACCACAGGTTTCCAGCTTCACGATTTTGAGTGAAGGCATGCGTAAAAACGGTGTTTATTATGGCCGCGCAGATAAGAAAGATGTTCAATATGCCAAAGAGCTGATTAAAAACTGGATGGATCAATCGACCCCAGCCGGTGAAGTCATGATTCCTGACCGGCAGAAGATGGAATAGTTAACTCCATACAGATGGGTATCTTACACAACAATCAGCAGTACGTTTATAAGCGGGCTGCTGTTTTTTTCTTTGTTGAGGGTCTCAAATGTGTAAGATCTTCAACCTTTTGGAACATCCTTCGTTCTATAACGTATAATATAAGTTGAGTGAACCTGTTGAACGAGAAATACACAAGGAGGATACACAAGGGTATGAACATCGCATTTTTTTTGCTGCCCAAACAAGAGGTTACATGTGTGACGTCGGAATCTACGCTGCGGCAAACGCTGGAACGGATGGAATATCATCGGTTTACAGCAGTGCCTATTTTGAATAAGGAAGGCAAATATATTGGTACGGTTACAGAAGGTGATCTATTGTGGTATATGAAAAATGCGGAGGGAAAGATATCATTTGAAAACGCTTCAAAATTCCTTCTCAAGGATGTCCCATTAAGGCTTGATATCAAGCCAGTATCCATTAATGCCAATATGGAGGATTTAATTAATCTCGCCAAGGTACAGAATTTTGTGCCGGTGGTGGATGATATGGAACGTTTTATCGGCATAGTGAGACGTAGCCAGATCATCGAATACTGTGAAGGTATTGTTGCCAAGGAATCCGTAAAGGCCAAATAAGTTGAATTCTTTTCAAAATCATGGGCTGGCAGGGATAATCACAGCGATTATTACTAATATATATGAATAAGACGTACGGGGCTCGGCATCGTACCTGACATGGAGTTTCGGAGAATTTCTCCGCTTTTGGGGGTAATTTTGCCAGCCCCCTTTTTATGCTATAATGGAGAATAAAGCTTTTTCGGGGGAGAGTGACTTTCGCCAAATGCCTAAAGAACTGGATGTAGCCAAGCGGGCTAAAGTGATTGAATGGCTGAAAACCGAAGTACTTGATCAGGTATCCCGATTATTCAAAGCATTATGGGAAGGCAGCACGATTCGAATCGGAGATAGTCTTGCCAGTTTGATGATGAGCAGTTACATATTGGGCCGGCGGCTCGGTATTCCGTTTAAGGATCTGGATGCACTGCTTGTTGAGAAGTTGAAAAAGCATAAACAGGAAGGTCACCAGCTAGAAGACTGGTACCAGGATATTTCTGCACTTGAAGATCATATGCGTAAGAGGTGAATTTGTTGAAATTTAGCTTTAAATCAGCTGTCTGGAGTGCAGTACTTTTACTTTTGCTGCTCTCGTTGCTAACTCCTTTATCGGTACTCTCTATATTTTTTATGATGATTCCGGGAGTTATTCTGTATGCGTCATTACCTGTAAAATCATTTATTTTGCATCTTGTGCCCGTTGCTATTATTTTGGTTATGGTTCACCCGATTTATCTGTTATTTATGTTGATCTTAATACTGCCAGCCATTGCTATGGGTCACGCGTATAAGAACCAAAAATCAGCGTTGTTTGCTTTAATGACAGGTGCCGGAACGATGCTGGCGGAGTATCTGTTGTTACTGCTGGTGGGCAGCCTGATTTTCCAGTTCGACCTGTCCAGTTATATCAAAGATGTGGTGCAACTGACCATTGAACCGCTCACTAATTCATCAAGTCAGATGATTAATGGTTTTGTATGGACGCCTGAGATGACAGAAGATATCGCCAAACAAACTCAGTTAATGATTCCATTTGCACTGGTAGTTACGTCGATGGTTATGGCTTTCATTACACATATCATTGCTCGTCCTATTCTGAGTGTTATGGGTATGAACGTATCCAAGCTTCCACCTGCAAGAGAATGGCGTATGCCGCGTGCATTGATCTGGTATTACTTCCTCGCATTGATTATTGAGGTGGTCTCCAGACAAAATGACGGATCATATTGGAAAATGATTGCTATGAACTTGTCGCCATTAATTAATCTTGGCTTCATGATTCAAGCTATCGGTTTCTTCTTTTTCCTCTCACATACAAGAAGGTGGAACCCGGTTATTCCATTTTTATTGGGAGCGGCCGTGTTCTTCATTGGTCCACTTCGCATTGTCGGAATTATTGATCTGGCGTTCCCGCTCCGTGAGGCAATATCGAAATCAAAACGATAGGGTGATGAGTCATGCCTAAATTTCTAAAGAAACGCTGGCACGGCTATTATACCGTATGGGCGTTCATACTACTGTTGCTGCTAGTGATGTTGGTTAC
Source organism: Paenibacillus sp. TSA_86.1 (assembly GCF_052691815.1). Classification (NCBI taxonomy): domain Bacteria; kingdom Bacillati; phylum Bacillota; class Bacilli; order Caryophanales; family Paenibacillaceae; genus Paenibacillus; species Paenibacillus sp. TSA_86.1. The sequence continues at coordinate 29,594 of NZ_JBQZGE010000021.1, read as the reverse complement.
CATCTATAACTGGACGCTTGGTTTGATTAGTCTGATACTGGCTTCGGCGCTGGGAATCGTCATGATCAAGGCAGAGCTCGCGTTCCGCCGAGAACTTAACGACTATATTAACGGCCTGACCATTCGCATCAAACGTATGGAGGGTGAGGCGGTCAGCATGCTTCCGTTCGGAATTGTGCTGTACAGCGAGGATCGTACGGTGGAGTGGCATAATCGCTTCGTTGCGGATATGTTTCATGAGAAGACATTGGTGGGCAGTTCACTGCTTAATCTGTTCCCCAATCTCCCCCAACCGAAAGAAAAGAAAGATAAGGATAGTTCGAAAGAGCCTTCATCGAAGGAATTTCATGATGAATTCCAGCTGGATGATCGTTATTACGGTGTAATTCATAATCCGCAGGAGCGGTACGTGTATGTGTACGAGATCACCGAGCTGGCTATTCTTCGCGATAAATACGAGAATGAACGCATTGCATTAGGCATTCTTGTTCTGGATAATCTCGACGAGGCTGCACAAGGCATGGATGACCAACAACGTACAGCGCTGATCGCACGAGTCACCAGTGAAATCACAGCTTGGGCGAAGCAGTATGAAGTGTATCTACGTCGTCTGTCATCCGATCGCTACTTGATGATGCTCAATCACAAGTCCATGCAGGAACTTGAGCAGAGCCGGTTTGTCATTCTGGACGAAGTCCGTGAGATGACAGCTGATCTGAAAGTGCCGATGACACTGAGCGTTGGACTTGCATCTGGTTCTGACAGCATCAGCGAGATGGGAGAGCTGGCACAATCAAGTTTGGATATGGCGCTTGGACGAGGTGGCGATCAGGCTGCTGTGAAATCGGGCCAACGTTTGTCGTTTTACGGTGGAAAGTCCAATGCGGTAGAGAAGCGAACACGTGTCAGAGCGCGGGTTATTGCTCATGCATTACGTGACCTGATGCAGGAAAGCGATCGGGTTCTCATCATGGGGCACAAAATGCCGGATATGGATGCTATCGGAGCGTCCATTGGGGTGTGGAAAGCAGCGAGCCTGTACAATGTTGAGGCTCGTATTGTGCTGGACGGGGTCAATCCCTCTATTGAACGCTTGATGGAACAGGTAAACAAGGATGAGAAGCTCTCCAAAGCTTTGATCTCACCAGAGCAAGCCACACAGATGATGACGGAACATACATTACTGGTTGTTGTGGATACCCATAAGGCCTCCATGACAATGGAACCCAAGCTGGTCCAATCTGCAACACGTGTGGTCGTGGTGGATCACCATCGCCGGGGTGAGGAATTTATTAATGATGCAGTACTGATCTATCTGGAGCCTTACGCTTCATCAGCAGCTGAACTTGTGACAGAGCTTCTGCAATATATCCACGAGAAGGTACAGTTCACTCCACTTGAAGCAACGTCACTTCTCGCCGGTATAACGCTTGATACGAAGCATTTTGCATTGCATACGGGCTCTAGGACGTTTGAAGCAGCGGGCTTCCTTCGTCGCAGTGGTGCAGATACCATTATGGTCCAGAAGCTGATGAAAGAGGATCTGTCAGAATATATTGCTAAGGCAGAAATCATAAAGCATGCTAAAATGGTATATGGGAACATTGCGCTGGCGGTCACGGACCCTGGCAGCAAGATTTCACAGATGATGATCGCCCAGGTGGCGGACACATTGCTTAACATGACTGACGTGGTCGCCTCATTTGTCATCAGTGAGCGTACAGATGGACTGATTGGCATCAGTGCGAGATCACTGGGGCGCATGAATGTTCAGGTAGTTATGGAACGATTAGGTGGCGGTGGTCACTTAACAAATGCTGCTGTGCAGCTTGAAGGAACGCTGGGAGAAGCGGAGAAGCGGTTGATGAACGTCCTGGCTGAAATCGAAAAAGAAGAGGGGTTATTCGAATGAAAGTCATTTTTATAAAAGATATGAAGGGTCAAGGCAAGAAAGGGCAAGTGAAGGAAGTATCTGAGGGTTACGCACAGAATTTCCTGTTGCCACGGGGAATCGTACGTCCTGCAACAGAGGGTAACATGAAGACATTGGACAATCAGAAGGCAGCTGAAGATAGACTTAAGCAGGAAGAGAAAGCCGAAGCTGAAGCACTTGCGAAAAAGCTGGAGGCAGAAGTCACAGAATTAAAAGCAAAATCCGGCGAAGGCGGCCGTCTGTTCGGTGCGATTACGAGCAAACAAATTGCAGAAGCATTGGCTAAAAAGGGCCTAAAAATAGACAAGCGCAAGATCGAGCTGGATGATCCAATCCGTACGCTTGGTGTAACGCAAGTGACTGTCAAGGTTCACCCTGAAGTGAAGGCTACCTTGAAGGTACAGGTAACGGAGGAGTAAGATGGGCGGCGAAATGTTATTCGACCGGGTTCCCCCACAGAACCTGGAAGCCGAACAGGCTGTGCTGGGTGCAATCCTGTTACAGGGCGAAGCTCTGATTACAGCGATGGAACGGGTGCAAACCGAGGATTTTTACGATAAGCCCCATCAATTGATATATGAAGCGATGATTCAGCTGGGTGAGGAAAATCAACCGATCGACCTTGTTACGCTGACTTCACGTTTGAAGGATAAAGGCGAGCTGGAGGACATTGGTGGTGTCAGCTACCTTGCCAAGCTCGCTCACGGTGTGCCTACAGCAGCCAACGTGGATTATTATGCGCAGATTATTGAAGAGAAATCGATGCTTCGTCGTCTGATTCGTACAGCAACACAGATCGTTAGTGAAGGGTACACAGGCGGCGAAGATGTCGCAGGTATGCTCGGTGAGGCTGAACGGCGCATTCTGGAAATTTCCAACAGACGCTCCAGTAGTGGATTTATAGCCATTCAGGATGTATTGATGGAGGTTTTCGACAAGGTTGAAACATTGCATCAGAACCGGGGAACGACAACCGGGATTCCTTCAGGTTTCATCGATTTGGACAAGATGACGGCTGGATTCCAGCGTAGTGACTTGATTATTGTAGCTGCACGTCCGTCTGTAGGTAAGACAGCCTTCGCCTTGAACATCGCTCAGAATGTAGGTATCCGGGCGCAAGAGACGGTAGCGATCTTCAGTCTGGAGATGTCTGCTGCACAGCTCGTACAACGGATGATTTGTGCGGAAGCCAATCTGGATGCGGGAGTTCTTCGTACAGGAGAATTTAAAGGTGATGAAGACTGGCAGAAGCTGACGATGGGCATTGCTGCTCTCAATGAAGCCAACATCTATATTGACGATACACCTGGTATTACGGTAGCCGATATTCGGGCCAAATGCCGTCGTCTGAAGAAGGAGAAGGGTCTAGGCATGATCCTGATCGACTATCTTCAATTGATCAGTGGACGTGGTAAAGCGGGAGAGAACCGTCAACAAGAGGTATCCGAAATTTCACGTACATTGAAACAGATCGGCCGGGAACTGGAAGTTCCGGTTATTGCCTTGTCTCAGCTGAGCCGGGGTGTAGAGCAACGTCAGGATAAACGTCCGATGATGAGTGACTTGCGGGAGTCGGGTTCGATCGAGCAAGATGCCGACATCGTAGCGTTTCTGTACCGGGATGACTATTATAACCAGGATACCGAGAAAAAAAATATCATCGAGATCATTATTGCCAAGCAGCGTAATGGTCCGGTAGGTACGGTGGAACTGGTCTTCCTGAAAAACTTTAATAAATTCGTCAATTACGAGAGGGCCCATAATGACGCCTTCGCGATGTAGAGGGTAGACTGTGATTACTCTGAACAGAGGTACACAGGCTATCCTGGACAATCAGTAACAGGGTATGCGAACGATTGAATATTAGGATATATACTCGTTAGCACGTGAAAGATTAGTTAATGTAAAAGTACCGGTGAATGCAGTCGAGGAGAACAAGACTGGGATCACCGGTTTTTTACTGTGGAATAAGGTCATAATTCCGAACATTAAGCAATTGACATATATAAATGTTCGCCATTTCATTTGACTTTGAAAAAAGGGACTGGTACACTAATATTGCTGCGTTAAAGCAGTACAAACCTTCCCTTGAATGTAATGGGAGGAAATCATTACTGTCCGTTAGCACGCTTCTCAGTCGGTTTATTGCGTAACTTGCCTGCCGGGATAGAGGACGGACAGACCAATATACAAAGGTGCGCAAGGCACCCACGGAGGTATGTTAACTATGTCAACGGTAGTTGTAGTGGGAACGCAATGGGGAGACGAAGGTAAAGGTAAAATCACGGATTATTTGGCGGAAAGCGCAGATGTAGTTGCTCGTTACCAAGGCGGTAACAATGCAGGCCATACGATTCTGATCGACAACAAAAAATATAAATTGACGATGATTCCATCGGGTATCTTTTACACAGACAAAGCATGCGTGATTGGTAACGGTATGGTTATCAACCCGAAGGCACTTATCGAAGAAATTAATTATATTCATGATAACGGATTTACAACGAAAAACCTGTTTATCAGTGAGCGTGCACATATCATCCTGCCATATCACATGGTTCTGGACGCTCTGGAGGAAGAGAGCAAGGGCCCGAACAAAATTGGTACAACAGGTAAAGGCATTGGCCCTTGTTACATGGACAAATCTGCTCGGATCGGTATTCGTATGGTGGATCTGATGGATGCAGAAGATTTTGAACTGAAGCTGCGTCACTTGGTTAAAGAAAAAAATCGGGTTATCGAGCAGGTGTACAACGGTACTCCGGTTGATGTAGAAGAGATTCTCGCGGATTATCTTGGCTATGCAGAAGTGCTTCGCCCTTATGTACGTGATACATCTGTTGTGCTAAATGATGCCATCGATGAGGACAAAAAGGTATTGTTTGAAGGCGCACAAGGTGTGATGTTGGACCTTGACCAAGGTACTTATCCATATGTGACTTCATCCAACCCATCTGCAGGCGGCGTATGTATTGGTTCTGGTGTTGGTCCGGCACGTATTCAGCAGGTTATCGGGGTAGCCAAAGCATACACAACTCGTGTAGGTGACGGCCCATTCCCGACAGAGTTGCATGATGCGATTGGTGATCAGATTCGGGAGACAGGTCATGAGTACGGAACAGTAACTGGACGTCCACGCCGTGTAGGCTGGTTCGACAGTGTTGTTGTTCGTCACGCTCGTCGTGTGAGCGGTATTACAGGGCTGTCCCTGAACTCTCTGGACGTTATGACGGGTCTGGATACGGTAAAAATCTGCACAGGTTATAAATTCCGCGGCGAAGTAATCACTCACTATCCGGCGAGCCTCAAAATGCTGGCTGAATGTGAAGCGGTATACGAAGAGATGCCAGGTTGGAGCGAGGACATTACAGGAGCGAAGAAACTGGAAGATCTGCCGGTGAATACACAGAACTATGTGAAACGTGTAGCTGAACTGACAGGCATTCCGATCGCAATTTTCTCTGTAGGTCGTAACCGTGAGCAGACCAATCAGGTTCTGCCAATCTACGTATAAACTGATAATTGGATTGTTAAATTCCCCTCCAGTTGTTGCTACTATAGCGGCAGCTGGAGGTTTTTTGTGTATGTTTCGGATATAATCCCGAGATTTCCGTCAATACTGGCTAACAGTAGAGCCGGATATCCCGAAAATCTGTATGGATTTAAGGGAAGTATAATCGGAGGGAGAGAAACAGAGATGAAATTGCTGATGTGGTTTGTCAAAATCGTGCTTATCGTATTGCTGGTCAGTTCACTGACGTTGCTTACGACAGGATTAATTGTTCAATCGTATGCCAAGTCATTGCTTGCCAGCTTTAATATACAGTGGGAAGGTCAGCCTACGGGACTGATGGGCATGTTTCAAGGGGCTTTGGGCACCAAGCAATCCAGCGAGGGAGAGAAGTCCGGGAATACGTCTACAGATCAGCCAGCCGGAACGGAAGAGCAAAAAGCCCCGGAGAATTCAATTTCGGTCATGGGAAACGGGACGAAGGATGGAAACGCTGGAGGGGGTACGGGCAACACGGACACGAATCCAGGTACATCTAGTAATGGCGAAACAGGGGGAGCAAACACAGATACCGGTGGGGGTTCTGGAACGGTTGACGGTAACGGTTCAGCTACTGGAAGTGGAACGGCAAGCGGTCAGGGAACAGACCGGAGTAATTCGACTGGAAAAGAAGAGATTGTCGTGTCCCCAGATGATATAACAGGTGCTAAAAACAAATTGCCTGCTAAGGAAAAAGAGCGTATTTTCACCCTGCTGATGAACAAGTTACCTCAGAAGGAAATGCAACAGATCTCGGGAGCGATGGAGGGTGGGTTGACAGAGCAAGAGCTGAGGGAGATTGAACAGGTCATCTCAAAGTATCTGACCAGTGAAGAATACGATGATTTGATGCAAGTGCTACAAGCAGAATAAAGGTGATTAGGAGTTACTTTGCTGGACAGCGCTTCTATGCTATTGGAGCCCTGGTGTATTATCTAAAGACAATTCCTTGGCAGGTGCCTGATTTTACAATAGACCGATTCCGTGACCCGTTATGGCAGATCCATCTGGAGATGGAGCAACATGGATTCTGGGACGTGCAGCAGAAGCGGTTTATCATAGGTGCAGTCAAGAAATAAGTAAAATCAATCGTGAAAGGTCAGGACAGATAAGTCTGTCCGTGACATTGCATGAATCGAATAAAGTTATTATTTAAGTCTTTCATCAGAGTGGATCTGATGGAAGATTTTTTGTATATACATGAAAATTATAATGAAATTTAGTAGGTCTTAGAACCTAGTCTTAGATTGGGATAAAAAGTACATAGTACAGTAGGAGTTGAGGCATAATGGAGGATGGAACACATGCTCCGAACGATGGATATTTCAGGGAAACCATATGGGGCGCGGATTTGAGATGTGAGGTTAAGAGTTGAAATGACTGTAAAACCTGTGTTAAAGTATACGGGTGTGATAAAAGGTTAAATTTTTGACACTTTTAAAGTACAGCTAAAGTCCTGATTTTACAAAAATTCATATCATTGAACTTACTTGCATATGACTCACTTACAGGTGTTGTCTGATAGTAAATGCGGAATAAGAAATGCTGAAAAGGAGAGAATCATGAAAGGTTTCAGAGGCAAACGCCAACCGGATCAACACCGGGTACACGAACAATCCGGACAACACCGGACGGCCGAAGACAAAAACAGCATGAGCATGTCCAACTTCAGTTCTAATAAAAAGAGAATTCTGTCATCGCGTAAATGGATCATTACCACAGCATGTGGTATTTTGATTGCAGCATCGGTTGGATTCGGAGCAAAGCAGTATGTGGACTCCAACACCGTCTCTTATTATAAGGTTATGGTGAAAGGCAACGAGATTGGCACGATTACAAACGAGGCACAGTTGCAGCAATTATTTGCCGAAAAAACAAAAGAATACCGCGTTAAGTACCCGGATGCGGATATGGTGCTGAACACAGATGGCATCACAACCGAGACGGTAAGAGCATATAAACCGGAAGTGAACAGTGAGGAAACGCTGGACAAACTGGGGAACATGTTAACGGCATATGCCAAAGGCGTGGAGCTTAAAGTAAACGGTGAAGTTGTCGGAATTGTGAAGGATCAGGAAACGGCAGACAAGATCCTGCAGCAAGTACAGAGCAAATACATACCGGCATCGGCTGTGCGAAGCTCTCTGAAGACCAAGTCGGTATCAGCTAACTCCTCTAAAAAGGATCAAGGACCAGGCACAACGCTAAAATCTGTAGACATCAAAGAAGATGTGACAACAGATACGGTGAAGGCAGATCCAAATAAAATATGGGATGTATCCGAGGCGGTTAAAGCTTTAACCGTTGGTAAAGACGCGCCTGTAACTTATGTGGTGCGAGAAGGAGATACGATCTCTTCTATTGCATCCAAGTATGAAATTACGCAAAGCGAGATCCGCAAACATAACCCGGGCATCAAGGAGACATCTCTCCAGATTGGACAGGAGCTGACTCTCACTGTACCAAAGCCAGCGATTACGGTTAAATCGGTAGAGCAAGTGGTAGAGCAGATTGAAGTTAAACCACAGGTTGAGGTACGTAAGAGTGCCGATCTGAAGGCAGGTACGACGAAAGTGGTTCGTCCAGGTCAAAGCGGCCTGAAAAATATGCAGTATCGCATCACCAAAGAAAACGGCGAAGTCGTTCGGGAAGAATGGCTGGGTCAGGAAGTCCTAAAAACAGCGGTGACTGAGGTTGTACTCAGTGGAACCAAAGTGGTTGGCGAAGGCACAGGGCAATTTGCATGGCCTGTATCCAATGCGACGATGAGCAGCAGTTTCGGTCAACGTTGGGGCCGCCAGCACAAAGGTGTTGATCTGGTTGGTAATCGCGATGTCAAATCTGCAGATGAAGGTGTAATTACTTTTGCAGGACAGAAGAGCGGTTATGGCAATGTCATCATCATTAACCATCGTAACGGATATGAAACGCTCTATGGTCACTTGAACAGCATCAGTGTGGATGTTGGCCAAGTGGTGGAGAAGGGTGACAGCATCGGCGTGATGGGGAATACGGGACGTTCCACAGGAACCCATCTGCATTTTGAGATTTTGAAAAATGGCTCAGCAGAAAATCCGATGACCTATCTGAATTAAGGATAGAGCATGAGTTTAAGGATAGAGCTTGAAATGAAGTATAGGACACGAGGCATCGGGTAACGATGTTAAGATTGAGAACAAGGCCCGCTGTAAAGCTGGCCTTGTTTTTTGATGTGAAATATTTTTACAGGAAACGGCTTCCAAGAGGTGGATCAGGATGTGACGGTGCCTCAGGTATGTTAAACTAGAGAGTATAGATCGTTGATAATAGGCAGTACACAACAGGGAATGCATGATAGACAATCAGATAGATTAGAGAGACAGCGCCAGTGGCGAATTAAGCAGGATATAGGGGTGAATTCAGCCGATGCAGGGAAAGATTTTGGTGGTGGACGACGAGCAGCCCATCGCAGACATTTTGAAGTTTAATTTGGAAAAAGAGGGTTACGAGGTCATCTGTGCGTTTGATGGTATTCGTGCGGTAGAGCTGGCGTTATCCGAGAAACCGGATCTGATGCTTCTGGATCTGATGCTTCCGGGCAAGGACGGGATGGATGTGTGCCGCGAGGTGCGTGCGCATCTGGAGATCCCGATTATTATGCTGACTGCCAAAGACGGGGAGATCGACAAGGTACTTGGTCTGGAGCTAGGCGCCGATGATTATGTAACCAAACCGTTTAGTACAAGGGAGCTGCTCGCCCGGGTGAAGGCACAGATGCGCAGACAGCAGAAACCAGCAGCGATTGTAGAAGCGCCGGAGGAAGAAGGAAAGCAGGTTCTGCGGCTGTTTGATCTGGCTTTTGATATGGACATGTATACGGCGTACAAGGGCGGTGAACCGCTGGATCTGACGCATCGTGAATATGAGCTACTCTATTATATGGCCAAGCACTCGGGCAAAGTCATGACACGCGAGCATCTGTTGCAAGCTGTATGGGGATATGAATATTTTGGCGACGTGCGTACAGTGGATGTGACGATCCGCAGGCTGCGGGAGAAGATTGAAGAAAATCCGAGCAAGCCGGAAACGATTCTGACTCGCCGGGGGCTGGGTTATCTCGTGCGCAGTGCCAAAAGCGTGGGGATATAATGGGCCGATTCTCGCAATTTTCGTTCTTTCGAACGATTCAGGCGAAATTAATTATTATTTATGTACTGCTGATCCTGATTGCGATGCAATTGATCGGCGTTTATTTCGTAAGTGCAATGAAGAACTCGCTGACTAGCAACTTTACGGAAGATTTGCAGGCACGAGCGGAGATGCTGTCGGTATTGGTAGGCCAGACGATGGCTGCTGGTGAAGCGGAAGCTGGTGAGGACAAAACAGAGAATCTGCGTGTGCTGGTAAACAATCTGTTCAACATTAACGGTGCCGAGATTCAGGTGCTGGATGCCAGCGGCAAGGTGCTCACCACCTCGCTAAGTTCACATTCTGATTATATCGGGCGTAAAAATACCCAAACCGTTGTCAGCCGTGCACTGCAAGGCATTCGGGATAATGAGGAATATATCGTAGACGAGGATAATGTTCGCAAAAAGGTCGTGGCCAAGCCGGTATTATCCGGCGGCAAAATTATAGGTGCGGTCTACATTGCTGCTTCGATGAACGAGCTTTACTCGACAATGGAGGGCATCAACAAGATTTTCATCTCCGGTATTCTGATTGCCCTGGTGTTAACCGCGGTACTGGGTGTTATTCTGTCTCATACGATTACCCAGCCGATTAAGGAAGTGACAAGACGGGCAACAGCAGTCGCGGAAGGAAACTTCGATCAGCAGACACCGGTATTCGGTACAGATGAGATCGGTCAACTTAGTCGTGCGTTCAACTATATGACCAGCAGGCTGCGCGATGCCCTCTCTCAGAACGAAGAGGAGAAGGAGAAGCTGACGTCCATTCTGACCAATATGAGTGATGGTGTGGTTGCTACCGATGAGCATGGTAAAGTGATTCTCGTTAACCGCCGTGCGAGCAGCATTCTTGGCATGCGTCCGTCTGATATTGAAGGCAGGCATTTTGCCGTCCTGCTTGGCATTGATCCGGAGGATGCGGAAGCACTGGCGAGCGGATTTACCGGCTCAACGCTGCTGCAGATTGCCCCGGCAGGTCAGGAGGAGCCCGTAGTCATCCGCATGACGTTCACGCCGGTACACCGGCGTGAGCTGGGAATCACCGGCACGATTGCGGTGCTTCAGGATGTAACGGAGCAGGAGGAGCTTGAGGCCTCCCGGCGTGAATTTGTGGCGAATGTATCACATGAGCTGCGTACACCGCTGACCACAATCAAAAGTTACGCGGAAGCACTGGATGATGGGGCATTGGAAGACCCGCAGCTTGCGGGACGTTTCGTGGGTGTGATTCAGAACGAGACCGAGCGCATGATCCGTTTGGTTACCGACTTGTTGCACCTGTCGAGACTGGATTCCAAGGAAGCTTTGCTGCGCAAGCAGCCTATTGATATTTTGGAGATGCTGGAGGAAGTGGCGGATCGATTCTCCTTCCAGATGCACCAGAAGGATATTCAGTCCGTGTTGTCTGTGGAGAATGATATTCCCGCAGTCCCACTAGACAGGGATCAGATTGATCAGGTTCTGGACAACGTAGTGTCCAACGCATTGAAATATACGCTGGAGGGCGGCACCATTACAATTGCTGCCCGGCGCAGCGATGAGCATACGTTAGCCATCTCCGTATCTGACACAGGCATGGGTATACCGCAGCGTGATCTGGATCGGATATTTGAGAGATTCTACCGTGTAGATAAAGCACGCTCTCGCAGCATGGGGGGCACAGGGCTAGGATTGTCCATTGCCCGGGAAATTGTAAAAGCCCACGATGGCAGCATCTCTCTGGAATCTGAAGTAGACGTAGGCACAACGGTAACTTTTACACTGCCTATGCGTGACAAAGGGGGTGAGCACCTTGAAGGAACGGATTAAATCTCTGGTGCTCGCTTCGCTGGTCGCAGCCAGTCTGATCCAGAGTTACTTCCTGATCTACCGTTTGCCTGGAGGCGGCGATTCTGTTGTTACCTCCGAGACAAACTACGTGAAGACCGAGAATATGGGTCAGGAGCGTAATATTGAAGAGTTGATTTTTCCGGATCAGATGATTATTCATCTGGGACAGGACAAACATACGGTCTTTTACCCCGGCAACACGTTCTATCAATTGATCTACTCCAGGTTAAAGGGGCGGACATTTGAGGATTTCCAGCGCCGCAGTGTACAATCGGTGAACTGGGATCAGATTCGCAAGGAAAGTCCTGGCTTCGAGTTGTCTTTTAAAGAAGGCATGCCGGTAGCTTTGTTACAACGAGTGATGCGTTTGGGGACGGATTCTCTCTTTCAGGGAGAGACGATCAACCGCATTGCCATATATACGACGCCAGATGAGACGAAGGCTCATGCCCTGTTCTTCAGTGCGAAGGGAGACGTAGTCTATGAGGCTACACAGGCAGATCTGACGGTGCAGGATGTGAAGCAGCATGTCGATTTTGGGACGAGTTGGACACCGTACACGCTGATGGAAGGCGGGTATTATATTCCGGCACAGGCACTGGATACGATTGAGGCGGATGTGCCGACAGGGCAGTTCACGGTAGAGCAGATGCAGCGCAGTCTGTTCTCTGATCCGAGCATGACCCGGAATATTCGGGAAAAGGATGGATCAGAGATTTATACGGATAGCAAACGTAGTCTGCAAGTGAAACAGGAGCAGCGCTGGATTAGCTATACAGACCCGGCGGCACCGCCAGCTGGGCAGAGTGATGCGTCCAAGGAAGCCCTGTCTGCGGTTGATTTTGTGAATCAGCATGGCGGCTGGAAAGGGCGCTCACGCATGATGCTGAGATCGACTGACAATAAAACACAGTTGCAGTTCCAGCAGTATTACGGAAGTTTTCCAATCATGGATTCGATGCAATTCCGCTTCGGCACGATCAACATGGAGATGCAGCAGGAGACAGTGTCGAGCTATGAGCGATCCTTGGAATATTTGAACGAAGGTACGGAGGCCAAAAAGTCGATCAAGCTGCCTGGCGGGGATAAGCTGAAAAATCTGATCCGCAAGGTAGCTGGCGAAAACCGCAAAGTTGTGGACGTGTACCCGGCATATCGTCCATCTACGATAGAAGATGGGCTGAAGCTGATCCCGGTCTGGGTGATCCGCTTCGGCAATGGTGAGGAAACGACGGTGTCTTAGGAGTAACGGAAGGGGCTGCTGCCGCTGGTCGAATGCTAACGATCACCAGAGACGTTAAATGCCAGATTTATGACGCTTTGAAAATCTAACGATCACCATGGACGCTATTCTGATGAAAACGGGCTTAAACTGATGAAAATGTCTGATTTTACGCGAAATAAGGCTTCTCCTGATCGTTAGAATTCAAATGAACCCGAAATGGGGCAAATAAGGTTCCTGGTGATCGTTAGATAGATTAGGTGATGGACAAACCAAACGAGGAGGTGAATGTTCTGGATTGGGGACGGGCGAAAAATGTATTAATCTATGCATTTCTGCTGCTGAATCTGGTATTGGGATATCAGATCTGGATGGATGCACGCGAGACGGCTGGTGCCAATCTGGACTTCACCTCGCTCGCGGATAATACACAGCAGGCGATGGAAGAGAAGGGCATTCAGGTGCTGGCACCGATTCCGAATGAGACGCCGAAGCTGCCGAAGTTGTCCTATGAGTTTATCGAAGAGGACAAGTCGGGGATTGAAGTGGAGCTGGAGAAGCCTGTGGACAGCAAACTGATTTTCTCGCCAAGCGAGCTCGCGGACGCGCTGCAGGCGGAGATTCCGCAAATCGGCACATACCGACTGGATCAGCTGATGGCGGAAGATGGGGCCTTTGTGCTCCACCCGCTGGTGGACGGCAAATGGCCGCTCTTTAACGTGAGTCTGGAGCTGTTCTACAGCGATCAGAAAATCACGGGTTATCATCAGACTCCCGTGCGGATTACAACCGCCGAGGAGAGCGATCAGCAGGTGCTTCCGGCGTCTAAGGCGCTGGGAATGCTGATCGAAAACTTTTTGCCCAACGGTGCGATTGTGAAAGATATTCAGCTGGGCTATTACGGCCAGTTGTTCAATTCAGATATACAGGTGGCGATGCCGGCATGGCGGTTCGTGCTGGAAAGTGGCGAAGTGTTGTACGTGCAGGGCATCAGTGGGGATGTATTCAGTCCCAAGTCAGATAAACCAGGGGAGTAATGTGTTATGGGGATATATTTTACCGTGTTATCCAGCGGTTCGACAGGCAATGCCACGGTCATTCAGCATGGGGGCACCTCACTTATGATTGATGCGGGTCTCAGCGCGAAGCGGCTGGAGGCACTGTTCTTGGAACGGGAGATTTCAGGCAAGGAACTGGACGGCATTCTGGTGACACATGAACATTCGGATCATATTAAAGGACTAGGCGCGATGTCTCGGAAATATAATTTACCGATCTATGCAAATACGAATACGTGGGCGGCTTTGGAGAAGTCGGTCGGAGCGATTCCGGAGGAGAACCGGCGGATATTTGAAACGGGTGAAAAACATGATTTTGGCTCGCTGCGCGTGGAGTCCTTCGGTATCTCGCATGATGCGGCTGAACCGGTAGGTTATACATTCGACGATGGCAGTGAGAAACTGTCGGTTGCGACAGACCTCGGTTATATGAGTGACAAGGTTCGCGACGCGATCTCGGATTCGGATGTGCTCGTGCTGGAGGCGAATCATGATGTCGAATTGCTGCGCATGGGGCGGTATCCATGGAACACCAAGCGCCGGATTCTCAGCGACATCGGGCATTTGTCGAACGAAGCAGCAGGTGCGGCGCTTAGTGAACTGATGAACGGACGCATCAAGCGTACGTATCTGGCACATCTCAGCCGGGATCATAATATGATGGATTTGGCTAAAATGTCGGTACGTGATGCGATGGAGAGCCGAGGCTGTTTTTATCGGGACCATGAGTTCAAGCTCTGTGATACGTATTATGATCGTCCTACACCATGGGATAGGGTGGGTGAGCCATAAAGCTGTCCAGTTCGGCGGCTTTGCGCTCTACTTCCTCGCGTGTAAGGATGCCTTTATCAATAAGCAGTTCGATGATGGTGCTGAGTGCCAGTGTGTTACGGTAATGCTCTTCTTTGAGATCGGCCAGCTTGGCCGCCATATGCACTTCGTCCATAGCTGTGATTGTTCGCGTGCGTTCCATTGTGGAATCCTCCTTCTTTCTATGAAGCTTTGAATTGTTCTTTTACTATTATTGTAGTCAGGCTGGGTGGAAAACATTCCTCTTTTTGCCGCTAACATTCTATGAGCAGGATGTGTATGCTGAAACTGTAGCTGCTCTGTCTGGAACTCGGAGCGAAAACGGGTTAAAAAAGTTCGGTGAATTCGAGAGAATGGCGCTTAGCGCAGCCCATTTTGTGGTGATAGATAGTATGTACCTTTATTGTTAAGCGAGTAATGGCGAAAATTTACGTTTATTTACGTTATTATGCAACTTTTTGGGATATAAAGTGTTTAGTATATAAGGAGTATTATGATTTTGGCTGTTTTTTGCGTATGAAATAGAATCTCGAGTCTCGCAGAAGACGAGAGGTTGATTGGTAGAACACACGGGATGGAGTGCCATTCTGTTGTATATAGACGTCTGTTCCCGATTGGGTTCGGGGAGGCGACGATGTGCAAGGCCATTTTTGAACATGCAAAAAAGCATGGGGAACGCGAAGTACCATCGGTCTTCCATGTTATCACTTGGGCGGCAGTCAGGGTCTTGATGCGTGACAACGAAGGGGAGAGGATCACGATGGGATTGTTTGGAGATGATTTTTATTCAACCAAGGTATCAAGACGCGCCGAACCTGAACAGAAAGGCAAACTTCAGATCATCCGCCCGGGAGGCGGAAGACGTGATCGCTGGAGCAATCCGGGCAAATCACGCTCGGGATTCAGTTCTACCGTCAAGGTAGCTGTGATCAGTTCGGTGATCAGCTCCATCGTGACGGTTACGCTGTTCAGCTTCATCAGCCAGCCAGCAACGCAGTTACCTCTGGCTAATGCTGCGGGCCAAGGCAGTGGGACTTCACAGACAGCACAGGTGGTTGATCCATATGACCGCATCATTAATGCTGCGGCAGAAGTACGTCCTTCTGTCGTCAGCATCGTGAATCATAAAACAGGCAGTAGCCTGTCGATGAAAGATTCCGCGCTGGGCTCCGGGGTTATTTTCAAAAAAGAAGATGGCAAAGCCTACATTATGACCAATCACCACGTCGTGGAAGGTGCCAGTGATCTGGAGATCGTAACGGTGGACGGCGAAACACATAAAGCAAAACTGGTTGGCAAAGACCGGGTGAGCGACATCGCGGTACTGTCCACCGATGATAAAGGCCTGGGGGCAGCTGCGGAGATCGGTGATTCCAGCAAGCTGCAACGCGGACAGACGGTACTGGCAATTGGTAATCCACTGGGTCTCGGCGGTACGCTGACATCGGGGATCGTTAGTTACACGGATCGTATTTTGCCTGTATCCATTAACCAGGACGGGGTGTACGACTGGGAGCAAAACGTCATTCAGACGGATGCAGCGATTAACGAAGGGAACAGCGGCGGGGCACTGGTGGATCTGAACGGAAAAGTGGTAGGCATTAATACGATGAAAATTTCGGACACTGGCGTTGAGGGTCTCAGTTTCGCGATTCCGATGAACGAAGTGATGAAGACGGTCGATTCACTGTTGCTGAACGGCAAAGTATCCCGTCCTTATCTGGGCGTGTACACGGTGGATCTGAGCAATCCGTATGCTCCGCTGGACGATGATCAGCGCAAGGATCTCAAGCTGCCATCGCACGTGGATAGCGGTGTGGTTGTGTTGGAGGCTTCCGGCCCGGCATCCGATGCAGGGATGAAGCTGAATGATGTCATTACGGAATTCGATGGGCAAAAAATTACCTCCACGCTGGATCTGCGGAAATTCCTGTACGATAAGAAAAAGATCGGTGATACAATAGAGGTCTCATTCTATCGGGATGGCAAAGCGGAGAAAGTCTCTGTGAAGCTGACGGATAAACCGGAGTAAGGCTCGTGGAGTTTAGGTGATACAGCGAAAAGGCAATAGTAGAGAGAGTGATCAGAAATTCTGAGCACTCTTTTTGTATTATTGTGCATGCAGGGTACACGGGGGTGTACGCGCCCCATCTGATCGGGAAGACTTGGAGCCAAAGGCGCAGATACATTTGGTTGCCTATATGTTAAACTGTTCTTAATGTGTTTACATAGATCAATGTTGCAAATAACAGCTGGATAACGTGAGATCCGGCTGACTAATCTGAAAATGGAGGGATTCGAGATGAATCTATTGAAGAAAAAGGTAATTGGAGGAACAGGCGTGGCATTATCCATGCTGTTGCTATCTGCTTGTGGATCGGAGAGCTCACCAGCTACATCCGTAGATTCGAGCGCGCTGCAGGAGAAGATTGCCGGACTGGAGAAAAAGCTGACCGAGCAAGGGATCAAAAGTGATGAGCAGGCACAGAAAATTGCCGCACTTGAGAAAAAGCTGAATGAATTTGGCACAGCCGGCGTTGCTGGACAAGGGACAGGTGGCACAACAACGGCAGTTGGAGGAAACAACGGTTCTGCTGGAAAAGGGGACGGGGTGCTGATTACGTTTGCCCAGTATGAGAAGCTGGAGGTCGGCATGACTGTGGAAAATGTTATCGACATCCTTGGCGGCGAAGGTGAAGCGCTGAGTGAAGCGGAGAACATGGTCGTGTACAATTATAAAGGTGCAGCTCGCAACGGGGGCAACGCGGTAATAGCTTTTCAAGGTGGGAAATTGCTTACGAAGGCACAGTCGGGATTGGAGTAAGGCTGGGGGTTAGGTGTAAGGGTAAGAGCGATTAAGGAAGGCACGGCCACATGGCTGGCTGAGCATCTTGATGCATCAAACTCATTACACCGCGCGCCAGGCAAAGCAGATAAGGATAGACAAGTACGAAGAGTGGTAGGTAAAACACTTAGTGTAAGGATCAGGTTACCGTAAGGAAAAGATAAGAGTAATTACAAGATAGGCAGGATTAGGGACAAGGTTAGGATAGAGTAAAAGTGTGAGAATTAGCTTAAATTTAAAATTATATTTGAAGTATTCCAGCAAGGATACCTGAGGTAGGGTATCATTAACGGGGTACTTTTTTTTATCTTATGGGAAAGATACATCTGCTTATGATATGAGGAAGGTCTTTTCGGTGCATAAGTGGTACGTTTTTGCGCGGATCCGCGATGTGGGGCTTTCTTTTCCGCGGCAGGTGTGATAGAACTGAGAAGTGGCTATCCTGTAATGGGATAAGCGGTTGTGAATCGGGAACATAGCTGGTGACAGAAAGGATGCTTAACGGATGTACGTTGTATGCAAAGAACACGTGGACATTGCCATCGACATGTTTGTGGATGAATATGAGGACGCTCCAGATATTGTGGATCTGAAGGAGACGGAATTTGCCGACTGGGACCCGCCTGCCAAATGCGCTGAATGCGATCAGCACGCGGAATTTCTTGTCGTTTAGCGTACTGTAGAGCAGGTCGCCAGGGTGAGCTATTGGATGCTGTGGGATGTTGTTGTGCATGGCGTAGCAGCGGTAGTGCTTCTGGCGTTAGACTTGGTTCGATCCGGTATGAACATCACAGCAAGGTGCAGAGAGAGCGTGTTGAGCGCTCTTTTTGCGTTTGTGGGGAGTAAGCGGCTGTGGTGTGAGTGTGTGTTAGCGCGCAAATGGGCTTGAGGCAAGAGGTAGAGCGGAGAGAATGAAAGTTGAAAGTGGCAAGACGCAGGCAGGAACAGTGCCTGGAGCGCCACGAAATAAAGTGACAATGGACTAGAATTAAGAATTAGCGAGTTCTAGCGGTAAGAGAAAGGGTAGCTACAGAACTTTGCGAAGGTAAGTGTGGAGCGGCAAGGCGTAGCGTAGGCATCGGCATGTAAAAGCTGGGGAGCGGTAAAAGCAGAATGGGCTAGAGCTTTGGGTGGTGATTGAGGGCGTGGTTGGCGAGTGCGAATTGTAACGATCATGAGAGAGCTTATTTGGGGAGAATGAGCATGGTTGAAATTCTAACGATCCGTAGAGAGCTTATTTTGATAAAATTGCTTCAAACAAGGTGAAAAATACACAGTGTGAGGGAAATAACGTCATCTGTGATCGTTAGATTTTAAAAGTGGGCGATTCGGGCTGAATAAGGTTTGTGGTGATCGTTAGAGTTTTTGGAATGATTTTGATGTGGATGAACGATGCGTTTGAAGCATCTGATTTATAGATAGATGGATGGATGGATGGAGTGCAAGACAACGATTCAGGAGGAATGATCACATGTTGATTCAAATTATTGGCGTAGGCAAATTGAAGGAAAAATATTTAACGCTGGGCATTCAGGAATATGCCAAGCGGCTCGCCCCGTACATCAAGTTTCAGATGATCGAGGTCGCAGACGAGAAAGCGCCCGATACCCTGAGCGAAGCTGAGGTAAGGGCGGTAAAAGAGCGCGAGGGTGAACGCATCCTCGCGCATGTGAAGAGCGAGGCGCACGTTGTCGCGCTCGCACTGGATGGCCAGCTCTGGAGTTCGGAGGAGCTGGCCATGGAGATCGACAAGCTCGGCACGTATGGGACGAGCCATGTCGTGTTTGTTATCGGAGGGAGCCACGGGCTCTCCGATGAGGTATTGCGCCGCGCGAAGCAGCGCTTGAGCTTTGGGCGCATGACCCTGCCGCATCAATTAATGCGGCTGGTGCTGGTGGAGCAGATTTATCGCGCGGTGAAGATCAATCGGGGTGAACCGTACCATAAGTAACGGCATTTTTTGCTGAAAACTGCGTAAAGGCATGGAAAAGGATTAGCATGGAGTGGGTTTACTCTAAGACAATTTCTGTGAAAATACCTGCTACAGACGCGATATGCTGTGATTTGAGGGCATGGAGCTGTCTGTGACGTATTCTGATTTGGCATCAGATGACGATGTTGTATGGAGCATTGAACTTTTGCTTGGATAAAGCAAAAGCCCCTGCCACCGTTTGGGTGGAAGGGGCGTAGGTTAAAGTTTATGATGAAGTACCGCAAGCCTACTTGCGTGAGTGGTCGAGAGGCAAGATGTGAGTAAAGCATTTAACAAAGACTTGTTTCGAGCCCATTTTTTACTATTTCTAGAGCTGATGCTACTTTATCCGCAGTTTTACCTTCAGGGCTTTATGGTCGGATAGCTCCAATTGGGCAACTGCCTGGTAGGACTGGATTTCTACGTGCCTGTTGTGTAAGAAATGGTCGATACGCCAGCCGAAATACCCCTTGGTTTCCCAGGTGGTAGGGAACAGCTGTTTTGAATATTTGACGGCATCCTCTAGTTGGTCTCTTAACGGATCAAGGCTGCCCATCAACAGCGTCGTGTTGAAATCGCCAGTAACGATCAGTGGTGCATCCCCCGCTTGCCTGATAAAGTCTTCGATTTCATCTAATCCGTCGTTCCGGGTTTGGTGTCGTAAGTTGACGAAGTTCCAGAATTCTCGTGAGAGAATGCTATGTCCCAGATCGACCTGGGGCTCCAGATGAACGCTCACCACATGAACAGGTTTGTTATCAATCAAGAAGGTCAGCCAAAGCACCTGCTTGCTCGGGGATAATGTTTGCTGGATCACAGGATATTTGCTAACAATGGCGAATTGATCCTCCGTTACCACGTGATAATCAGGGAATTGTGCCTGAATCTCCTTTTTTTTATCAATTAAATAAGCTTTCCAAACGGGCTTTTCCTGCAAATATACATATTCTTCAAGAATATAAATGTCCTGATTACTTTCCTGTAAAAAATTATACATCTGACCTGGTGGCTCGGATTGATCCCAGAATTCAGTATTCCAATTCATAATATGAATTGAAGCTTGGTCTGATCCAGAGGCTTTGTCGGATAACCTCAAGGCATGGAAGTTAATATCCGCCCGGGGAATCAGCAAGAGCATAACAATCAGGGAACAGCCGATTATGATTATCTTTCGCTTAGCTTTTATCGCTAATAGCGCAATAAAGCAAGGAAGCAGTAATATGGAACTGGGTGGAATGCTAGCAACTACATTCCACCAGGGGAGGTACCCCGCTATAAACCTATCGCAGATAAGTACAATGAGAATGGAGCTAAAAGCTACAATATGTCTCCATCGGAACTCAGAAAAAATACTTCGCATATTTAATGGCACCCTGTTTCCACAGTGTATTGTTGCCAAGCCCCGTGGCTGCATCTGGGTTTTTCTTCCGATCCTCCAAATACCAGTGATAATTCCGTACGAGGGAATCTTTGTTAGAGAATTTCGGTTGATATCCTAATTGGTTGATGGCTTTATCTAGAGAAACGTAATAGGTCTTGTTCAGTTTCTTATATAGCCGCTTGTAAAATGGGGACACCCTAAGTTTTTCCAGAATGGATAGGGCAATGGTCATAGGGAGTGCGGGGAGGCAAATAATACGTTTGCCATAGCCGGCTTCCGTTAATACAGATTGGTAGTCCTCTCTAATGGAGGAGAACTCCGCAGCTCCAATATTGAAGAGGTCATTTACTTTGTCCCTATCGCCAGACATTGCCATGTATATGGCCTGGCAGAGGTCTTCAACATCCAATAATTGATAACGGTTTTTTCCATTCCCGAGCATAGGAAAGTTTCTTCCTTCACTGGCCCACTCATACAGAATGGCGAAAGTTCCTAGACGGTGAGGACCCAAAAATGATCTGGGACGCAGGATCGGGACACATTTACCCTTGTCGCGCCAGCTTGCGCAATGTTGCTCGGCAATGATTTTGCCTTTATTGTAGGGGTCAAAAGGGTTCACCTTATCTGTCTCCAGAATTGGTGATTTGTCAGCCACTCCATATACAGAAGTAGAAGAGATATAGACAAATCGTTGTACATTGCCCACTTCAAAAGAATTTTCTAATAGATTATCTGTGCCGTTAATAATAATGTCCAGAATTTCCTCATCCTCGAAGCTGGGGGAGGCTGAAGCACAATGAAGCACAATATCTATATCTTTGATAATCTCTTGTACCTTGTTTTTATCACGGATATCTCCAGTGATCGTTGTGAAATCCGCAACATGCTTAGCAGGATGCTGAATATCAAATAGAACCAGTTCATAATCATGGCTGTAATGTTTATGAAGATAATCTACCAGATTGATTCCCAGTACACCGCTGTTTCCCGTAATTAACACTTTTTGTTTCATAGGATCACTCTCCATACTTGTATTTAAGCCGGAATTTTCTGCTTGTAAAGAATTCCAAAAATCCTCTCACAAAACCCCAGAAGCAGACACTTGTAATGATCCAATGGGTACCTATAAAAAAAAGAGTGAAGAAGAAACCTTTTTCTTTCCGCACGAAAGTATATTGTCCGAAATCAGAAACAATAAAAAATAGCAGACAACCAAGGAATAGTAAGAGACATAATGGACTGAAGAAGGAGAAGGGCAATAGTACATTGCTCATTCCGACAAATAACATTCCGATCCCTCTGAGCGGCGTTTCAAAACCTTTGGTAAACTTCTTCCGGTGGAAGTAAAATGGAACCCGCTGTCTTGCTCGTTCATGCATTTTTCTGGCCAACTGGCGCAACTCATGTTCATCATCGTGATTGCCCATCACCTTACGAGTGAGCAGCAGTTTATAGTTCAGGTTCAAACGGTGCCCGAATTCGATATCTTCGGAATTGTTCAGGTTCTCATAGAATCCGCCCAGCTCATTAAAGACAGATTTCTTCACGGCGCCCAGCGAGAAAAAACCAGCGGTCACATAGCCTTCAGAGCTGATTCTCCAGTAATATCCTTGAAGCGTTCGATATTCCTCTACCAGACTGTCGTTGAAAAGTGCCTCTTTGGCGTAAATACCGCAGACGGAACCGAGCGAGGGATCTTTTTGAAATTCCAGAACGGTATTTTCAATGGCATCGTGAAATAGGGCTACATCACTGTCCAGAAAAAAAACAATTTCGCCCAGCGCATTGGCCACTCCGGTGTTCCTGGCTGCCGAAACGCCATTGTTCTTCGTTTGAATGATGCGGCACGGATAGGCGGAGGCAATTTCCACCGAGTTGTCAGTACTGCCATCATCAACAAAAATGATTTCAATAGATTTATAGGATTGGTTCATTAGTGAATCAAGGCATTTGGGCAGCGTTTTGGAATAGTTGTAGTTAGGGATTATCACGGAAACTAAAGGTAAGGTATCCAAGTAAGATCATCCTTTCACATGTTCGTTAGTCGGTTTACTTCTCACTACTTGCTTATGGATGCTTAATCCTAATAGCTTCTGTTTAATATAAAAGACCAATAGTATCCAAAAGGGCAGGCTGTATTTGTATTTATTTAGCATATATCTTAAATTCACTAAAGATTGCCTTGTTCTCTCTGCAACATTGAAGTTGCTATCGTGAAGTAGATGGTAACTGACTATGCTGGTGTCCTTTTTAAAGACGAGCCCTTCTCTGGATAAGCGAATTCCTAAATCCAGATCCTCATGGCCCCATCCCTTAAAATTTTCATCAAATAGTCCAGCGTCTTGCAGTGCTTGTCTGGGAACGGAAACATTGCCGGTAAAGAAGGTCAGCCAGTTGAATTTACCTGCTGGTTTAATGGGCAACTGCTTCTCTAGCCCCTGTTTTACTACCTTACACTGTAAAAAGGATAGGTTGTCAGCAGGGGTTCCGGTATCAAACAACTGTGCGATTTCCTCTTCAGTGACTAGTGAATCATTGCGTTCACCTAATACAATACATGGGATGTTATGTCCATCTATATGCCTTTGCACAAAATCAGGGCCAGGAACCCGATCATCATCGAGGAAGATGACCAGTTCTCCTGTTGCTTTCTCAATTCCAAGATTCCTGGCTACAGCTCTTCCTACATTTTGTTTACATATTAGGTAAATGGGGGTATACGAGAAATGAATTCGTTGAAACTGAGCAATCATATCAGGGTTGCATCCATCAAATATGACAATAACTTCCACTCCTTCGCCGATTTGACCCTCTAAACCCTGCAAGGTTAACCTTAGCCGGGTTAGCTTGTCCTTGGTAGGAATGATGATGCTTGCTTTCATAGGCTGCCATCCTCCTTCAACTGAAATGATGAGCCTAAAGTCAGGATTCCACCACTGCAACTGATTTGATCTTTCGGTTTAGGTACTGGGTTTTGATGATAAAAGTGAAAGTTCCTATTAATACCAATTGAATAACCAGGGTTGCAAGCATGGTTCCGAGTATTCCATAAGACTTGGTGAGGAGTACAGAGATGAGGATTAGAACCGGTAGGGGAATACCTAGCGTGATTAGACACAATAAGGCTCCTCTTTTACCTTCCACCGAAAATACGGAATGGAATATCCAATAAATAAAGTGGAAGCCAGTACTGATTGAAACAATGGCTACATATAGCCAATTTAGCGGATAGTCATTACCATACAAGAGAATTAGAGTAATACATAAGACAGCATTTCCAACGATAGCTAAAGGTAGCAGCCAGATAAGCATACTGAGAACGCGAGTGTACACCTTGCTTTTCTCCAATAGGGCAATTGCGGGTAGAAACACAATAGCAAATACCTCATGGAACAGTAGATTAAAAAAGTTTCTCACATTCACTTGATAAACGGAGTACATACCTACGTCATAGCTGGAGCAAAAGTAGTTTACAATAAATAAATCACTGGAAAACAGTAGTGTGGAAAAAGACACACTGATCATCGTGATCCCGCCGTAACGATAGAGGTGTTTGGCAGTTTTCATGGAAAAGGATAGCTTGAAATCCCGAGAAAAAATCCAGGCGATAAGAGTGAATATGATGAAATTCACGATAAGAGCAAGGATGAAAAAATTAAAACTATCCGATCTAAAATAACTTGCCAGTACAATCACAAAAAATACGGATGTTCCAATCAATTTACCGATGCTGAGCAGAAGAAATTTGTTTTTTGCCCGCAGAATGGATTCGGAAATGGTGGCAAAGTTAATGACCACAGCTAAAGCGATGCTAAGAACCCATTGTGTCTCGGAAATATGGGCAACAACGGAAAAGGCTTCACTCAGTTTTAAAAAGACCACAACAAACAAGCCCGCCAGCACCCCATTACAAATAACAGCTGATCCGATAATTTGTCGTTCCTGCTCTTTATCGCTTTCAGGAAGATACTTAATGATTGAAATATGAATTCCGAAAACCATAGGAATAATTAAAAAGTAAGCAATATTTTGGATCATAGAAATATCCCCAAGAGCAACGACACCCAGTTTCCTGGCGGCCATGACTAAACCGACTACATTTAATACAGCGGATAACATTCTAAAAATAAATACAATCCCCAAGTTGCCTAGGAAATTTGTTATATTTCGGTTGTTCAAAATATCCGAGGACTTTTCACGAATACGTTTTCGTAAAGTTGGGTTTTTACTCATTTTGGTTTATCCTATTCACTCTCAATTTGGGCTAACGTTTAAATAAATAGATTGCTTTGCAAAGAGATGTAGACAATGACCCACAGCAGTACGGTAAGACGAATGGGTCTGTCTCTGAGCACGATCATCTCAGGGCGTTCTCCCAGATCTGTTTTACTTAACAAATACTGATATCGAAATATGCCGTATACAGCGATGGGGAGCGTTGCAATCATGTAATTGGAGTTGGATTCAAAGATAGAAAAACAAGCGTAGGCTACGACTGTACATGAGGTTAGCATGGGGATCATCTCGTCAATCAGACCAATGGAATATTCGCTAAGAATTTTGCGTGTATGTTTTGTCTGACCTGATAAGGTAAGGATTTCCTTCTTACGCTTGTTAAAACCTAGAAATAAAGTGAGAAACGCTACGCTTAATAAAAACCAGATAGGGATTTCATCGCCAGTGGTCAAACAACCAGATAAAGATCTAAGCACGAATCCTATGGATATGACCAGCACATCAATGATGACAAACTCTTTCAACTTAAATGAATAGCTAACGTTGAGAATGAAATAGATAAGGATAATAGCTCCGAAGGTACTGTTTACAAGGAAAGAGAGAACTAGAATGCAAGGACATAATAAAACTAAAATCGTTAAAGCATGAGAGAATTTTATATCACCTGAGGGTAAAGGACGGAATTTCTTAACCGGGTGTTGTCTATCTTTCTCGATGTCTACCATATCGTTCAGAATATAAACAGAACTGGAGATGCCGCAAAACAGTAGAAATTGTACCAACGTCAATTGGACCATTTGTATGGATAGATGGTTGAAAGATAACAGTAAACCCGAGAAAACAAATGCATTTTTAGTCCAATGGTGGACTCTCAATAGACGTAAAAGAGGCATTATCCTCTTGGACTTCTGCATAGGAGAACTAGCTGATCCCAGTATGGGAACGGAGTGGATTATTTTTTCCCTATTCATAGGGGGCACCTCTCACAATCAAATTTAATCAGCTAATATTTTAATAAGTTGCTTCATTTAACCTTTTAATCTGCTCCTGAGTAAGCGTTACATCGAGTGCTTGTAGGTTCTCCTGAAGTTGTTCCGTTGAGCTTGCTGCAATTAACGGCAGGGTAACCGGGGAGTTACCCAGCATCCAAGCAAGGACTACCTGATTATGCGTTGCGCCCGTTTCTCTGGAGATTTCTTGTAAAACAGCAATTCTAGTCTCAGCGTCTGGGCCAGCGTATTGCACAGGAATCGCACGATCCTGACGGCTGTACGCACCGCTCAACAGAGGAGAATAGGCAAGTAAAGCGACTTCCTCATGGGTCTCAATATACTTGAGCATTTCCTCCGAAACGCTGAGCTGTACATCGAAGTCGGCGCCTGCTCTAGGGCGCAAATAGGTATATCTCTGCTGAATACATTGATAGGAAGAAAAACCGTGGGATTGACTAATATTTCTTGCTTCTTCAAGCCGCCAAGTGTAATGGTTACTGCATCCGATGGCCCTTACTTTGCCAGATTGTACTAATTGATTAAAGGCCTCGAGTGTTTCCTCCAGAGGGACATCCATATCGTCAATATGGGCATAATACAAATCAATATAATCGGTTTGCAGCCGCTTGAGGCTTTCATCGACCGCTTTATGAATGGCCTTTTTGGATAAACCTTCTTTAGAAGAAAAACCGCCACCGGGAATGGTTGGGTTCGCTCCAACTTTGGTTGCCAGAAAGATACGATTCCGGTTTTCTTTTTCCTTCATCCATTCTCCCAGCAAGGTCTCGCTTTGCCCGCCTACTCCAGTTCCGTTCCAAAAGGCATAATTGTTGGAAGTATCCAAAAAGTTACCCCCTGCCTCCACATATTGATCCAGTAGCCGATACGATAAGCTTTTGTCGGTTTTCGTACCGAAGTTTAGACAACCAAGACATAGGGCGCTCACCTGTGGTCCTGATTTTCCTAAAGAAAGTTGTCTCATTTTATTCAATCTCCTTCCAGTGTAATTTCTTTCTTTACTAAACTTTAGCGGTTTGAATTTGACTTATAATAGCATTATAGTTAAAAAATTCAACCGCTACTTGGAAATCAGTCTATAGAAGTTGTATACAACAGTCAAGAATTTTCTTGAAAAATATAGAAAAGAATAGATTTTTATGTCTAAATATTACAAAAAATAGAACTTAACCATGGAAAAGAAGGATAAGTGCATGCATGTGCAAAATAGAATATGAATGTAAGAATGGAAATGGCGTTCGAAAGCTGGGTATCCCTACTAAGGGGAGAAATGCCCGCAGAAATTACACACGAAAAAGATCCAATCACCTAAAGTGACTGGACCCTCCCTAAACTACATCTCAAACTCAACATTACCATTCTCGCTTAACTCAAACGGACCAGGTGTAACATCTGCATCGGGTCTCTTTGATCCGAAAAAATCGGAGTCAAAGCGATAGGGGCTGCTATCGGGTTCCTCATATTTCATATCGGCGTGATACGTCTTTCCAAGCAGATCCGTGGTAACCACCATCGCAGAGGTTCCCCGAAGCAATTCGGTCTCCTTGATCTGAATGTGCACCTTACCCAGCCCAGGATCAATCTCAATGTTTATGCCCTTCTGTGAATGTACCTTGGCATCCGAATCGTGACTACTTGGAACTGCATGGTTAAGATATACATTTCCACCCATAGCTACTGGAAGAACAGCATTGCCTATAAAGAAATCCTTCGCGGCATCGCCAAGCTCCATAAGTTGCTCTTTGGTGTATTCCCACCACTTCTTATCTTTGACATCCGGATGTTGATCGTATCCGCCAAGTCCCACAGCGTGTAGATAGCAGATAGAATTGTCCGGAACCCCATCCATGACGGTCTTCCCGTCCTCTCCAACGGCATCCCTAGATTTAAGGGGAAGATGCTCAAAAAAGGTGATTGGAACAGGTTCCTTATTTGCGTCGTTATCACCCAAAAAGATGTTGTTGTAGTATCTGTCATCGCCCCCCGTGATATTGGAATAACCGGCCATGGCTGTCTCGTGAGGGAAGTGATATGGGGTAATACGTGTAATCTCGGAACGAACAACAAATCGGCCAGCAAATAAATTATGGGCAAATGCACCGCCCTGGGCCATATTTCTGAAATTCATGGGCGAGAGGAAAAGATTATGATCGACCATATACGGACCATGGCACACCTCAACGAAGAGGTCTTCTGAAATGTTGTCGAAAAATACATTGCGGCTGATGCGAGTACCTTGTGCCTGCCAGTCAAGCCAAAGCGCACGGTAACAGCTATACATTATATTTTCGCTAATTATAGTATCCAGAGAAGCGTGCAGCTTAATTCCCGCTACTTCGGCACCGTGTCTGAGTCGTTTATGGTGAATATTATAAATACGGTTCTGGTAAATGCGGCTGAAAGCTGCTCCCATATGGCCCACAATACCGGCCTGCTCACAATCATGAATTACATTACCTCGCACGATGTGACTACCGACTCGATCTTTATGCCAACCGGAGCGTAATGCGCGTAAAATAACCTCCTGCTCCCGTTGAGTACCGCCTTTACTACGCTTCTCCAAAGAATTGGCGTGACCTGTGCCGACTTCGGTACCCAGGCTAATACCAACGCATTTGGATTCACTGATTATATTATTTTCAATAATCCAGCCCTTGCTCCAGTGGGGTCCGATCAAACCTTCCTGGTAGTCCGTAGGCGGCGCCCATTGAGGTGAAGCTTGACGCAGGGTGAAGCCACTTACAGTTATGTAGTTCAATCCGGGCTTCTCAGGCCAAAAGCAATAAGGACGAACATTAATCTCTACATTTTCCTGACGAGGATCTTTTCCGCCAAAATTAGCCCAGATTTTTGTTGTTGCAGAACTCACTTCGGCATACCATTTCAACAGTGAATCGGTGGAATACTTGGCTTCAGGCCAAACGTCCGGATTGTGAACGCTTTCAACACTTTCGCATTCATACAAGGATTTTCCATCCAAATAGACATCGCCGAGATGAACTGGAAACGGTCCGTCAAACAACCAGTCTCCACTGAGTTCCACCTCAAAAGGATTACGAACGGAAAAGATGGAATTCAAAACCTCTGTGCTCCAAACATCGTCTCCTTCAGACTTCCAGTCGGTAACTCGCTCAGCGCCTGTAATAACTACTTCCCCGTCTCCTGCGGATCGATAGACGATTCGATGCTCCGCGGTTCCTCCATTCGCCGGGTTAACCCATTCCCTGTATACTCCCGCATGAACAATAACTGTATCACCAGCCATGGCATGAGCCGCAGCACGTGATATGGTGCGAAGGGGTTGATCCGCTGTTCCTTTTCCTTGATCACTCCCATGTATGGATACATGATATTCCATAACAACTCTCCTTCTATTCTTAAATTATTGTTGTATCTCGTTATTATACTAGAAAATAAATGTAATGGGAGAGATAGGAAGATAGAAGTTCTATGAACAAGCGCTCGGTGACGTTTATCTAATGGAAGTGATCCTGAAGAAATAAAAAAGCCACTCCATTTTAAAGTGTACCCTTTGTAAAGGACATTTTGAAAAAAAACTAGGCAACTTGTTGAAGCTG
>NZ_JBQZGE010000020.1:0-80991 GCF_052691815.1 Paenibacillus sp. TSA_86.1 | reverse complement strand
CCGTGCCTGTCGGTGTTGTCGGCGCGGCATAGGTTGTGCTGGTGGCACCTGTGATTGCAGTGCCGCCGTTCGTGCTGTTCGCTGTATTGCTGTACCACTGGTAGGACAGCACACCGCCGTCACTTACGCTGGCCGCTACGCTCAAGTTCGGGCTGCTGTCGCCTTCGTTAACCATGGCGCCCGTCGGCTGCGTATCAATGCCCGGGGTTGACGCATTGGTCAGTGTGGCTACTGTTGGTGATTGCAAAATCGTTCCGGTTGCCCCAACCACTACATACTTGCTGTTGACGTAGATGGCATCATATAGAGCATTTATGGTGCCCGACGAGTGGGCCGTCCAGCTCGCTCCATCACTGGAGGTCAAGATCGTTCCGCCTAACCCCACCGCCATATACGTGCCGTTGGCGTAGTTTACACCACGAAGTTCATTGGTGGTGCCCGACGTTTGACTCGTCCAGCTCACTCCGTCATTGGAGGTCAAGATCGTTCCACCTTGCCCCACTACCATGTACTTGCTGTTGTCGTAGCTAATACCGTAAAGATTTTTCATGGTGCCTGACGTTTGGTTCGTCCAGCCCACACCGTCACTTGATGTCAGTATCGTTCCATTTACTCCTATCGCCACATACATACTATTGCTGTAAGTAATGTTCCATAGATCATTGGTAATACCCGACGAGCTGCTTGTCCAATTTACTCCGTCACTAGAGATTAATATAGTTCCGCTTGCCCCCAATGCAACATACTTGCCATTTCCGTAGCTGACGCTATAAAGATGGTTCGAAGTGCCCGATGTTTGGCTCGTCCAACTCGTTCCGTCATTAGAGGTCAATATCCTTCCACCATAACCCACCGCCACGTATGTGCCGTTGCCATAGCTGAAGCCATTTAGAGGAAACGGGGTGCCCGACGAGCGGGCCGTCCAGCTGGCTCCGTCACTGGAGGTCAAGATCGTTCCGCCTAACCCCATCGCCATAAACGTGCCGTTTATGTAGCTAATGTCGTAAAGGTGATTCGCGGTAACACTTGACAGGGAGCTCGTCCAGCTGGCTCCGTCACTGGAGGTCACAATCGTTCCGCCATTACCCACCGCCATATACGCCCCGTTTAAGCAGCTGATGCCAACAAGACTATTTGTGGTGCCCGACGTGCGGGTCATCCAGCTCACTCCGTCACTGGAGGTCACGATCGTTCCACCTATCCCAACCGCCACATACGTGCCGTTGCCGTAGATTAAGCCAACAAGATTATTTGTGGTGCCCGATGTGCGGCTTGTCCAGTTCGTTCCGTCGCTGGAAGTCAAGATTTTTCCACTTAACCCCACTACTACGTACGTGTCGTTTGCGTAGCTTACACCGTATAGGCCATTGGTGGTGCCCGACGAGCGGCTCGTCCAACTCACTCCGTCACTGGAGGTTAAGATCGTTCCAACTGCCCCCACCGCCATATACGTGCCATTGAAGTAGTTGACCGCAAAAAGAAATTGCGTGGTGCCTGAGGCCTGGCTCGTCCAGCTCACTCCGTCACCGGAGGTCAAGATTGTTCCATTTGCACCTACCGCCATATACGCGCCGTTGATGTAATTGACTGTACGAAGATCATTCGTGGTGCCTGAATCGTGGATAATCCAGCTCACTCCGTCACTGGAGGTCAATATCCTTCCAGCTTGTCCCACCGCCACATACGTGCCGTTGCTATAAGCAACACCATTTAATTGTATTGAGGTGCCTGCTGTGCGGGGAATCCAGTTCACTCCGTCACTGGAGGTCAACACCGTTCCACTTGCCCCAACCGCTACATACATGCCGTTGCCATAGGTCACACCAATTATATTTTGTCCTATGGATCGGATGTACCAATTATCAAGGGAACTCGTTACAGGTGCTGCATTTGCTACTTGTCCCCAATTGATCGGCATAAATGTGCTAAGCAGCAACAAAAACGACAATTTTAGCCGCATGATTTTAAAAGCGAGTTGTTTCCAATTAGAGAAAATCGTACTGAGTTTTCTTGCTTTTTCTCCTTGATTCGACAATTTACATCTTCCTTCCCCAAGTCTCTATGCTTTAGCTCGCTTGACCATATCACATTATTCTGAACAAATTCTGAGCAGCAAAAAAACAGCTCATCATCAGAAGTGCCGTTGTACAGCTTGGAAAATAAATGAACCGCTGATCTTAACGGAATTGTCCCCCGGTTCATCTTGCAGCAGCTTCGTAAACCGTTCATAAATGATGCATCATATGTATAGAGGCGAGGGGAGTCGCCCCTCTGTCTGAAGATATTGATACATAAGCTTGTAGGGGTGTAGTCACAGTTGTAATGTCACTGGAGTATCAGTATTGAGCCAAAACAGAATTAGACCAGTCAGGTGTGGAATCCACACGATCAAATGACCTTGCATGATCTACGCTACAATTTAAGGTTCGTATGTATAAACAGAAAAACCACCAACCAGAATGCTGGTTGATGGTGTCTTCATTTGAATGGTTTAATTAAATGTTTTAAAGATTCAATCACATCTTACTGTGGATTGGTTGTCCAGATGCCCGCTGCTTTGACGAATACACGATCAGACAGCTTGAGTGTTGCCAGCGCAAGCTCGGCTACATCTTCGGCTTGCATCATGCGCTCTTCGTCTCCGATTTTGAGTCCGGCATTCACAGCCAGTTCGGTATTTACGGTGCTTGGCGTCAGAGCGGTGACGCGAATATTGGATTTTCGTACTTCTTGCATCAGAGATTCTGTCATACCAAGCAATGCAAACTTGGAGGCACAATACGCTGAACCTGTAGCGAATCCACGCTCACCTGCTGTTGAAGCGATATTAATGATGCTGCCGCTGCTTTCCTTGATCATGCTTGGAAGAATGGCGCGAGTTACGTAGTATGTACCCATGACATTCACATGCAAGATGCGTTCCCACTCTTCAGGATCCATCTCCAGCAGTGTGCCAAAACTTCCGATCCCTGCATTGTTAATCAGGATATCGACGGCTCCAAGCTCCATCTCAATGGCTGCTACAGCTGCTTCAGCTTGGGAGCGATCCGAGATGTCTGCTGCTGCGCTAGTTACTTTCACGCCATATTCCTTGCTTAGAGATTCTTGAAGAGCTTGCAGATCGGAAGCCGTGCGGGCGATCAGTCCGAGATGAACGCCTTCTTTGGCGAGGGCTTCAGCGATGGCACGTCCAATACCTTTACCGGCACCTGTGATAATAGCTGTTTTATTTTTAAGTTCCATGGGAATATTCCTCCTCAGCATTTGGGTTAGCACTTGATTATACTATACTTTACCCAACGATCGGAAATATGCTTCATCACCATTTATCGTGCTTGAGTAATTTTAATGCTGCCGGAGGTCGTACGTGCTTTGATCAGTTCCTGGCTAACCCCCGGTGATTCAGGTATATTAACATCGCCGGAAATGGCTTGGGCATCATAGATGCCGTCAAAATCAGGAGCTGTTTGGATGAAGATGTCTCCCGATGTTCCGGAGGCGTTAATGGAAGCTGCATGTGACTGTTCAATATGGATACTGCCCGAAGTGAATTCGGCATCCGCAGCACCATTTAATTTCGTAATCTCGATATCTCCCGATTCAATCTTAGTGTTTACTTTTCCCGCGACCTGTTCTGCAGTAAAGCTTCCTGATGTCTGTTTTACCGTCATATCCCCATTAATCTTCGAAGCTTCAATGTCCCCGGAGGTCAGTGACAACTCAATATGAGGAACTTTGATTTCTTGTAAACGAATGGAGCCCGAGGAGTTTTTCATCTCCAGTGATTGAGCATTTAAGCCGGTCAGATCCCAGTCACTTGAGGAGGATTGCAATGTGACATCATTCAAGTGATATTCTTGTGGTAAAGCCACTGTAATTCTAGAATCTCGATCATCCCACTGGAGGGTGAAAAATTGGAAAGGTTCACGCTGGTTCTGTCCTAACTTGAATGTGCCATTGACGAGCTGTGCTTGTTCGAAACTTTTAATTACCGTGGAATTCCATTTGCCGTCTACTTCGATGTACGCTTGGTGATCCGGGCTGACAACAAATTCGATATCCGCTCCAAAGTTACCATGCATCTGAAGGTTCTGTAGTTCTCCCTGAGTGAAATCCCACCTTTTGGCGTAAGCCTCCCGTTTATCTCCGAACTGAACGCCATAGATCGATGTTCCAAGTAAAGCAATTCCAATACAGACGATAGCTAGTGCAATCCACTTTTTGGTACTCATACGGAAACATCCCCTTTTATCACTCTTGCATTCCAACGGATATATTGAAGTGTGATGTTTTTAAATGCCCTAAAAACAAATTTGGAGGCGATGGCAAATAAAATGCCGATGCCGAACAGACCAATAGCAACAAAAATCTCTGCTTTTTCGAGGTGATTCAGGAACAGATAGTCGACAGCAGCAGCAACAGGAGCCAGAGTCAGTAAGGACATACTTGCTATAGTAAGCCACACAGACCAAAGACTGAGACCGATGGGGATCACAAACATCAGATTAAGGAAGATCAGGCCGGTAGCCACAAAAAAATTCCGAGTTGCACGATTTCTGCTCTCCGGTGGCCGCATCTCTTTGAACGTGGTCGCGTAGAAGGGATCCGTAGCAGACATCTCAGCATTCGTATGAGCATCGTACCGTTCGCCGAGCGCTTCGCGGGCAATTTCTTCTGGGCTACCAAGCTCTTGTGCGATCTCCTCCTCTGATTTGCCTTCACGTAGCCCCATAGTAAAATGCTGATCATAATCTGTGAGCAGTTCGACCCGTTCCATTCGATCCATCGGACGTAAATACATCTCCATGGCCTGCATAAATTGTTGTCTATTCATCTTGGGTTCCTTCCTCTATCAGATTTGCGACATTGCGCACAAAAGTCTGCCATTCCATCGTTAATGCTGTCATATATTCACGGCCTTTATCGGACAGGCGATAATATTTGCGCGGTGGTCCCTCACTGGATTCTTGAAGATAAGTTGTGCAGTACCCTTCGTTCACTAGTCGGCGAAGTAAAGGGTATAGTGCACCTTCAGCTACTTCGATATGTTTGGAGACCGCCTGAGCCAGTTCATAGCCATACCGATCCTGACGATGAATCAAGACCAGGACGCACAGCTCCAGCACTCCTTTTTTGAACTGGATATTCACATTCACACAGGTTCCTCCTCGGTTGTTTCGATGCTTACTAGTATGTATTGTTCAGTAGTGTTGAAACCATCATAGCACTCGGTAGTGTTTAATGCAAGGTAGTGTTTATAAATCACTTCTACATCAGTATACGCACAAAAAGGATCGGTTACTTCCGTCTGGAGACGGATAACCGATCCGGTCTAAGAGATGAGATGTACGGCATGGAGAGCGTACGTTTCATAAGATGGAGTAGAGGGTGTACGTTTACGTCTCAAACTGCTTCCTTGTGTTTCATGTCGTGCAATTGCCCGAAGTTACTGCTGCACATCCAGAATAGGTAAGTCTTCTACAGCAGGGCCTTCGATCACGTGGCCTTCATAATTGAAACGGGAGCCGTGGCACGGGCAATCCCATGAGCGTTCACCATTGTTCCACTCCACCTCACATCCCAGATGGGTGCAGGTTGTATCGACGAGAAACAGTTTGCCGCTGGTGTCCTTATAGGCACCGGCTCTTTTGCCATTATGACGCACGACGGCACCTTCGTCATTGCCGATTTCATTTATATTTTTGTGCACGATACCGACCTTACCGGAGATTAGCTCCTTCGCGACATTGACATTTTCTACGATGAAGTTCTTCATACCCGGATCGGCTTTAAATCTGGCTGGATCAAATACTTCGGCATGAGGGTTGTCTCGCCCGATAATACGATCCGTCAGCAGATGTCCTGCCATCGTGCCCGTGGTCATGCCCCATTTGGCAAAACCTGTAGCGACATAGATCCGTTCATGTCGTCCGGTAATCGGCCCGATGTATGGCACTTTATCTATAGAGATCAGGTCCTGGGCAGACCAGCGAAACGGGATGTTACGAATACCAAACGTTTCGGCTGCATATTGCTCCAGGCGCTCGTAATGACCGAAGGTGCAGATGCCTTGTCCGGTTTTATGATTTTCTCCACCGAATAGAATATGCTCTTTACCATGATGAATGACAGCACGGAGTGAACGGGCCGGATCATCGTCGGAGATGTACATACCGCCTGCATACGGTTTCTCAGGTTCAACCATCACCGCATAGGAGCGCTCAGCATGAAGTCGCGTAAAGTAAAATCCGGGATCGTATACTGGAAAATGGGAAGCGACAACGATATGCTCTGCCGTCACGAATGAACCATTATAGGTTCTTATTTTCAGAGAGGTTTCTTCTTCCACATCGGTTACCGTTGTATGTTCATAGACACGAACCCCGTGTTTGACAGCTGAAGCAAGCAGGTAATGCAGGTAAGCTAACGGATCGAACCGTGCTTGTCCGGGCATACGAACGCCTGCTCTGGCGGGGACAGGGATCGGGAGTGGGTCTGCCCATTCACCAGGGATGTTCAGTTTGCCATAAGCGGTCAACTCGATCTCCAGCTTTTTGATATTGTCCTCGGATTGAATGTAGACATAGGCATCCTCATCGGCCCATTGGCATTCGATCTGCTTTTCCTTAACCAGACCGCGCATCCAACTCGCTGCACTTGCATTGCCCTCATAGTACATCCGCGCCTGCTCATGTCCGAAGTGATGCATGATTTCATCATAGATGACCCCGTGCTGCGCAGATACTTTGGCCGTTGTATGGCCTGTTGTGCCATCCAGTACTTTGCCCGCTTCAAGCAATACAACACGAAGACCAGACTGTGCAAGCAAGTAGGCTGTTGTGATACCTGCAATTCCAGCACCGATAATCGCTACATCAGCAGTGGTATCCTCTGTCAATTTTGGATAGGTTTCGAATGTATTCGCGGCACGCCATAAGGATTCCGGAACGGGCGGCAAGTTTGTCTTCAACTGTTCGTTGTCACTCATTTAACTTCTTCCTCCTAAATCTTGATCACAGCATAATAGGGGATGTTTAGGTGCTTAGATCCCTGTACTTCTAATCAGGATTGCCAGAGTATGCCGGAAAAAAACGAGCAATGATATATTTTACGGAGAGAGGAGTCATATTTTCCTCAGGGATCCCTCTGTTTTTTTGCATCAGAATGTTTTATAGTGAGATTATCGAAATCGTTTTAGGTCTGGTGTTATCTTTGCATGTAAAATATAAAAATTCATATTCATAAAGGGTTTTATTTATCAATTTAGAGGGATGATTCAGCGATTTTTCACTGTTTTTATGAGTTAAAATGTATTCGCTATCATACAGTTTCATATTTTATGGATAGAAGGAGATTTGATATGACAACTCATCAAACGAAATATCCGTTTCAAGATACAACAATGACGCTAAACGATCGGGTGAAGGATCTGGTATCCCGGCTGACGGACGATGAAAAAATTGAATCGATGCTGCAATACCAGCCAGCCGTAGAACGTCTGGGTGTTGCTGCATACAAACATGGAACGGAAGCCGCGCACGGCCTGGCTTGGCTTGGTGAAGCTACCTCATTCCCACAGCCTGTGGGGCTGGCATGTACGTGGGATACAGACCTGATGAAAGAGATCGGCTCCGTTATCGGAGACGAGGCGCGTGTATTTTATAAACGCAATCCTGCCGTCAATGGTCTTACACTCTGGGCACCAACGGTGGATATGGAACGCGACCCTCGCTGGGGACGGAATGAAGAGGCGTATGGAGAGGATCCGGAACTGACGGCAGAACTGACAACGGCATTGGTCAAAGGCATTCAGGGCGACCATCCCAAGTATTACAAGGCTGTAGCGACGCTCAAACATTTCCTCGGCAACAACAACGAAGTGGATCGTGGCAGTGGTTCATCCAGCATTGATCCGCGTAATATGCGCGAGTATTATTTGAAAGCATTCGAGAAGCCGTTCAAGCAAGGTGGAGCACAGTCGATGATGACAGCGTACAACTCCATTAATGGTACTCCGGCTTTGCTGCATCCTTTTGTGAACGAGATTGTTAAAGGTGAATGGGGCATGGATGGTTTTATCGTCAGCGACGCGGGCGACGTGATGGGCATCAAGAACGATCATCAATATTATGATTCGCACACACCAGGTACGGTGGAGTCGGTCAAAGCAGGGATCGACAGCATCACCGATGATGCCGAGCTGTCCAAGCAAGCGCTTCGTGAAGGGCTGGAGCAGGGGCTACTTACCATGGAGGATATCGATAAAGCCTTGTTCAACACGTTCCGTGTGCGGTTCCGTTTGGGTGAATTTGATCCGGAAGAAGGCAATCCGTACGCTGCAATTGGCGAAGAATCCATGATGACGGAGAAGGCAAAAGCGTTGTCTCTCCGGGCGGCAAGAGAGCAAGTGGTATTGCTCAAAAACGATAAGGGCATCCTTCCATTGGACAAAACAAAAGCAGGCAAAGTCGCTGTGATTGGGCAGCTTGGCGGAACGGTCTATCGAGATTGGTATGCGGGCACGATGCCCTACAGCGTAACCCCTCTGGAAGCGATTCGGAGTAAGGTCGGCAGCGATCATGTAACCTTCCAGGACGGTGACAATCGCATCACACTGACATCTGCAGCAAATGGCAAAAAGATGGGTCTGGTCAGAGCAGAAGGCTCACCTGTCATGGCGGTGAAAGCTTCGGAAGAAGCCGAAACGTTCCGGGTGACGGACTGGGGTTTTGGTAGCTACACGTTGCAGGCTGAGAGCAATGGCAAATATTTGACCACAGATGAAGAGTCTGTCACAGCCTCAGCTAATGAGGTATACGGCTGGTTTGTTAAGGAAGTATTTCATTTGCTTCCGCAACCAGATGGCGGTGTAGGATTGACGACATGGAATAATAAAATCGTGACTACATCGAATGATGGGAATGATGCGCTTAAGGTGTCCGAAGAGTTGAAAACCTTCGGTGCAGCCGAGACATTCCGGCAAAATGTCGTCGTTAATGGGATGGATGAAGCCGTTGCTGCTGCCAAAGAAGCAGAGACTGCGATTGTGTTTGTCGGTAACAACCCGCTCGTCAATGGTAAAGAGGAAGTGGATCGTCCAAGCCTGGATCTGGCTGAATCACAGCTTCAGTTGGTGCAGGCTGTATATAATGCTAATCCGAACACGGTGGTGGTCATCGTGGGAAGTTATCCATTTACCTGCAACTGGGTTCAGGAGAATGTTCCGGCGATCCTCTACACGTCACATGCCGGACAGGAACTGGGGAATGCAGTCGCGGACGTATTGTACGGAGACTATGCGCCCGCTGGACGTTTGAACATGACCTGGGTGCAATCGGCCGATCAACTGCCAGACATCCGGGACTATGATATTATTCAGGCAGGCCGCACGTATCAATATTTTGAAGGCAATGTGTTATATCCGTTCGGACACGGTCTGACTTATGCTCCATTTAAATACAGCAATCTAGAGGTTAAGCCGGCGCAGGCAGACCCAGATGAAACCGTTACGATCCATGTAGATGTGACCAATACCGGTTCAATCAGCAGTGACGAAGTGGTGCAGCTGTACGTGCGCGCAGGTAAGTCCAGAGTTAAACGTCCACTCAAAACGCTAAAAGCGTTCCGCCGCATTCATATTGAAGCTGGAGCGACAGCAACGGTACGTTTCGATCTGCCTGTCCAGGAACTGGCCATCTGGGATGTTACCCGTGATCGTTATGTGGTTGAGGATGGCATCTATTCCATTATGGCAGCCAAATCTTCCTCGGATGTGCAGTTAGTCGCGGATCTGAAGGTAGAAGGAGAGTCAGTCCCTGCACGTCATCTGAGTGTGACTACACGTGCCGAGAACTATGATGCATATCTGGGTGTGGAGCTGGATGAGTGCAAGGAGGGCGGGACAGCTGTCCGTGTTATCGGTGAGCTAGGTTGGATTGCCTTTAAGGATGCTGACCTTGGTAAGGAGGCCGCTACGTTTGAAGCTCGCGTGTCTGCAGAACAGCAAGGGAGCGTGCTGGAAGTGAGGTTGGGTACACCGGATGGTGCAATTGCTGGACGTGTCGAATTGGCACAAGGCGGTGCTCAGCAGTGGTCTACAGTACAGGTTGAACTGACAGGCGCATCAGGAGTGCAGGATGTCTACCTGTTGTTATCTGCGGGTGTCCGTGTTCGTCATTTCGAGATTCGTTAACCATAGAAAATGTAAAGATAGAGAGTAGGAATAGAGGAGGTCGCTGATCTTCTTCTGTCCTATTCCCTGTTACACGAGGTCAACCGTTTTTTACAGGTTGGCTTTTTTTCATTTTTACATGATCCCCATTCAAAAATATCAATTACATCACGATATATATTATATAGTCTCATATCATATGCTGAACGCAAAGGTGGTAAAAGGAGTCGATCCCGAGCTCATTCTTGATCAGGACGGATATGTAAGCTAGAAAAGTAAAGGAAAAGGGGAATCTCCAATGTTACGCTACTTCCGCAATCGAAGTTTGGTTTTCACCAGCTCTGTCCTGATTGCCATTATCTTGTTCGTTTTGATCATCATCATGAGTGTTCTAAATTTTAAGCAGAGTCAGCAGGCTTACTACGAAGAAATCAATCAGGTAGGTAAGGCATTATCCAATCAGCTTCAGCTTAACCATACGTGGGTGGAGCAAGCCAATCAGCAGTTACAAGCCTCTGCTCAGCCGTCCTCTTCCGAACTGACGTCGCTGAAAGCACAGCTTGATGCCATGACGGGTGTTGCGTCCGTTGCAAACGCCTATATTTTTCAATCCAATATTGTTGAACGTGAGGGGAAACAGATCTTGACGGGGGTGCAAGTCAATCAGGCACTCTATGATCTAGACATGGTACCTGGCGTCGAATATGAAATTCCAGCAATAATTCAAGATACATATGATCAAGTATTGAAGGAAGGGACTGCCTTTACAGCGTCTTACACCGATAGTGCAGGAACATGGGTGACCTATTTAAGCACGATTAAAGATGATAGTGGTAAGGCGATAGCTATCTTTGGTTTGGATCTGGACGCAGCCAAAGTAAAGCAGGATCAGCTATGGATGTTTTTGTACAGTCTGGGAAGTGGATTAGTGATTGCTATCATCTTGATTCTGGTTCTGATGATTCTGGCAAGGATTGTACTTCGTCCACTACAGAAGCTGGCAGAAGTATCCATGCAGGCGGCTGAAGGTGATCTGACGGTGAGTCTTGATGTACGTAACAACAATGAGATTGGACAAACGGCTACGGCATTCAATCACATGCTTGGAGGTCTGCAACAATTGATCACAGGCATTCAATCGACTTCTGCGAGTGTGACCCGTTCAGCAGCAGACCTCCAGATGAGTGCGGAGCGAACAACCGAAGCTTCACAGGAGATTACCGAGTCGATGTTACAAGTGTCCTCCGGGGCAGACCAGCAACGTCAATCAACCAATGAGTGCCAAGAGTCCATAGGTGAGATGGTCATTGGGATTAAACGAATTGCAGACTCAGCACAGGTCGTTGCTGAACTGGCTTCCGATACGACCGATCTCGCCAGCCGAGGCGAGGCAGATATTACAACCATGGTTGATCAGATGCAGAAGATTGAACATAACATGTCCGGTACCGTTGTGGTTCTTCATGATCTTCAACAACTGAATAGTAGCATCGGGGGAATCATGTCGATGATTCGGGATATCGCGGATCAAACGAATCTGCTTGCGCTTAATGCTTCCATTGAAGCAGCTAGAGCAGGAGAGACGGGACGAGGATTTGCGGTGGTTGCCCAAGAGATTCAGAAGCTCTCCGCGCGCTCCAAAGAGTCTTCCCATCAGATCGATCAGATCCTGCAAGGCATTCTGAATCATACGGAGAAGGCTGTAACGTCCATTGAAGATTCGGTGGATGTAGCCAAAAGAGGTGCAGAAACATCCGAAGTAACAGCCGAAACCTTCCGCCAGATTGTCGAATCTATTCAAAAGGTATCCGGACAAGTTTACGAAGTGTCTGCCGCTTCCGAGCAGATGTCAGCCAGCAGTGATCAGATTGCTGCTTCCCTGGGACAATTGGGTGTGGTGGCTTCGGCTTCATCCGGTAATGCGAACAAGGCCCGTGCATCTTCGGAAGAACAGCTGGCGCTTATGGAAGAAGTATCAAGTCTATCCCATGAGCTGAGAAGTTTGGCTTACGAACTGAATCAGGTCATCCAAAGGTTTCAGGTGTAAAAAAACAAAAACATCGTTACAGTGCATCAATCTGCAATGTAACGATGTTTCCAGATGTCTGTGTTGCACGCACATCAATCAAACGCTGATTCCGGCTTCCGCGGAAGGGCAGAGACACATCGCGTTCAGCTGCAACGTAACGCCCGTCGATAATGACGTCGCATAGCTGTGCAAGCTCTGCTCTCTCCGGGTCGGTGACAAGTTCCTCGTATTCGAATCCGGTATAGGCCCATACCGTCAGATCTGGCCTTGCAGTTCGAAACTGGCGCACCCACCGGGTACAATCTGCTGCTGAGAAAAAGGGATCACCCCCGCATAACGTCACGCCATCCAGCAGTGGATGGTTCGTGACTTCCTGCAGAATCTGCTGCTGCCGCTCTTCTGTAAAGGGTTCACCCGCGCGGAAACTCCACGAATCGGGGCTGAAACAGCCCGGACATGCGTGACGGCATCCGCTGATGAACAGCACGGCACGTAGTCCGGTTCCTTCATTAACCGATTCGGGAATGTAACCAAACAAATTCACCGGTGTTTCACCCGATCCCGTACCTCGGCCTGCTTCGCGGCATTGAAGCGCACCTTGTAATCTCCTGTCAGATAGCCAGTTACGCGGCGAAGGCGCTGGAAGTGCACCTCATTTTCGTGCACCTCGCATTGCGGGCAAATATCACCGATGACTCCCTCATATCCGCACCCAGGACAGCGATCAATCGGATGATTAATCGAGAAGTAACCAATATCTTGTGCCAGTGCATACTGCACGATACGCATAAAGGCGGCTGTATTCGCCCGCACATTGCCATCCAGTTCAACATAAGAGATGGCTCCGGCATTACACAGGGCATGGAATGGAGCCTCCAGTTCGATCTTACGGTAGGCAGGAAGATTATGATAGACCGGAATATGGAATGAATTCGTATAATATTCGCGTTCATTTACACCAGAGATCGGGCCGTAACAGGCTCGGTCTATTTTGGTGAATTTGCCGGACAGGCCTTCTGCAGGTGTCGCAAACAGCGTAACGTTCAGGTTATGTCGCTCGCTCATCTGATCACAGAATGCTCTCATCGTACGGATCACATTCAGTGCCTCGCGATGTACATTCATGTCTTGTCCATGGTGGCGTCCATACATGGCAGTCATACATTCGGCCAGTCCGATGAATCCAAGCGACAACGTGCCATGTTTCAACAGGTCAGCAACCGGCTCCTCCGGTTCCAGCTTCTCTCCGCCTTCCCACACACCCTCACGCATCATGAAGTCCGATGATTTGGCAGGCTGTTTTTTCTGAATGGCATAGCGGTGCAGCAAGCCGTCCATGGCATTGTGCATGATTTTGTCCAGAGCCGCATAAAATCCTTCCCGATCCGCGACAGCGCGATTTGCCTGACAGATGCCGAACCGAATTCCTAATTTGACCAGATTGACCGTATTGAAGGATAAGTTTCCTTTACCGCTCTGCCGATTCCGTCCAAACCGATCTGCAAGGGTACGCGTGCGACAGCCCATGGTAGCAATGATGGTATCCGGGTCTTCCGGCTGATAATAGGGCAGATTAAATGATGCGTCCACATTGACAAAGTTTGGATACATCCGCCGTGAAGAACAGGTTACCGCGAGGCGAAACAAGTCATAGTTCGGATCACCCTGAGCCTGGTTAACCCCTTGCTTACACTGGAAAATATGCTGTGGAAATACAGGGGTTTCCCCGTGTCCAAGACCACGAATCGTTGCTTCCAGCAGGGAGCGGGACACAAGGCGACCCTCAGCTGATGTACACATGCCATAGTTAAGTGATGTAAAAGGAATCTGTCCACCCGCCCGACTGCTCATCGTGTTCAGGTTATGTATAAGGGATTCAGCAGCTTGTCCCGTCTCCAGCTCCGTTTCTTCATAGGCAAAGGCAAATGAACGTGGGCACTGTTGCTTGGCTTCGGTACTGTCCAGATGAAGCTGCTCGTCCGTCAGCAATACCTGTTCGTCAAAGAGGCGTTGCCCTTTGCGGAAATGTTTTACGAATGAACGTCGCACGTAAGGCGCCAGATCCCAGTCTATTTTGTTAGCAGATACACCGCCGTACTGACTGTTCTGCTGGGACTGGAAGATGATCGCGACCAGTGCCATCGCAGACATGATCGTTTGAGGGGTACGAACCGATCCGTTCCCCGTATTAAATCCGGCAGACAGCAGCCGATCAAACGGAATGAAGATACAGTTGGTGGTTCCAAGGGCATACTGATCCAGATCGTGCACATACAGATCGCCGTTCTCAACAGCATCGGCGAGCGCTTCTGGCAACACATGACGCATGGCATGCCACTTGGCTGTCTCCGATCCAAGCCTGCTCATCTTGCCGCTGAACGAATCTCCATTCAGATTCGCATTCTCCCTCAGCGTATCAGCGTCTTCAGCGCCAATAATACGTCTTCCCAGGTCAGATAACAGATCGGTTGCCGGTGGTGCGGCATACTCAAGCATAGTCATGTAACGTGCCTCCTAAATGATTTTTGAATAGATTATATTTTTTTGATTAATATATGAGTTATATACTACATGTAGATTTGTATTATCCATTTATAAACTATATGTGGGTTTTTGGGTGTGATTATGATCACACCTCCAGGGGCGGACAAGCAATTCCCGTGATTTGCCGCGGGTTAAAGGTTCCCAAATTTCAAGCAAAAGCGTATAATTTCTAGTTATCTTGTATGTACAATGATTCTCTTATACTTTTATGGTGTTAAACATATAAATATAGTTGGTGAAATCTTTCGGATTCCTAACAGAGCCCTGTACGTAATTTG
Source organism: Paenibacillus sp. TSA_86.1 (assembly GCF_052691815.1). NCBI lineage: Bacteria > Bacillati > Bacillota > Bacilli > Caryophanales > Paenibacillaceae > Paenibacillus > Paenibacillus sp. TSA_86.1. The sequence goes on along the minus strand of NZ_JBQZGE010000020.1, from coordinate 65,969 downwards.
ACATTCTACGAAGTCGATCGGATATAAGCAGCTAAGACAAGAGGGGTGAATCATGGGGACGGTAGAAGGCATCAACAGAGGTTTCTTTGAAAATATTGAAGAAGCAGCGGCTCATATTGTGGACGTATTAAGTGGCATATTACGAGTGAATACCATCTTCGTAGCCACGAATGACGGAGTGACCAATGTCATTCTGGAAGCCTTCAACCGCAAGGAAGAATTAATTGTCAAAGGTACAGTACTTCCATTCATGGAATCTTACTGCAGCCTTGTCTTGAAGGATAATCACAACGTCGTGACCATTCCGAATACCTGTGAGCATTCCATAACACGATCCATGGATGTGACGATTGGGCTCGGCAATCGATTTTTCGTAGGTGTACCCATTACTCGCAGAACGGGTGAAGCTTACGGTACGATCTGTTTAATGGATGATCCAGATTTTGAGATTAGTGAAACGGATATGAAGACACTCGAGGCTATGGCTGTATTTTTGGGATATGTTGTTGATCTGGAGAGTGCACTTCATGTTCAAGAGCAGAAGCTTAGTGATTCGGAACAACTGCAAGAGAAGCTTCAGGCGGAGAAGGAGCGTGCGGAGTCCGAGGCAACGACCAAAACACAGATGCTCAAACTGATGAGTCATGAGATCCGCAATCCGCTGAACGGCATTTTGGGATTGACGGATCTGATGCGGACGCCCGATATGTCGGAGGAACAAGCCGAGTATGTAAATATGATTGAAACGAGCGGCAATATTTTGCTTTCGCTGCTTAACAACATGATGAACTTTAACATCAACGAGGCGGGAAAAACAGTTATTCATGATGACCCCTTCGATCTGGTCAGCACCATTGAGAACACCGTTTATCTCTATGCCGGTACAGCAGCCAGCAAAGAGATTGAACTTGGACTCAACCTGAATCTGAATGTGTCGCAGGTTTTTATCGGGGATGAGATCAAGCTTGGTCAACTCCTGGGCCATGTCATGCAATATGCAATGGATTCCACCCGGGAAGGTGCTGTGCTGGTGACAGCCGAGATGAAGGAAGAGCCGATGAGCGAGGAAGGTCTTCTCTTGCTCCGGGTTCGATACACGGGGCAGACGTTATCTGATAATCGTTTGCGAACCTCCTCTGCCAAAACGGAAACACTCAGCACCGAGAAGCTGATTGGCAGCAATCTGGGTCTGACCGTGAGCCAGAACCTGGCGATTCTGATGCATGGCCGTATTCAGGTGAATAGCCTTCATGGGAATGAGACGGAGTTTCAGATTTCGCTGCCATTACGCAGATATTGGGATTTGCCACAAATCACCAGTGTGCAGCAACGTCTGAGAGGCAAGAAAGTGTTGCTTGCCAAAGATCCTGATATTTTGCAAGGGGTATCTTCCTTGATGCGTAATTGGGAGATGGATGTGCACATGACTTCTGATTCCTGCACCGCGTATAAATGGATCGAAGACGGCTTTAGACCGGACGTAGCTGTTGTGGACATGGGTTTGCGTGAAGGTGTTACTGTCGATTCCGTCATTGCACTGAAACGGCAGATGGAGGCGCTGCCTGTCATTGTACTCGTTCCATATGGGATGCATATGGACATTCATCAGACGGAGGCCTTTGATGCAGTGCTGACGAAGCCTGTAAGGCAGACCGAGCTTTTAAATGCACTGAGCATTACTTTGCCATAAACTCTGTATAAAATAGGTCTACATTGAAATAGGTGTGCTAAAAACACTAGCTGCCCTATTTAAAGTAGACCTTTTTCCATTGGTTCAGGTTGAGTTACAATAGAAGTTGGAACTTCATCATTTTTACACTCAGAGGAGGACATGCATTCATGGATTATCGCAGGTTGGGTGGAAGCGGACTGAAAGTAAGCGAGATCAGCTTAGGAAGCTGGCTAACGTACGGAGGATATGTAGAACGTGAAAATGCGGTAAAATCGATTGAAACGGCATTCGATGAAGGTATTAACTTTTTTGATACAGCCAACGCCTATGAGCGGGGAGCAGCAGAGGTATTACTAGGGCAAACGTTGAAAGCGTACTCACGGCAATCTTACGTGCTCGCAACCAAGGTGTTTAACAAAATGGGTGAGGGTCCTAACGATCACGGGTTGTCCCGCAAACATATCATGGAGGCGTGCGAGGCCAGCTTGAACCGATTGGGTACGGATTATGTCGATATCTATTATTGTCATCGTTATCATAACGAAACACCGATTGAGGAGACGCTTCGTGCATTGGACGATCTGGTGCGGCATGGCAAAGTGCTGTATGTGGGCGTAAGCCAGTGGACAGCTGCCCAGATGGAAGCTGCGCTTGGGACAGCAGATCGTCTGCTTCTGGATCGCATTGTCGTGAATCAGCCAGTATATAATATGTTCGATCGTTATATTGAAAATGAAATTATTCCTTTAGGTGAGCGTAAAGGCATTGGACAGGTTGTTTATTCTCCGCTTGCTCAAGGTATGCTGACAGGGAAATATACTTCTGCCTCGGAAATTCCGGAGAATAGCCGGGCAGCGAAGCTCGGCTGGGATGAAGGGAAAATCAATGCAGATCGCATTGGCAAGGTGCACCAATTAATTGAAGTTGCTGATAAGCTGAATCTCAAGGTGGGCCAGCTGGCCTTGGCCTGGATTCTTCGGCAAAATAATGTTTCCAGTGCACTGGTCGGCGCGAGCCGTCCGGAGCAGGTCAAAGAAAACGCAAAAGCTTCCGGAGTCAAGCTGGATGCTGCTATTATTGAAGAGATTGAACAAATCCTGACTTCATCATAAGATAAAGACTTCGTACAGGTAATAATCTGCTTCAAACACGAAAGGGATGTCCAGCTGGCCTTGTATTGAGGCACGAGGGACATCCCTTTCATGTATAGATTTCAAAACAGGTCATGATCCACCACCGTGATGTTGCGGGGAGGCAGAGTGCAGACCTTGTTGCGGCCTGTATTTTTCGCTTCATACAGGGCACGGTCAGCCTGATCAAAGAGGTCGTTGTCATCATGGTCATCACAGTGATCTGGGTAAACGGCTACACCAATGGAGATGGTCAGTTTCACGGTCTGCCCGTCAGGCAGTGTGAACAGAAATCGGCCTACCGCTTTGCGTACAGATTCCGCAATGGCCATGGACTGGTGATATCCGCAATCGAGCAGAAGAATCGCAAACTCCTCTCCACCGTTACGGGATACCAGATCGGTTGAACGCGCATGTTCGACGAGTAATTGTCCAAGCTGCTTAAGTACCGCATCCCCGGCAGAGTGGCCGAACGTATCGTTTACTTTTTTGAATCGATCAATATCAATAACCAGCAGGGACAGCTTCTGATGGTACTGCCTTGCATGCTGAAGCTCAGATCGCAGGGTATGTTCGAACTGCCGCCGATTGCTCAGATCGGTTAGATGGTCGGTGGAAGCCCGTCGTTCAAGCAAAAATAACATTTCGTTTGATCTATTAATGAATTCGGCGATGAAATAAATGAAAAGGCCGCCAGCGAAAGCGATGGTCATCTGTATCGGAAAGACTCTCATTAATGAATTCAAGCTGGGCGTGTTCATTAGCAGCGCGATAAAAATCATGCTCATCCCTAGCAGATTCATGGTGATAATCTTGGTTAATCTGGACCATGACGCATAGGCAAAGTATACACCAGCTAGTCCAAGAAGGGTCATGATGAATGCCCCATCAATTGCGGAGGAAGTTATACCAAACATAAGGATGCGAAGCACGGCAATAATAACCCCGGAAATGACCGAAGCCATCCCGCCAAGATATACAGCTGCAGTCACAATGGCTAAGTGCCGCAGATCCACAATTGTAGTGTCATTTACATGGAAAGAATAATTCATAAGCACTGTGCCGTATAAACCGAATAAGAAGCCACCGATGACCTGAACGCGTAGCGAGGGAAATGGCAAGCGAATGCTGTAGAATTTAGTAATAATACCTGACAGGTACAAAAAGGTAATTATCACACAGAGATTGACAAAAAACGTGCTTAACAACCAGCATCCCCCCTTTTACGCACATCTCTCTATTTTATCTGAAAAACAGTGTGGTAGCGAACCATATAATCCCAAATGTTTGAAGGGGATGGTTCTAAATCGCTATAAAATTCCAAAATAGATGATGATTGAGGCTATGTTGACTTCAACATACATTAAGATTTATACTTAATCTAAATCAAAATTATTTTTGTGATCCAAAGAGCTGAAACGAACCAAAGTGTTCGAGACAAATAAATGTTTGAGAAACAAACCATTTAAAAAGGGGACTTGGTTGTGAAAACTTTAAATCTGACGATACAGCGGCAAGCGGTGTATGATGTCGTACGTAAATCAGAAGACCACCCAACGGCTGCCGATGTAATGAATCGGCTTGTGGAGCAAGGGTATAATCTGGCGTATGGCACAGTCTATAATTCTCTTCGATATTTAACGGACAAAGAGCTGATCAGGGAGCTTAAACTTGGTGAAACAGCTAGCCGATATGACGCTCGTATGGATGATCACCAACATATTATGTGTGAAGTATGCGGCAAAGTGGACGAGGTGATGACAGAAGTTCCTCCACAATGGATGAAGCAAGTAGCTGCAGAAACCGGTTATGCGATTGATCATGCACATGTGGTATTTGGAGGTGTCTGCGGGGAATGCATAACCAAACGGGTCAAGTAAAGGTGAAATGGTCGGGACGCCGCCTACCGCTTCGTGTCAAACCTGCTCTGGAAGATTCCGGAAGCACACCTCTTGTGGACAACTGTCCCATTACGAGACGTGTCATTCTGATCAGCCCGATGCCGGGTCAGGTGCATGAACTGGTGAAGGCTTTGACAGATAGTTGTTTTGACGTACTTGTGTTCCATCGCTGGGAACCGGATCTCCATGAACGTCTTGTTTTTGATCTATTGATCTATGATCTTTCGGTTGCCGGAACGATCGATGCATTTACGGGAATCCACAGCCGGTTGAACCGGGAGGCCGAGCATACGACACCTTGTCTCTATCTGGTAGGAGAGAAGATGATTGGCAGTGCAAGCGGACCGATGCTTCAGGAGGAACTGCTGGTATGGCCTGCACGCCCTCAGGAGGCGCTCTACCGGGTGCAGCGTATGATTGGCAGCAGTCCTGTGATGCCAAAGCGTGCTTTTTTGCCTGACGAGGGACAGCGGATCGGGTTCAAAGACTTGACGCTGGATCGCGAACGGATGAGTGTACAACGTGATCATGAGCGAATTCATTTGACCAAGACCGAATATGACCTGCTGCTCAAGTTAATCGATGCCAAAGGTGCAGTCATCTCGCGTGAAGAGATGCTCAGCGACATTTGGGAGACTGATTTTACAGGCGGCAGCAATGTGGTGGACGTTCATATCAAAAGCTTGCGCAAAAAATTGGGTGATAATGCGTCTTCGCCGCAATATATCGTAACGGTAAGAGGTGTAGGCTACCGCTTGGCGGATTAACGTCATGGGAAAGCGGATGTAAAAAAAGAAGATGATGCGCGGATCGTTGAATAAACGGTCTGCGCTTTTTATGTTTCGTTGATATATGAAGCCTGCTTCTCCTTCTTCATGTTTCATTCATTTTTGGCGAAACAACCTCATGGGAAGCTCATGTGAAACTCATGCAGTACATCGATGGGACATGTTAGAATCATTTTAACAGTTAGATCAAGTCTAAATGTATATTTTAGCAAACGACGAATATGATTTGAACTAGTAGATAGATACAGCAGAGATGATACCTATTATAGAGGAGGACGACAGAATGACAGATCGTTTGACAACAAACCAGGGAGCACCGGTAGGGGATAACCAGAATTCACGTACAGCGGGTAGAAGAGGGCCAACGTTGTTAGAGGATTACCATCTGATCGAGAAGATCGCGCACTTCGACCGTGAGCGCATTCCTGAACGGGTTGTACATGCGAGAGGTGCAGGGGCACATGGAGTGTTCAAGCTGGAGCAGAGCATGAAGGCATATACAACAGCTGATTTCCTGCAAGAGCCGGGCACAGAAACAGATGTACTTGTACGATTTTCGACCGTTATACACGGTACGGGATCTCCCGAGACCGCACGCGATCCACGCGGGTTTGCTGTTAAATTTTATACGCGGGAAGGTAACTATGATATTGTCGGCAATCATCTGCCTGTTTTCTTCATTCGTGATGCGATTAAATTTCCGGATATGGTGCACTCTCTCAAACCTGCCCCGGACACCAATATTCAAGATCCGGCACGTTATTGGGATTTCATGACCCTGTCACCAGAGTCGACACATATGATGACCTGGTTGTTCTCTGATCTGGGAACGCCCGCGAGTTACCGCGAGATGGATGGATTCGGGGTACACGCATTTAAATGGATCAATGCCCAGGGCGAAGTTCGCTATGTAAAATACAAATGGGAATCAGTTCAAGGGGTTCGCGCTTTCTCACGTCAGGAAGCTGCTGAAGTTCAGGGGCAGGATTTCAACCATGCAACACGTGATTTGCATGAACATATCAAGAATGGTGATTTTCCGCAGTGGAAGTTGCAAGTACAGTTGCTGAAGCCGGAACATATGGATGATTTCTCCTTCGATCCGCTAGACCCGACCAAAACATGGCCCGAGGATGTGCTTCCGTTCCAGACGGTGGGAACCATGACATTGAATCGTAATCCGCAAAATTTCTTCGCTGAAGTGGAACAGGCAGCATTCTCACCAAGTGCAGTTGTACCAGGCATTGAGCCGTCTGAAGATAAATTGTTGCAAGGGCGTCTGTTCTCCTACCCGGATACACAGCGTCACCGTCTGGGCCCTAACTATCTGCAGATCCCAGTGAACTGCCCGTATGCACCTGTGCGTAATCATCAGCGTGATGGACTCATGAACGTGAATCAAGATCCGTCTCCTGTAAACTATGAACCTAACAGTTCGAGCAACAGCCCGCAGGAGGACCCGGCTTACCGTGAAACTCAGGTTCCGTTGCAAGGGCATGTCACAAGAGAGAAAATTGAGAAAACAGATGATTACACACAAGCCGGGGAACTGTTCCGTTCGTTCACACCTGCGGAGCAGCACCATCTGCTGGATAATCTGACGAATGATCTCAAAGCCGTACCGGCAGATATTCAGATGCGAGCATTATGCCACTTCTTCCGGGCTGACGGACAGCTGGGAGGACGATTGGCTCAAGGCTTAGGCGTAGATATCTCTGCGCATATGCCAAAATAAAGCGCAAAAGCACGCATAGAGGCAGAAGTTCGCATACCTAAATCTTAGGGCAAGCTTCAGTTCTAATGCCGATGTGCAAAGCGAGGATACGAACCGGGCAGGACTGCAACCTTGCAGAATAGCCCGGTTTTCTTATGTTATTTTATACGCAAATAAAAAACAAATTTACAAATCATTTACATAAAATACCTGACATAGAGGTTGACTTCTCATTTATGGGCACTACAATGGGTAGTGTGAGGGGTGTCAGAAAATGAGAATACTCAATTTTAAAGTGGGTGAGCGTGGGCTTAACCGTTTTTTTGGTCCGCTGGAGGCCAAGATTATGGACATTCTGTGGGCCCGTCCCGGCAGCAGCATCCGTGAAGTGCAGACTGCACTGGAGCAAGACAAAGACGTCAATTTCAATACGGTTATGACTGTGATGAATCGGTTGGTGGATAAGGGATTGCTCGGTAAAACACAGAAGGGCCGCACATCGTTGTATCAGCCGGTACAGAGCAGGGAGGAATTTATGAACGATCAATCCAAGGAATTGTCCCAGGAGCTGGTGGACGAGTTCGGGACGCTAGCATTGAATCACATGCTGGACGCGTTGGACAAAGCCGACGAAGGCTTGATTGAACGACTCGAGATGAAGATCAAGCAATGGAAAAAGGATAACGATTAATATGTGGAAGACCCGTTCCAAGATTTTGTTCACCGTCGGGTTTGGTATTCCGGTACTCGTACTCATGCAGATGTTCATGTATGCGATGTACAAAATATTTGGATGGGACATCCGGTTAAATCTGTTATGGCTCTGTAATCACTGGATGAGCCGCATGGGGTGGATGTCTGTAGGTCATTTCCTCTTGCTGCTGGTTTTACTGACTTTTGTGGGCACCAGCTGGATGCTGGCTGTAAGAATCATTCAGACACGGGCTGCTGTAACGAAGCTCCGCTCGATGGAAATTCGCGTTTGGTCGGCAGAATTGAATACAAGATATCACCATCTGAAGAAACCCCGGTTTCTTGTTGTGGACAAATCTTCTCCCGTTGCGTTTACCATCGGGTTGTGGCGGCCTTGCATTGTGCTTTCCACGGGACTGCTGAGTATGCTGGATCACGATGAAGAGAAGGCTGTCGTATATCATGAGGTTCACCATCTGTGGCATCGTGATCCGCTGAAAACGACGTTGCTTTCGGTGTTCGCTGCCATGATGCCGTATATTCCTGTATTGAAACATACGTCGCAACAATATCGTATCGTGAGAGAGATTTTAGCGGATAATGAAGCGATTGAACGTACGGGTAACGCAGCAGGCATTGGCAGTGCGCTCTTGAAACTTCTCCGGGCATGTTCACCATCTGGAGAGGGAAGAACAATGACAATTCAGTCCTCATTTGCGGATACGTCGGTGAATGTGCGGATTTCCCGCCTTCTGGATCCAGAACGGGATGTTACGCTGCGTTTACCGCGTTATGCGATCCTGATCTCGACGATGGTGTTTCTACTGCTGTCCATTCTGTTTGTCTGGTCGATAGGATAGAGGGCAACCATGAACTCAAACTCAAATTCGGATTCAAATTCATAAGAAAAAAATATGAACGAAATGGGGAGATAAATGATGAATAACAAAACCATTGAAATTGGAATTTTTTTCTCAAGGATTATGATTGGTCTCATTTTTTTATTGCATGGCTGGAGTAAATTTGAGGGTGGAATCAGCGGTACAGTTGGTTTCTTCGAGAGCATCGGGATTCCCGGTTTTATGGCATCGGTTGTTGCTGTCATTGAACTGGCAGGTGGGGCAGCCATGATCTTGGGTCTGGGTACACGTGTGTTTGCCTTGTTGTTCGTCGCCGTTATGGTGGGTGCACTTTTCACAGCGAAGGCGGGTCAGCCGTTTTTGATGGGAACAGAGTTCGACTACATGTTGATGGCAGGATCATTGACTCTCCTCCTGACAGGCAGCCGCTTTCTGGCGCTGGATTATCTGTTTAACCGGCAAGGAGCTACACGTCAGAACAGCCAGAATGCGAGTGCTTGATCTGCATCACAGGATAATACGGTATACTCGGAAGATAAATTAAAAGCGTACTATAAACGAATCACAGGAAAGTGTAACAGAGAAGCGCTAGAGCGAAGGCATATGCCTGCGTCCAAGCTCTTTACTTGCCAGTCCGACGAGGTAATGATGGTTGCCGGATCGGACGGACGAGTAAGGAGCTTTTTGTTTTGGAGAAAGGATCTCACTTTTTTGGTTTGGACGTAACACCTTTACATTTGATATAATGAGAATAAGTATGCTACTAAGAAAAAATAAGAAGTGTTCATCACGTACAATAATAGATTTGAGGAGGTTGCGCGATATGATTAAAGTCATTCCATCCGAAGCGCGTTCCAGCTTTGACCGGGGCTGGCTACGCGGGAGTCACAGCTTTTCCTTTGGAGAATATCAGGATCCGGACAACACGGCTTTCGGGCCGATGAGGGTAGCTAATGATGATGTCATCGCACCAGGTCGCGGTTTTGGTGCACATCCACACAGTGATATGGAGATTGTATCCATTGTCTTGAATGGCAAACTGAGACATGAAGACAGTCTGGGCAATGTTGCCGTAACAGGTCTCGGCAGCATTCAACGTATGTCGGCAGGAAGCGGCGTTATTCATACAGAACATAATGCCTCAGATACCGAGGAGGTAAGACTTCTCCAGCTGTGGTTTATGCCACATACGAAAGGGCTGCAACCATCCTACGAAACCACTTCGTATGATACAGCTGCCTTGGAAGGCGCTCTTGTACCTGTAGCGTCATCCGAGGGTGGACCGCGGATAGCCACGGTTCATCAGGATATGACGATTTATCTTGGACGGTTGTCCAAGGGTAAAACGCTTGAGTTTGAACAGGGCGAAGGTCGCCGGATGTACCTTTTTTCTATTGAGGGCAAGCTTGGCCTGCAAAACGAACACATACTCCAGACAGGAGATACCGCACGTGTGGAGCAGACATCTTCCATGAAGCTGGAAGGACATGAAGATACCTTTTATATGTTGATTGATTTGCCTTAATCAAGATGGACTCAACTTCCACTCCAAGATCAAAGGAGGAACGATACGTATGGCGCAACAGGAATGGTTTATGGTAAAACACGGGGTGACCGGGCGTGGGCTGGCGAACAGCAAGACGGATGCTGAGTTGTCCTATCGCTTTCAGCAGGAAGGAACGGGATACCTGTTCACCGTAACGGGGCTCGATGAGCAGACTGCCTTGAAGATTATCGAATTGAGACAGGAATTAAATGTATTTCGATTCGTACAGCGTAAAGATCGGCCTCTGACGAAGAACTGGTATTATGTTGACGGGGACCGCGTTAAATATGACAATGAACGGCACACACTCACCATCTATGCCAAGTCGGAAATTCAATATATACCGGATGATTATTTTGCTGACTGAATAACAGGGGATAACCGCATGATCTGTGCGCACGTCCCATCATTGTGTAAGTTTCTTTTCCCAATTCCAATGGTTAAGTCTTCCTTCGCGGAAGGCTTATTTTTTTGTGAAAAAACCACATAATTCCCTCTCTTCTGGCACAAGCTACCTTGTATAAAAACAAGAATGGAGGGGCGGCATATGGCAAGTAAATCATCATCAGGCAGTGATAAGTCCAAGATTTCAACCCCAGCCTCTGACAGCAACACATATGTACCCTTGGGACTGCCGTCCCCGCCTATTCTGAAACAACCGATCAGTACAATGCATACCAATCAAATTCAGGCGTTAAAAGAAATTTTCTCGGACTGCTCGGATGTCGTGTTCCGCAATGTCATGATTACACCGGAAATACAGGGACTTCTTGTATACGTCGAGGGCATCGTGAATTCTGCAGACGTGCAGGAGCATATGCTTCGTCCGCTTATTCGTGGACTCGTCCAGCAACGAACGGATGAGCCGGATGTACCGATTGATGATACACGGATTGAGCTAACACAAGTGAAGCGAGTTCAGACATGGGCGGCTGCGGCGGAGGGCGTGCTTGCCTCATCGGCATTACTCGTTATGGACGGAGAACGTGAAGCGTGGCTGTTTAATGTCAAAGGTGGAGTAAGAAGGGGCGTAGAGGAACCGCAGACGGAGTCTGTCATTCGTGGCCCGAGAGAGGGGTTCACCGAGACTCTACGCATGAATACAGCTTTGTTGCGTTTCAAACTAAAGACTCCTGCACTCAAAATGGTGAGTATGACACTGGGGACGGACACCAAAACCGATGTGGTGTTGGTCTATCTTGAAGGGGTTGCTGATCCTCAATTAATTCAGGATGCCAAGAAACGTCTGGAGAAGATTGAAATCGACGGCATTCTGGAGAGTGGTTATATCGAGGAACTTATTGAGGACCATCCCTATTCTCCATTTCCACAGATGCATTACTCGGAGCGTCCAGATACAGTCGCAGCAAATCTGCTGGAAGGTCGATTTTCCATTATGGTGGATGGCACACCGTTTGCGTTGATTGCACCCGTGACCATGTGGCAGATGTTACAGGCCAGTGAGGATTATTATGAACGCTTCTTCATTAGTAATCTAGTTCGATGGATTCGCTTTTTGTTTGTAGCTATTGCCTTGTTTCTACCAGCACTATATATCGCGATTACGACCTTTCATCAGGACATGCTTCCAACCACACTGATTCTTAGCATTGCCGGTGCCAGGGAAGCCATTCCTTTCCCGGCACTCATTGAAGCGCTCATCATGGAACTATCCTTCGAAGCTTTGCGAGAGGCGGGGGTCAGGTTACCCAAAACGGTGGGGCAAGCCGTCAGTATCCTCGGTGCCCTTGTTATTGGTCAAGCTGCTGTGCAGGCAGGTATTGTATCTGCGCCAATGGTTATTATCGTATCCATGACGGGTATTGCATCCTTCACCATCCCGAGATTTAACTTTGCCATTACCGTTCGATTACTGCGATTTCCGATCATGCTTCTGGCAGGCATGCTGGGGTTATATGGCATCGTGATTGGTCTGGTGCTCATCTCCGTGCACCTTACACAGATGACCTCATTTGGTGTGCCGTATCTGTCCGGCTTGAGTCCATACCATAAAAGGGATACCAAAGATATTCTGGTTCGGGTGCCTTGGTGGAAAATGATCAATCGCCCTTCGACGGTTCACCAGGATCGTCAGCGTATGACCAGAGATATTAATGGTTCACCGGAAGCAGAGGAAGGATGGTGACTCCATGCAGTTTCTAATCAAATACAGGACTGTCATTGCACTGGTTCTCTGTACTTCCCTGCTTACGGGCTGCTGGGACCGCGAAGAGATCAATGATGTTGCCTTCGTAATTGGTATTGCTGTCGATAAAGAGGGTGAAAATTACCGATCCAGTCTGCAGATTGCTCTTCCAGGGCAGTCAGGTTCAGCGGGAAGTGAAGGAGGGGGCGGGGGAACAAGTGGTGATAAGTCATGGTTTCTGCTCTCCAACACGGCTCGAACGTTGCGCGGTACAACGCTTGAAGGTCAGAAGTCACTATCTCGTAAGATTTATTATGCACACCGACGAACCATTCTTATTGGAGAAGAACTTGCCAGGGAGGGCGTCGCCTCCATGCTGGATTTACTTACACGGTTTCCGCTCAATCGGCTCTCTGCCATGCCTGTGGTCACTCGGGGGGAGGCGTATAAAGTGATTGATACAGATGCTCCCATTGAGAAGTTTCCTTCCGAGATGGTACGTGAATTATGTTTCCTGAACATGCGAAACCCGCGTTCACTCAAAACGTTTATTGACTCCATTCTAAGCGAGGGAATTGATCCATTTCTGCCCATTGCTTCAGTTTCGGATAGCGTACCCAAAGATTGGAAGGATTCCATGACCAATATCAAACTGGATGGTCTGGCTATTTTCAAAAAAGACAAACTGGTTGGCATGATGGATAAGGCTCCGGCAGATGCTCTAATTCTTGCGATGGGTGAAGCAAATGCACCTGAAGTGATGATTAAAGCCCCGCGAGGCAAAGGGGATTTATTCATCAAACTGAATGAGAATAATGCTTCCCTTCATCCTCGTATAGAGAATGGCAAGGTGACAGTAACCATTGAACTTTACGCCAAAGGTGTAGTTGTAGACAACGAATCATACTATGGGGATCGGCAGGAAGAAGAGATCCTTAAAATAAATGAAGCCATCCATCAGAAGATCAAAGAGGATATTGAGGAAGGGGTACACCTGGTACAGAATAAATTCAAAGCGGACATTCTTGGCATAGGTCGATCTATTCATCAGCATCTGCCTAAGGAATGGAAGAAGATTAAGGATCGCTGGGATGTCCTCTACCCGGAGGTGAAGGTAACTGTGGATCCCCATGTCATTGTTGAGAATGTCGGCATTGTCAATAAACCAATCGGGGTTGTAGAGGAGGATATCTTACATGATTAAACCACTGTTGTTCACCTATCTGGCTATGGTTATTGGGGTGCTTGTCATGGATTTTCGCCATCTGAAACAGGCTGCGCCTATCAATCGCTGGTTGTCTTACGGCCTAATTGGAATTGGGATTGCCAGCTGGTTGTATGTAACGACGTTGAACAAAACGATTTATATAACCGTATGGATGAGTCATGTGATTCAACGACTGCTGCCATTACCCTGATGAAGTGAGATATGAGGGGGAGTAAGCAATACAGTGCAGGAAAGGAGGGGGCAAAATGATTCAGAAAGTAACCCACCGACAAATGGTTTTAATCATTATGTTGCTTAGTCTAACGGGCACGTTGCTTCAACCTCATGCTCAAGCCATCTTTTATGCGGAACAGCATGCTTATCTTAGCTATGTACCTGTCGTTCTGATTATGTTTGCATCCATGTACATGTTAAGCCGTGTCCAGCGGCGTTTCCCGGACAAGGATCTGTTTGAGTCCATGGTGGATCGCTTCCCTTTCCTCGGAAGGGTAGCCGGGTTTATGTACATAGCCTTTTTTTTCTTTGTATTTGCCAGAGATATCCGGCTGACCGGGGACTATGTAAGTATTACCTTGCTGGAAACAACACCCATATCCATTATTGCGTTCTCTCTGCTTGTCATGGCTGTGTTTATCGTTCGTGGTGGTCTGGGTTCCCTGATTGGGATGGTAGAGCTGTATGTGGCTCTTTTTCTGGTTAACTCCTTCATCGTTCCGTTTATGCTAATTCAACAGGTCAATCTCGATAATCTGAAACCCTATTTCGACATTGACCTTGCGGGAGTCGGTAAGGGAAGCTGGTATATCTTTTCGTTTTACGGAGAGATGATTGCATTACCGTTTGTGGTGAGAGGCAAAGATTTCAGGGTGAAGTCGGTTCTTTCAGGCACCATTGTGACGGCTTTAATGCTGATGCTGATTGTTATAGAGACGATCGTCTCCATTGGTGTACCCATTGCCTCAAGACTGGTATATCCATCGTATGAGCTGGCAAGGCAGCTACAGATCAGTGACTTCCTGGATCGGTTTGATCTGGCACTTGCGGCAGCAACCTTGCCATGTACGATTACGAAGATCGCATTCGACCTGTATTTGGTGTGCTGGGGATTGAAGCGCATGATACCCAAAGTGTCGGGTAAAGTGTTGACTGGTCCGATTGCGCTACTGGGTTTTGTAGGTGGATTCTGGTTTTTCCGCAATGCGGTTCAACTGAACCGGTTTACCCTTGAATGGACGTGGATCGCGATTGTTTTTGAGGTGTTATTCCCCATAGTGCTGTTCCTGTTCCTTCGTCCGCGCAAAAAGGAAAAACAGCATGCCCCGAATTCAGGCTCGGGTGAGCTGGCATCCAGAGGCAAACCAGAGGAAGAGGAACAGAAGCAGGAGCAGGCATCTAATGAATCAGGTCACTCTGAAGGGAACTCAGAAGAGAAGTCTTGTGAAAAGTCAGCGGATAAGTCTAAAGACAATAAAGGCAAAACATCACATGGTAGCGGCAATCTGCAGCCTTCCTGAACCAACCCATAAAAAATCGTTATAGATAGATAGCCTGGAAAGAGAGCAGGCATGTTTCCCTCCGCAGTAGTACCCTGTATACTGTAGTCAGACTGATGAACATTCGGCTGAACCAATGGGAGGGAACATGAATGGCTCAACATTTGGCAGGGGTACGCGTAGCCTTGACTGGACCGCGGAAGTCCAAAGAGATGTCTTTATTGGTGGAGAAAATGGGTGGAATCCCTCTTGTGCGTCCTGCACAAGGCACAGTATTTCTGGATGACCGTAACATTCGAGATGGACTGGTATCCTGGATTTCCAATCCGCCGGATTGGGCTGTTTTTACGACAGGCATGGGGCTGGACGCCTTATTCGACATGGCTGAGGATATGGATATGGCGGGACAGTTTCGAAGTGTATTATCCGAAGCGGGTATCGCAGCCCGAGGCTATAAAACAGTGAATGCACTCAAGAAGCTGAAGTTGATCCCTCTGGTACGAGATGATGATGGCAGTACAGATGGATTGATTCGTGAATTTGGCTCGCATGATCTGGCAGGCAAAAAGGTGATGTTACAGCTGCATGGAGAAACGGCTCCCAAGCTGGTTCGCTGGTTAGAAGAACAAGGATCTGTTGTACGACAGGTGTTGCCATATCGTCACGTACCGCCGGAAGAAGCAGAGCTGGAGCGGCTCCTGAATGAGATCACCCAGCATCAGCTGGATGCTGTAGCTTTTACAAGCGGGCCGCAGGTTCGATTTTTGACGGAATATGCAGCTTCCCAAAGCAAGCTGGAGCAGATGCTGACAGCCTTCAAGGAAGGGGTAGTCCCCGCTTCGGTCGGTAAGGTCACGGCGAATGCCATGCGTGAAGAAGGAATTGAAGCGCTGGTTGTGCCAGAGGACGAGAAGATGGGCGCGCTCATCGTTGAACTGGGTCGTTATTTTGCGGCCAATCCGGTAGGTGTCCGAGAAGAATCATAGAGCAACATTGGCAAGGCATGTTCGGAGAGTGGTTGTATTTTGGGATAAAATAGATTTCATATGAACGAATATGTGCAGTTCTGGTCCAGTTGATGGATCAGAACTTATTTCATTTTTATCCAGACTTAGGCACTGCAATAGCAATACAGCAAAGGATAGTGACGATTTTTGTTGCTTTGTGAAATCAGCTGGCGGTCATTCCTTCGACAATGAGCGGAAGGGCTCGAATTCGGTTGGATTGTCCTGAGACTTTGGTCGTGAAGTTGGGTATTGGACTGTACAATTAAAGGTTTTTAGTGAAGAATGTGGAATGTGTTAGACGGAGCATTTGGCGAGCAAGGAGACTGGGAAATAAATGTCGTATAGGGATGGTTGGATATGCCAAACCATAATGCGGCTATACTAGGAAGTAAAGCTTCATGGGTAGTCGATGATACAAAGTATGGTTAATTTATAGGATACGGAGCGTGCAAACGAATTTAACTCAACAGGATCACAAGAAAGGAGATGATTAGGATGGATCATCGCAAAAAAGCATTATTAATTGGAGATTATACTCATCCGGATTGGCATCCGCTGCAGGGGGTGGATGGCGAAATCAGCCGGATTTTTCAAGATACCATTACTGTTCAATGCAGCGAAAATCGCAATATGCTGCTTCATGAAAATATTTCCGGGTTTGATGTATGTATCTCATACATGGACGATTGGAGAGGTAAAGTCTCCCCACAGCAGACAGCAGGTTTGTTGTCTTATGTAAGTAACGGGGGTGGGCTGGTCATCTTACATAATGGCATCTCGCTTCAGAACCGAAATGAGATCAAACAGATGATCGGAGCCAAGTTTCTTCATCATCCGCCTTATGCGCCGCTGGAATTCACGGTGACGGAAGAGAGTCATCCCGTGACGGAGGGGATTACCGATTTTACAATGGAAGAAGAGCCCTATGAGTTCGAGTTCGGTTCATTTACCGAGACCAAAATTCTACTGCAGTACCGGTCCAAAGACGGACTGAAACCGGCGGCATGGGCACATAAATATGGACTGGGGCGAGTTGTATATTTGATGCCTGGGCATTCTGTTCCATCCTTTGCGAATGAAACGTATCGTCGATTGGTTTTGCAGGCAGGCAAATGGGCAGCACGGTACGTGTAATGTAGCTCTCCTTTTTGCATTTTCAGATTGACGAGGTGTAATATAGAGACAACCAAAGAGGAGGATGAATAAGATGAGCGATTTGTTCAAAAAGGCGTTCTCGTTAGGTCTGGGTCTTACGGTGGTCAGCAAAGAAAAGATTGAGAAAACCGTGGATGATTTGGTGAAACGTGGGGAGCTTGCGCCCGGGGAATCCAAAGCGTTGATTGAACGATTGATGGAGCGCGGCGATGAAGAACAGGGTCAGCTCAAACGTATCATTCAGGAGCAGGTCAAACGTGTGCTGCAGGAAGTTGGCGTGGCCTCTGAGAGTGATGTGGCTGCTCTGGAGCAACGTGTTGCGGTTCTGGAAAAAAAGCTGGCTGAGCTGAATCAGACACCACAGCTTCAACTCGATGAATCCCCGGCTCCGGTTGTTGAAGACGCTCCTCCTCTCAAAGGAAACGAGATCGAATAGATGGCTGTGCGAATTAAACATGTCGGCAGATACCGAGAGATTGCCATGGCGCTGGTGCGTCATGGCTTCGGTTATATGGTCGAGGAGCTGGGATTATTCCAGCTGCTGGCCTTGCCCAGACGGTGGATGTCGCGTGAAGCGCAGCCGACCAAAACGCTCAGTGAACGGATCAGGCTGGTGCTGCAGGAGCTGGGGCCGGCTTTTGTGAAGCTGGGGCAACTTGCAAGCACAAGGGCAGATCTTTTGCCTGAATCGGTCATTCGGGAACTGGTGAAACTGCAGGATCAGGTTCCACCCTTTTCGTCTGAGACGGCACGGGGTATTTTGGAACAGGAATTGGATATACCGCTGGAGGAGATCTTTTCCCGGTTCGAGGATACCCCGGTGGCTGCGGCCAGCATTGGTCAGGTGCATCTGGGCAAACTTCAGAGCGGAGAGGCGGTAGCGATCAAAATCCAGCGACCTGGCATATCCCGGATTGTGCAACGTGATCTGGACATTCTGCGTGAACTGACCGCCATGGCGGAGAAACGTTGGGACTGGGTGAAACAATACCAGATTCCGCAGATGGTGGAAGAGTATGCTCAGGCTCTGATGGCGGAACTGGATTATACGATCGAAGGCCGCAATACGGAAAAGATCGCACAGCAGTATCAACAGGACGACAAAGTGAAGATTCCGGTGATCTACTGGGATCAGACCTCATCGCGTGTGTTGACCATGGAGTATATCGAGGGCATCAAGCTGAACAATCGGGATGAACTGGTGAAACGTGGTCATGATCTGAATAATATTGCAGAGCGTCTGGTGGATGCATTGCTGAACCAGATTTTCATGCAAGGTTTCTTCCATGCCGACCCGCATCCAGGCAATCTCATGGTGCTTAAGGACGGGCGTCTCGCCTTCATCGACTTCGGTATGGTTGGCAGTCTGAGCGATGAGATGAGGCAGCAGCTGGCGTCACTTATTATCGGACTCATGCGGAAGGATACGGACAGTATGATTCGGGCGATTGAGAAGCTGGGCATGATGCCGGATGACATGGATGTGCGCGGACTGCATGTAGACTTGGACAAGCTTCGAACCAAGTATTACGATATTCCGTTCTCCAAAATCAGCGTGGGTCAGGCCATGAACGATCTGTTCGGCGTCGCGCAGAGGCATCGGGTTGTGATGCCAGCGGATATTCTGCTGATGGGCAAATCGCTGCTGACGATGGAGGGGGTCATCGAACATCTCGACCCTACCTTAAGTATCGTGGATATGGCGGAGCCGTTTGGACGGAAGCTGCTGAAGGAACGTTTTAGCGCGGGACGTATCAAAAATCGGTTGTTTCGCAGTGCGGCAGACATGGCGGAAAGTGTCATTGGGTTGCCAGGGCAGCTGCGGCAGTTATCCTCCATCATCAGTAAAGGCAAGTTGCGGCTGGAGATCAGCGTTCCCGAACTCGAGTCACTCATGCGTAGGCTGGATCAGATCAGTAACCGTTTATCGTTCAGCATCGTGCTGCTCGCCTTCTGTATCATCATGGTTGGACTTATTATCGGTTCTTCGATTAGTCACCAATCCACGATGCTGTGGGATATTCCGGTGATTGAGATTGGTTTTCTTGTGGCAATCCTGATGGTTGCGTTTCTGTTGTACTCGATATTTAAATCGGGCAGGTTTTAAGCCGGAAGTTTAAGATTTTATAATAATGAGGTTAGCAAACTAACGCTAAAAATTGATTACTTGGAAATAGGAATCACTCACCATACAATGGGAATGCCAAAGATAAGCCGCAAGACCTTTTATGAAAGGTCTTTGCGGTTTTTTTAATGAGTGGAGATAAACCGAGTTAAATCTAGAAGGATGAAGATAATAGGAGGTAAGCCCCGGTTTTTACGACATTACAGAGTTCGTACATATGTAAGTCTGTAACTATAATAATAGGTCAGTAGATTAACGGCCCCGGTTTTTCTGAGAGAGGAAAACTAACAACAGGCATTGCTTCGTCAATTCATCGAATGAAGTGGAGATTAGATGATGGACGAGATGCCGTAAGCAAGAAAGACAACTGCATAGGTAACGGAAATGGTCAGTACATGCTGGAACGGTAATGACATGATGATTGTGAAACGGTGTTTGCGGCTGGATCAAGGAAGCAGACCATCATGCACTTATGGACAAATTAGACTAGAACTAGACAGGTTAAGGGAACGGTATGCTTTTAGGCATTTCTATGAGCAGATGAAGAGTCAGGCGCACAATCATTTATTTCTACGAAGACTCATCCGTTATTTTGTGTTGTTTGTGGATTCCCCGTTGTCGCTGTTCTATGGGTTCGATGGTGATAAATCAGACTTGTACGGCTTCCGTTACTCTTCAGCAGGATCTTTAATTTGATGGACACATCTAGGAGGCAAAGCAAGAACATATGAATACGTTAAAACAACAGTGGTTTGGCAACATTCGCGGAGACGTGCTCGCGGGCATTACAGTAGCGCTGGCACTCATTCCGGAAGCCATTGCCTTCTCCATTATCGCCGGTGTTGATCCGATGGTCGGATTGTACGCGTCGATTACGATAGCGATCATTATTTCGATTGCGGGCGGCAGACCGGGCATGATCTCGGCAGCAACAGGAGCTATGGCGGTATTGATGGTTGGGCTTGTAAAGGATTACGGCGTGGAGTATCTTTTTGCGGCGACCATTTTGACTGGTGTTATTCAGTTTATTTTAGGCATATTTAAAGTGGGGCGATTTATTACGTTTGTGCCACATTCGGTGTTAACCGGATTCGTTAACGCACTGGCGATTCTGATCTTCATGGCGCAGCTCACCCATTTTACGGGAGCGAACTGGATCATGTATGCGATGGTGGCGGGGACGCTGGCAATCATCTATATTTTGCCACGTTTTTTCAAAGGGGCTCCGGCTCCGCTTGTAGCGATTATTATCATGACCATTATTACCGTGGTCTTTCATCTCGATGTGAAAACGGTAGGTCAGATGGGCAATCTGACGAGCACACTGCCGATGTTCCATTTGCCGAATATTGCGTGGACATGGGATACACTGATGATTCTGCTGCCTTATTCATTCACAATGGCGCTGGTCGGTTTGCTGGAATCCTTATTGACCGCGACGATTGTGGATGAGATGACCGAAACCAAAAGTAGCAAAAATCGCGAGGTGCGTGGTCAAGGCATTGCAAACTTCGTGAATGGTTTATTTGGCGGCATGGGCGGTTGTGCGATGATCGGACAGTCGGTGATTAATGTGAAGTCAGGCGGACGCGGAAGGCTGTCGACGTTTACGGCAGGGGCGTTCCTTGCTATTTTGCTGTTATTGCTCAGCGGTGTGGTGAAACAAGTTCCGATGGGGGCACTGGTAGGCGTTATGTTTATGGTGTGTATCGGTACGTTTGACTGGAGTTCTGTTAAAAATATAGCCCGCGTACCACGCGCAGAAGCTTTCGTTATGGTGGTTACGGTAGCGATCGTTGTCTACACGCATGACCTGTCGCTTGGGGTGATGGTTGGTGTCGTGCTCAGCGTGCTGCATTTTGGCTGGAAACAGACCAAAATTCGTGTACAGGCTAGCGAAGAGCAAGGACAGAAAGTGTATCGTGTGCACGGACCGTTCTTCTTCGGTTCTTCGTCCCATTTTGTAGATGAATTCGATGTGGAAGCAGATCCACAGGACATTACGATTGACTTTGGCGGCTCGCATATCTGGGACAACACGGCGGTTGTGGCGATTGGCAAAGTGAAATTCAAATATGCGAAGCTTGGTAAAACCGTGCATCTGCGTGGGTTGAACGAAGAAAGCTCCCGCCTACTGGAGCGCAGCGGATTCAAGGTTCCAGGTGCGGGTACTGGGGGACACGGAGCGTAGAGTAGCTGCTTAGGGGGATTGTTTTTCTATATGTAGTAGGGTTAAGTTGTAATGTAGGCGACTGAGTTTAAGCGATAGTTAGGTAACGGTAAGCCTTGAAACGGCTACGGTTGATAGGTAATGCTAGAAAGTATTGATGCGTAGCGGTCTCCTTGTGGTTTATGCGAGGGGAGCCGCTTTTTTTGTAGTCGTGAGCGCTAACGATCATGAGGAGCCTTATTTAGGCCTATTTGGGCCATTTGCATTTCTAACGATCACCAGAGACGCTATTTAGCTGATTTTACTCCTTTTTTTGGGGATTTCTGTGATTTTCAAGGAAATAAGCTTCCTGGTGATCGTTAGAATTCTGACAGTGCGTATTTCGAGCCAATAAGGTTTGTGGGGATCGTTAGAATTTATTGTTATGTTTATTGGTGGTCTTTAGTTGTTTGTTTTAGTTAGTAATCTTGTTATGTTAGCTAGTCTTCAAGGTTGGCAATACCGCCATTCAAATCGTATAAGATGTAAAAATGATTCCATTGGCGAATGGTCACAATCGCTTGCCTGTCCTCTTTTACGAAAAAATAACCCGAGCCTTCTTGTTGTTGGTATTTCCAACCTTCACGCTCCATCCTTGACTTTAAACGCTCCTGCGGATCGTTCTGGTCTTTGGTAAGGTAACGTTCCCTGCCTGGCGAAGGGGTTTCCATCTGAATAACGGAGTGACCACTACGCTCCAAATGTATGATTTGTCTAACGTTGCTGTAACCAACGTTGTTCAAGACAGATAGCAAAGTTATGATGATCAGCACGAGAATGCCAATCAGCCCCCAAATCATCATTCTTCGTATTCCTTTTACTTTCATCGCATGTTTCCCTCCTGTTCATCCAATCCTGGATCACGTAGCGTACATATTAGAATAGACGCCACCAGATTGAGGTTGGTTACCTACACAGCTAATTTAAAGGCTAACTTATAAGATATGTAACAAACTAATTTACAAAATATGAAAAAAATTTATAAAATCGAATAAAAAAGAATGTAAACAATGATAATCTTCTCATGTTTATCTTTCTATGAGTACATTTCTGAAATGTGTGGTAGGGATGTCAGGTTCGCACAGTGACTTATAAAATGTCTGATTTTTACGATACGTTTATGCTACAAGTTGGCGCGGTAGTTCGGTTTCGCTTTTGTTTTGCTGGATGAACGTGTAAACTACAGGGTATGGAGAAGAAGAGCAACGGAATGATTGCTTTTTAAAAATTCATTTCATAATCAGAGTTGAATTCAGGAAAACTAGTGTGGAGTTACGTGTGTGTGTGTTGCATGTACAGGTTGTGATCAGATTAGAGAATCAAGTGCAGACGTGATTGAAGCCGTGATGACTCAGCGCAGTATGATTCGAAATGCAAGCTCATATGCAGAACTTGGGGAATGCACACAGAATCCAATTCAGGTTCAGATGCAGAACTCAGGCACACGGACACCAATAGCAGGCTCGTATGTAGACTCAGACATGGCTATAGACTCAATGAAGTTCAGACGGAGATGCCTATGCATTTTCCAAAGGGCTAGGGTCTTCTATGAAATGGACTTATCTAAATGAATATACAGAGGTGTAACGATTGACAAATTTTGAACAACTAGGAATTCGTCCGGAGTGGTGCGAGGTACTGAAACATCAGGGAATCACGGTGGCGACTCCGGTACAGGAGCGTTCAATACCCGTACTGCTGGGTGGACGTGATATCATTGCCGAGGCACAGACGGGCACAGGGAAAACGCTAGCTTTTTTGCTGCCGATTATTCAGAAAATTAACGTATCTGACCTCTCTCCGCAGGCACTGATTATCGCGCCTACTCGTGAGCTGGCTTTGCAGATTACAGAAGAAGCGAAGAAACTGACCGCTAACGATGACAAGCTGCATGTGCTTGCTGTGTATGGTGGACAGGATGTCGAAAAGCAGCTGCGCAAGCTGCAAAATGGAACGCAGATCGTTGTAGGTACGCCAGGTCGTCTGCTGGATCACCTGCGCCGTGGTACATTGAAGCTCGATAATGTGAAAAAACTGGTGCTCGATGAAGCTGACCAAATGCTGCATATGGGCTTCCTGGATGATGTGGAGACGATTTTGCGCGAACTGCCGCACAAACGTCAAACAATGCTGTTTTCGGCAACGATGCCTAAAGGCATTCGTGTACTGGCGAAGAATTACATGAAAGATCCGGAGGATGTCAAAGTATCCTCCAAGTCGATGATTCCGATTCACCAGATTCGCCAGCAGGTATTGGAATGCACGGATCGTGGCAAGTTTGATGCGCTGCGTGGCATGATTGATACGTACCGCCCGTATTTGGCGATCATTTTCTGCCGGACGAAGCGCCGGGCTTCCAAGCTGAACGAAGATCTGATTGAAGCCGGGTATGAAAGTGACGAGCTTCACGGGGACTTGTCCCAAGCGAAGCGGGAGAAGGTCATGAAGGCATTCCGTGATGCGAAGTTGCAAATCCTTGTGGCTACGGATGTTGCTGCACGTGGTCTGGACGTTGAAGGGGTAACCCATGTATTCAACTACGATATGCCACATGATGCAGAAAGTTATATTCACCGGATCGGTCGTACAGGACGAGCAGGCGGAACGGGTCTTGCCGTAACGTTTGCAACTCAGCACGACAGACCGGAGCTTGCTCGAATCGAGGAAGGTACGAATCAGAAGCTGAACCGTATTCAGTGGACGAGTGAGGGTCCAGTCGCTTCCACGGGAGCTACTCGCCGTGTAATTAATAGCGAGGGAAATGATGAGCGTGGCGGCCGTACTGCCGGGACAGGCAGTGCCCGTCGCGGCTCAGGTCGTAACGACCGCCGAGAAGGTGGCGGTCGTGGATCTCGCGGCGGCACATCTGGAGGCCGCAGCGGTGGCCGTAGTGGCGGCCGTAGCGGCGATGAGCGCAGCGCGAGTCGTGGTTCGGCGCGCAGCAGCGACAGCAGTCGCGGTGCAGCAAGCCAGGGCCGCGGCAGCAGTAGCCGCGGCACGAGCCAAGGCAGCGGCTGGGCAGGCCGCAGCGCAGACAAGCGCACCGCTGGGCGCGGTGGCGCTGGTTCGGGCCGCTCGGACTCCGCAGGACGCGGTCCGAGCAGGGGCGACCGCCGCGATTCTCGTCGCGGACGGTAACACACTGGCGCAAGCGGCGATGCAGCCGCATCTTGCGCTAGAAGCATCATAGCCATGCGACCGGAGTAGCGGATGCCGCATGGCACACACCGAGAGGGTTCGGGTACGTCATCGTACCGAACACTCGAACCAAGGGTCGCGACGGAAACACGTCGCGACCCTTTTTTACAACCAACGGTACAGCCCTTATTTTACATGTATTTATCTACACGATGAACCTCACTCCAGCTCTCACTCGTTGTACAGTCACCACGCTATGATGGCTACACTCCTGCTAGCTTTGATGTGATATCACTTTGAGTTAGCTCATTTGTTATCTCAATGTTGTCCCATAAGTGCCGTCGACTGCCGTGCGATACTTCGTCTTCTATCACACTACATATTAGTTAGCTTTTAACCTCACCAAACTACCACTTTATCTCATCCCCGAGCGCTAACGATCACGAGAAGCCTTATTCGTGCTTTTTTGAAGAGTAAAGAATT
Source organism: Paenibacillus sp. TSA_86.1 (assembly GCF_052691815.1). Classification (NCBI taxonomy): domain Bacteria; kingdom Bacillati; phylum Bacillota; class Bacilli; order Caryophanales; family Paenibacillaceae; genus Paenibacillus; species Paenibacillus sp. TSA_86.1. Next base: position 40,681 of record NZ_JBQZGE010000020.1, on the reverse strand, counting down.
CTAACGATCAGGAGAGACGCTATTTGAAGAAAAAGTCATTAATAAAGGGTGAATTGTGGTGATTTCAGCGAAATAAGGCTCCTGGAGATCGTTAGAATTGTTAGAGTGTTAATTTGGTCGAAATAAGCTCCACTGTGATCGTTAGATTCCGCATAGTATGAACCCATATGACAAAACACCTCATCCTAGACCTAAGGACGGGGTGTTTTCGGTTTAAAACTTATATGATTAAAAGATAGCACGCTATTTTGCTTACTAGATCACAACAATGCAGGGAAGCCTGGTGTACCGTTCGTCTATAGTTAGGGAGCTAATTTGCATTATTTCACTTATAGATTGTACAGCATGTACACAAGCAACGCAGCTGGTTCCAGCGCCTGTGCGCTGATGTTAATACAAACGGACAGGTCTTTCTCTCACTGACCTACGACTATCGTTGCCAATGCACGGTTATCCATGAACATCAGCGTACTGATCCCGGTACTTTTCGTTGTATACCCGGCCGACGGACTCCGCGAGTCCACCGCGTGCTTTGGTTGGATAACGCTCGATCGTGTGATAGAGCCGCATGAACCGGTCTTTGGGCATGAAACGTGCATAGCGGGTGATCAGACTGGGAAACAGTTCAATATATTTGCTTTTGCGTACGGCAGCGGCGGCCACGGCGGTCAGAATTTGAATACCATTATGCAGCTGTAAAATGTGAACCTCATACGTCGCGATATACCGAATCGCGTCTTCACGAACCAACTCCGGCTTCAGCCGGGCAACTTCGCCAATATACTCGGCGAGCAGCCGCTCGAAGTTATGGAGCAGGAGCGGTTTCAGCTGCAGATCCATATCACTGCGCAGCACGAAGGATTGCAGTAATGCGACCTGCTGCAAGCGAATCCGGTCGTTGTAGATCAGAGAGCCGATCTCGCGCAGCATTTCATAGGCAAGAGCTTCGTCTTCTTTTCGCGCTTCCGCAACGAGGGCCCAGTTTCGGTTGATGCTCTGGCGGATCACCTCTTCATCCAGTCGCAGTAAGCGTCTCATCTCGCGTCGCTGTTCAACCTCGAATGAACGCTGCTGCATGAAGATCAGGCCACCGAGCAGCAATAGCGACACGCTAGCCGCGATCATGGACTGATCGAGCGTTTCACCGAAATAAGTAGCTGCTGCGCCGATCAATAGAACGAAGAACACATCACGCACCATCCGGCGTTTCACGCGTGAATTTGCTTTCTCTTGCACAGAGACAAGTGTGCCGCGTCCGCAGGAGGTGCAGTGGTCTTCCCAAAGGCATGTATATTGCCCGCAGCGCTTGCAAATATGCAACTTTTCATAGGCATATGTCGTTCGGTTAAATGGCCGTATGGAAACAACTTTTTTGGTACTCATGCTCCATCACGTCCGCCATTGAGAATATTGTACAGGGTGCGATCGGTGTCTTCGAGGGAGACGGGTTTGCGGCGATGAACCTGTAACGTGATCACCCTGATGATGACAAAAAGAAACAATATGGCGAGGCATACGTATGTAACCATAATTCCGTCCCTTTCTATGGCTTGAGGATCAAGCACTGTTATATTGCAGTTTGCTGGCAATAACTATATCATATTTCCATAGTTGGAATTATTGTTCCAACCCAAAGCCCTAAAATCGTCGATTTTTGTCAGACATTACAAAACTGTAACTCAGAATAGGGGTGCTTTTCAGATTTTATTAGCAGACTGTTAAGATTTCCTTAAGGCTTGACGCCTATAATAAACTATTCGCATTTTAATCTCAAACGTGAAGGAGTACAGCCCATGCTGCGGATACGCAAAAAACGCTGGCTCAGCGGAACCATGGTTCTGCTGGCATTACTAACCCTTCTGCTGCCTTCGGCACTGCTTCCCCAAGCGGAAGCCGCTCAGGCACAGACGAGTGGAATTGACGCGGTGCTTGTAGCCGATGTCAGCAACTCGATGAATACAAGTGATCGTGACAAGATCAGTAATGAAGCGATGAAAATGTTTATAGATATGCTGCCAACCACCGGTGATAAAGTAGGTATTGTCGCCTACACCGATCAGGTTGAGCGAGAGAAGGCTATGCTTGAGATTCAGTCTGACGCAGATAAAAGCAATCTGAAAGACTTTATCGACCAGCTTGGCAGAGGCCCGTACACCGATATTTCCGTTGGTGTTGCGGAGGCTATGAATATTTTGAACCACGGGGCTGACGCATCACACTCGCCCATGATTGTATTGCTGGCGGATGGCAATAACGATTTTAACAAAAGCAAAGGACGCACTCAGGCCGAGTCGGATGCGGATCTGGCAAAAGCCGTTAAGGATGCGCAAGCGAAAGGTATCCCAGTCTACACTATCGGACTTAACGCAGATGGCAAGCTGAACAAAAATGCACTTGCAGATCTTGCCAAACAAACGGGAGGCAAGTCGTTCATTACCGATACACCGGATGATCTGCCACAGATTCTAAGTGATATTTTCGCGGATCATGCCAAGCTGAATGTGGTGAAGCTGCCTTCGATAACCGGAAACGGCAGTTATCAGGAAGTTACCGTGAGTGTGCCGAATGACAGCGTACTGGAAGCCAATATTTCCATCATGTCGTCGAAGCCGGTACAAATCCAGTTAACTGATCCTTCAGGAAAAAACGTAAATCTGAATTCGAAAGAGGCCAAGCTGTCCACATCCAAAAGTTATTCACTCGTGAAGCTGCTGAAACCTCAGGAGGGCGACTGGAAACTTCGGGTAAAAGGGGCTCCCAAAGACAGCATTGATATCAACCTGCTGTTTAACTATGATCTTCAACTCGTTGCGGGCGCAATTAAGACCAAGTCCTATACGAAAGGCGACAAGATTGACCTGTCAGCGAGACTGGAAAATGGCGGTCAGCCGCTGCAGGATAATGACCTGTATGCAGATATGAAGGCCACCCTGATCGTGAATGACAAGGACACAGGCAAAAAAGAAGAACAGCCGCTGAAAAATACGGGCTCCGGTTTTGCCGGAATCTTTGAAGTGCCGGACAATCACAACTATGAGCTGGTCATTCGTGCGGAAGAAGATAGCTTTTACCGTGAAAGTGCACCGATCATTATCAATGCAGGAGGCTCAGGCGGAAATCAGGCACAGCCGACAACACCAGCGAGTGCCAATGAGAAACCGTTCCCTTGGATGCCTGTCATCCTGGGTGTGATCGCCCTGATCGTGGTGGCGGCGTGCGGCTGGTTCCTGATGGGCTGGCTGAAACGTAAAAATCGCGGCTTTGTCGGTCAGATCATCGTGGAGATTCGGGATGAGAACACCGGAGACAAATCTTATCCGCAATACAAAAAGCTGGCATCCTTCCGGGGCAAGTTCCACCTGCATCAATTGCTGCAGCTTGACCCTGAACTGAAGGAAACGGAGAAATATATTTTTACCCCTGGCAATGGAGACCGATTAATCATCCGCAATACCGCAGGAGGCACGCTGGAGAAATCCGGCCGTGCGGTGGATGCAAGCTCTGGCGTTGAACTGAAGAACGGTGATCGACTGAGCATCCCGCTGCAACAGGCGGATAAAACGATACTGATTGAGTATTTGGTGTAACGTGATTGTTCGGTTTATTGGTTTAAATTGATAATTTGTTTGAAATGCATGATTTGATTTAAAGGAATACCAATATAAGTTGGGCTAATTGTTTACACGTGAACGGAGAGGACAGAGAAAACCTGAAGAAGCGCAAGCGCTCGCCTGAAAGCTTTCTGAAAGAAAGCTACTACGGAAGCATACGCTATTCCCGGATTTTCACCTTTATGAAAAATTGAATCAAAAAATACGGGAATAACAGCGACCCTTCAGGTTACTCTGTCATCGGAGTGGCAAGTGTAATGAGTTGTAGCCCAACTGGTTTACTAAGGGAGGATATTGAATGAAACCGATTGTTAGAGAGCATATTCAGCAACTGGATGTATCACTGGGCGGAGGCATCGTCAGTGAGAAAATCAGGGTCGATACGATTGATAACCCGATTCTGATTATCGGTCTGGGCGGAACGGGGATTGACGCGCTGTTGCGTCTGAAATACCAGATCAACCGCCGCTTCAAGCTGCCGCAAGACCCGGTGTCCAAGAAAAAGATGGAGAAGCCGGACAACGTTGAATTTCTGGCGTTTGAGACAAACGAACAGGATCGTGCGAAGAAATATAGAGGCATCGGACTGGATCCGATCAACGAATTTGTACTTTTATCCAACGCCGAGATTGGCGGACTGTTGCAGAACCGCAGCGTGCTGGAGCCGTATATCACAGACTGGCTTTCCCCTGAACTGAGCATTACGGATGGCATGAACGGAGCCGCGGGTGTGCGTCAGGCTGGACGTTTGCTTCTGTTTACGAAGATCAATCAAGTGGTGCAGGCCATCGATAAAAAGATCAAAACCCTATCCGTTGGTACCAACAAAAAACTGATGGTATTCCTGCTCACCGGTCTGTCCGGTGGTACAGGCAGTGGCTGCTTCCTCGATATTTCCTATATCGTGCGCGGCATCATCGAGCGGGATCACGGCTCTGCCGGGATTGACCGCGTCAACACGCTCGGTTACCTATTCACGCCAGACGTGAACCTGTCCAATAAAAGCTTGAGCGAGCATACACGCGAATATATTCGCAAGAACGGATATGCAGCGCTCAAAGAGCTGGATTACTGGATGAACGTGGACAGCCGCGGCGAGCGGTTTACACAGAAGTACGGCAATATTTTGACCGTAAATTCGCCGCTTCCGCCGTTTAACCTGTGTCATCTGATCTCGGCAACGAACACGGAAGGCAAGTTACTGGAGAATGCTTATGATTACTGCATGAACGTTACCGCGGAGAATATCACCAACTTTATCTCCAGTGAAGAGAAACAGTCGGGTGAGGAATTTGCGATCCATGACTATATCAGCAATATTCGCACCAACATCGCGCAGATGAACAAAGTGTACCCGGCCAACTATGATTACAACATCATCGGTGCATCTTCCGCCGTACTTCCGATTGAAGAGATGACGACATATCTGGCTTACCGGATGTTTGACAAGATGAGTACCATGTTCTCGAAAGCACCCAATCAGGAAGATACCGAGAAGTTCGCACGTAAGCTGGGTATCGATCTCGAGAGTGTGGTTAAATCCTTCGAATCACGCGTACCCGAACCGCTTCCGGGTTACCAGAACAGTGAACGCCTATCCTACGGCAATGTGGTGAAATCCCAGGTCGTCAACATGGATACGGAGCTGGAACAGAACTTCCTGGCACGTGCCCGTGAGGAATATATCAAAGCGAAGAAACAGCTGCCGGGTGAGATTGCAGGTCAGTTTACCGAGCAGATCCGGCGTATGTTTTTGCACCCTGAACAGGGTCCTTTCTACGTCTCTCGTTTGATTTATACCGAAAAAGGATTCTGTGTACTGAAAATGATTCAGTCGTACATCGAAACGCTGCGCGAAAATGCGTTCCGCATTCCACGGGATATTGAAGCGGCTCAGGAGCAATCCGAAGAGAAACTCGGCGATGCCAAGAGCGCTTTTGTCTCCAAAGAGAAGAAAAAGAATGCTTATATTGAAGCGAAGATTCATGAATACTGGCTGCATGCCGATGTGGAACGTAACGACCAGATGATCGAGTTCTATGAAGACCTGTATGAACTGCTGAACCAAGAGAACAGCCGCATTTATAACGTATTTTCCGAGACGCTTAATGCGCTCAGCTCCATCTTTGCCAAGAACGGTGACCTGCTGACACGCGGCGAAGAGCAAACCGATCACAAAGGCAACAAAACATATTATTGGAACGTGGTAAGTGTACCGGATATCGTGAGCGTGGTGGATGGGCTGCTGGATAAACGCGATACGAATGACCTGATCCGCGACTTCTCGCGTGAGCTGCTGGAGAATTCGAGCCAGTGGGTGAAGGAAAACGAGATTGATATTGTCAGCTCGATCTCTGACTTCCTGAGCGAAAAGTTCGGTGACCTGATTACTCGCTCTATGGAAGATTTCCTGGTGATCAAATACGGAAAAGACGAGTCCGTTGAAAAGTTCGTGGAACGTTTCATCGCAGGCAAGCTGGATGACGAGGCTGTTCCGGTGTTTAATCTGAGCAACAGCACAGGCAGTTTGCATTTCCCGTCTTGGGGATTTGTATCGGTGCCAGCACAGGCTCCGGGAATTCTGAAAGGGATTCGGAACTACCAGAACAATGCCGTGGGCAAATCCCACTTTACCGTGAAAGAGAGCGAAGTGCGGAACCGGATTTTCTGGCTGAATACCCGCAACGGGGTACCGCTCTTTGTGTATACACCTCTCAAAGTGTATGAAGAGAGCTACGAACGCACGATTTTGGACAAAGAGGGTATTGGACGCCATCTGGTGCAAACGGAGAAAAACAACTGGACATACCTGCCGTCTCCGATTCCGGAAAAATCATGGGGAGATGTGTACGAGAACGTCCGCGTGAAGCAGTATAACGCAAGGGTTCGCAGTGAATTCGAGCAAGCGCTCGGCTATAAGATTGTTACTGCCAAATCGGAGGATGAAAATACAAGTAACCGCTATGCGATTGTCACAACGGAACCGTTTGACGTATCTGCCAAGCTGGCTGCTTACGACATGCGTCTTACATCGAACGCACCGAATCTGGGTGAAGTGAAACGGGCTGTCCTTGAACTGAAACGTCTGCAATCCGAAGGGTTGCCACGGGTGAATGTGAAGGATATTTTCGGAAGTATTAATGAAGATATGGCCAAAGAAAACCTGGTACGCTCTCCGCAGCTCATCGCGCGGGTACGTGAGGAACTGGCGAAGATGAATGCCATCACCGCCAAAGTGGCTGAACTTGAAGGCATCCTTGCTCAGTACCAAGACGAAGAGCAGTGGTATGACCGCTTTATCGAAGCACTCTATACCGATACGATTGTCAAAAAGGGTGCGCTCTATGTCTATGACCGTGATCCGGAGGAAGATGCATGGGAGCCGTTTGCCAACCTGATGAAGAGCCGCAATTTCGCTGAATACGAAGTGTTTGGCAACTTCCGTGGCCTGTCCGAGAAGGATCGTAGCACATTGCTGCGTAAAGCCTCCCGCCGCGATAATGATCTGACGGCTTCTGAGGATATTACACCACTGCTGAGCAAGCTGGATGATCTGGCAACATTGTTTATGGAATCGCGTGATCGTCTGGAGTACGAGCGGGTAGAACTCGCAAACGGAGAAGACATCTACCAGTTCTACAGAACGATGTCGTCGAAGCTGAACGATATTCGCAGAAGGCTGAAATAAGGTGGCTGATGGTATGAATGTACCAAGTAATATGCAGCAAAAAGAAAACGGGATGCAGCACGTACTTAAGCGTGAGCTTCAGAAGTACGCTGCCCGTTACGCTACAGAGCAGGAACGTCAGGGCAGCCAAGGGGATGGACGCAGTAGCATCCATTACCCGGCCCTGTTCCTTTTTGTCGGTGATCTGGTGAAACCAGCGGTGTCCGCTGTGCATGATATTAATCAGTTGAAGTGGGATAACGAAGACGGTGTGGTCTACGTGCACATTGGGACAGACGATGCATCTGTAAATATGGATAAATCAGATCAGGAGAAAGCAAGGTCAGGTTATGGGGCCGCATCATCACATGAAAATGCTCAGGTCACCTATCACCGTTTACCACTCTCCACCCGGCATGCACAGCGACCATCCAAAACGTTGCGCAAGGATGTACACCGTAGTTTCCACGAGTCGGCAGCAGCGCTTTTTGGATTAAATCGAATGATGCGGCAGGTAAGCAACCGTATTGCCGAATATGGACGTCTGTATTCATCCTTTGACCGAATTTACGTGACGGTCATTACCCGAGCGGATGATCCGCTGAATGTACTGCTGCCAGAGATCACTAAGCTGGCCGAGACGATTCTCGCGCAATCCTTCAAATCAGTACAGACCGATCTGCATGTGCTGGTTAGCGAGATGGAGCAGGTTGATTCCTTCGGATATGCCAGCGCCGCAGGACTTGCATTCCTGCGCGAGCTGGACTACATGCAATCGCTGGACTATAAGTTCAGCGGCAACCTGCTGGTGACGGAAGACGGAATTTCGATTCCCGTCAACCATCCCGTAGCACCTTTGTTCGATCTGGTCTACGTACTTTCGGATAAAAACGAACGTGGCACCGGTGTGCCTGGCGGCTGGATCGAAAATGCCGAGATCATCTGCCACATCTGTCTGCTGAAAAACCGGAAGCAGGAGGAAAGTCATGAAGACCGGGCTGCGATCGCCAGCACGGGTGCGAATAGTTACAATAATACGTCGTTTAAAAATAATATTCGCACTACCTCGGATCAGCATGGATACGCCAGTGCAGGTTTTGCCGAGGTGAGGCGGCCGAACAAACCGATTGCGCTGACGGTGTTGTATCACCTGTACCGTTATCTGCTCGCACGGATGCAGCAGGAGCCAGACTGGAGTATCAAGGACAAAATGTCCTTTTTCGGACTGGATGTTTCTTCGGTGGAACGCAAGGTGGAGGGTCTGCTGCCAAGCGAAGATTTGGTTAGCGGCATGAGCGGCATCATGACGCATAGTCGCAGCTTCGCTGAGCTTAAGCCGCTCTCCTTGCGGGAAGCAGAGCGAGCGCTTTATGGAGAAGGGGCAGAAGCCTACTTCCGTGAAAATGTGGTTCGTCCAGTGCAGGAGCGTGTGCGTGAACGCAGTTCCAGCGGGTCGCTTCGCCGTCAGGCTGAGCAGTCCCATATGGAGCACCCTGAGGTGGGGTACTTTCAATGGGTTGCCTGGAGTGATGGTGAGCCCGGTAGCGTGCGTGAGGCACTGCTTGCACTGATTCGTGACAAATCGACGCAGCTCGAATCCGCACGTGCGCTGTTGGAACAGCGTCAGCAGGAACGGGTAGAAGATCAACCGATCAAACGGGCGCTCTTCCGCGACAAGCAGAACGTACGCAATCTGATCGATTGTCTGCTGGAGCGTGTATACGAACCCAAAGTAGATTTGCTGCGGCTCGAAAATGAACTGCATCTGCTTCGGATTTACGATACGGAAATGGAAGAGCTGCATCGCTACAGCCGCCAGGTTACGGCCTCACTTGAAGCGTTGGAACGCACATTGCGCGGAGCAGCGGAAGATAGTATCGCTGCTGCCGATGAGTACATCGGTCAGAACGTGATGGAGTATTACGGCAGAGTGACGGAAGAACTGATCACCGACCTGGAGGCGAGACGGGGGCGGGATGTATGGTTCGAAGATCGCTACATGGGAGACATGAACCAGCTCGCTACCGAAGGCAGTGAGCGTTTGCTCGCACGTGTAATGGAAGTTTGCCGTGCCTTGCTGCTTTCCGCGGAACCACTGCGATTGCCATTCGAAGAGGAGTTGTTACAGCGAGCCAATGTGACAATTACGTATCGGGATCGGGATGTACTGACACGGGATGATCTATTCCGCAGACTGTATCGCACATTGGAAGATCAGGCGGTTGTCCGGATACGGGTGTTCGACTATACACAGGAGCACCGGTATGAAGAAAAGTACTTTTTTGGCGACCATCACAGTGCCTTCATGGACTACGCGGCACATGCCGAGGAAACCTCACGAATCTACAAGCTGGGTGTGGTGTATGAGGAACGTAGCAGCGGGGTGGAGAAGCTTAATCTGATGGGTGGTTTCCATCTGGAGGATCTTATGGTGTACCGTAACGGCAAGGTGTACTACGATTCGTACACGGAGAACGGTTATGAGCTTCATCCTGCGGATCTGGCGGAGAAACTGTCTCCCCTCTGATAAGTGGAAGAGGCAACAAAGAGATCACACCGCATTTTTGGAAGGTCATTCGGTCTGGAGAGTGTGGGGTAAACCATCTTAATTTCAACTTGTTTAGCTTGAGCCGAAGAGACCTTCCAATCCTGTGTATATCTTTTCAATTATAAATAAAGTACAGGGTATTAAGTCAGCCCGCTCTTGGCGGGTTTTGAGAAAGGATGCATGCAGACATGCAGCGAAAAATCAATCTTCTCCTGGTACTGTTCAGCCTGATTGGCGGAGCAGTGGGTTTTGCGGCAGGAGAAATCATGCTGCATCAGTGGCTTGGAGAGATGCCGCGCCTGCTGCTGATGGGGTTATACTTCGGTGTACTGGCGCTTAGTGTAGGACTGTTCTGCCTGCTGGCGGAGATGATCTCACCACGTCTGAATGGCGCTTCGTGGAAGCTCAGATATCTGGGTTTATCCTGGAAGCTGCTTGTTCCGGCAACGCTGGCACTACTGCTGGTTGTAGGGCTGGGATTGCAATTGCTTTATCAGATCAATCCGGGCGGGGCGAAACAGGTCAAAGACATCATATTGATGATCGACAACTCTGGCAGCATGAATGATACAGACCCGAATAACGGACGGTTTGAAGCTGCCAAGACCTTGATTAATCAGATGGAAAGTGACAAACAGGTCGCTGTGATTACGTTTAACGACCAGCCGCAATTGTTGCAGCCGTTTATTGCCGTAGACAGTGAAGCCGCCAAAAATGAAGTGAATAACAAAATCGACGGCATCGTGACGACGTCGGGCGGCACTAATTTCGACACGGTACTCCAGGAAGGCATGGAGCTGATCGAAGGCAAGCAGGACCCGAAACGGGGAACAGTCGTTATTTTGTTATCTGACGGATTCAGTGATGCTGATATCTCAGGCATTTTGCCAAAGTATGTACAGGAACAGGTGGCCATCCATACCGTTGGTTTGAGCCTCGTAGACCCTTCGGGTACGGATTTGCTCAAGAGCATTGCTCAGCAAACCGGCGGGATGTACTATGATGTGCCAGACGCAGGTGGGCTGAATGTCGCGTTCCAGCAGATTTACGATACGATTGATGAACGTACTTTGGTGACGGAGCGTACCGGTGCGATGGAGCACAGCATGTATTTGGCTATTTTCCGCGTCGTTGCCTTACTATTGCTTGGTGTGGCGCTTGGCGTATCTCTTGGACTTGTGTTTGATAACCGTCATCTTGCACTCAGCTTTGGTGTAGGCGGTGCAGTATCGGGTTTGCTGGCTGGGCTGTTACTGGAATGGGGGTTGAACGGTTCCAATGTAGGTGATGCTTTCGTTCGATTGGGAGCGATGCTGATCCTGTCGGGTGTACTCACCCTCTTCTCCTGGATTGTTCCGATCAAAGAGAACACACCACGTAGGAACAAAGGACGCCGGGATGCTGATCGTGGAACTTCATCTGCGGAAGGGTTCGGTCAGCGGCCAAGAGACACACGCAGCAAAGGATTCTAACATCGGGGAGGTCAATGGAATATGCGGTTTATAGGTGCAGATGCAGATCCTTCGGCTCCCCGGATTCGAAAGTTGACGCTCGCGGTGGACGAAGGTCGTTGCACACTTCGCTGGCTCTGGCCGGAACAGCTTGAAGCGGTATACGTGGAACGGCTGGAACTCAATCGGATGAATGCTGATCGTGTGGACGAAGGGCGTACAGGCGATGTTAATTACGGTGACCGTGGTGAAGGGTCGACACAGGGTAAGCTGAAGCTGTATACGCGTGAGGAATACAAGGCAAATAACGGGTATCCGGATAGAATCACCGGTTTTGGTGCAATCCAGTACACGGTGTATGCATGCCGGATGCAGGAAGACGGTCCTGTGCTGATTCGTCAGCAGGATGGAGATAATCAAGGGATTGCGAGTGCAGGCAAGGCGGATATCCGCTTTGCCATTCGTTACAAGAGCGGCTTTTTTCAGAAACGCAAGACGGTGTTTATTACCGTGACTGCCGAGGTACCTGTACCTAAAGAAGCCCTTTGTTATGTTCGCAAGCAGGGTGGCGTTCCACTGCATAAGGATGATGGTACCGTGTATCCGTTTGTGAGTGATTTTGCAGCAGGAAAAAATGAGATGCCACCTGTGGAAGTCGCCAAGGACGACTATGTAAGGTTGTTCTTCACAGATGGCCCCCTATATGGAGCCGCTTATCGGCTGATATCAGATTAAACAGATTTGACGACTGAAGTTGAATTTTTATTTACACGGGGAGGGGAGTGGCTATGAGTTTCTTTAGCCGGTTTTTGAAGAGACAGCAGCCGGAGGAACGACCGCTGTTTTACGACATTGTATGTCCGTATTGTTTTAGCAAGTTTTCACCGGAAGAGGTTGTGTTCCGTGCGGCGCACCATCGTGACGATGACGAGGACTATGCGCTCGGAGAAGATGCCAAGCTGAACAAATATCGGGAGCGCTTTGGGCTGGATACGGTATTTGATATGGAAGCTGTACTGGCTCCGCATGATGTGCCCGAGGAACATCGGATCTATTCGGATAACATCGTCATGGGACTGAATGATCGGTACGGTGTAATGACACGCCGCCGTTTGTGCCCGCATTGTCATAACGAGTTGCCTGTAACGGCTGGTAAGGCACCGAGCAATATCATTTCGATCATCGGGGCTTCCCAGGTCGGGAAATCCGTTTACATGACCTCGTTGATTCATACGTTGCAGCATTATACGGCAGATCATTTTGATGCCGCCTGTATGCCGCTCAACGCAGAGATCAGCCGCCGCTTCCGCGCGGATTATGAAGAGCCGCTGTTCGAGCGGGGCGATCTGCTGGATTCCACGCAGAAGGAAAAGTTGCAGGAGCCGTTTATTTTCCAATTTGTGTTCAAGGACGAGGATAAAGCGCCGCTGACCCTGGTGTTTTTTGACGTGGCGGGTGAAGGTATGGTGGAGCAGGATTATCTGGGCTTGCACGGACAGCATATCAAAAACTCGGCAGGCATTCTGTTTATGGTCGATCCGCTCCAGATTCGTTCGATTCGGGACAAAATTCGCATTAATCTCGGCAACGAGCCGGGTGAATGGACGCCGAAATACGATGAGCCGCGTGACGTGGTGCTGACCCTTTTCGGTGACTTTATCGCTTATCAGGACAAAGCCAAGACCAATATTCCAACCGCTGTTGTACTCACCAAAAGTGACATGCTACATTCCCTCAAGGACGAGGAGGGGGATTACATCAAATCCAATAGCAATGTGTTCCGCAATATGGTGCACCGCGACTCTTTCGACCTGACCGAGTTTGAGAATATTGACGGGGAGATTCGCCGTTTTATCGAGAAAGTGGATCGTCCCTTCAAAGGCACAATGGATGTGTACTTCAAGGACACCGCTTATTTCGCTGTATCTGCGCTGGGCAGCAATCCGGTGGATATGAAAATTCAGGGCGTGGTAAGTCCCATCCGTGTGGATGAGCCTTTCCTGTGGTTGTTGTACAAACTGAAGTACATTGAGGGGAGAGTGGGATGATGCGTTCTTCCAACACTCCGTCCATTGAACAACAGATGTATACAAGAGAGCGGCGCGGAGTATTCCGGACGACGGAGGGGTTTGATACGGTGGCTGCTTCACCGGGACTCGACCCTTCTTTTATCAAAAAAGTACTTCATCCTTACTGTGTCTATGACGCTCCTGCGGAGCTGACAGGCCGGAGTGAGAAGGACGAGAACAAGTTCCCGGCATCCATGCATCTGCTGCATCTGGAGAGCGGCGAGGCCATTCTGGGGCAAAATGTGTACCAGGCTGCAGACTTTACCGGGCTGCGCAGCGCCTTTTTCGCTCACAATTATGTCCTGTCTCCGGCAAGCTCGGAAGAGTATATGAAACGTAGCGAATGGCTGGATGCCACGTTCGCCACCTCGTATGATATCGAGCAGGGCACGGAGTTGCCTATGCTGACAGCGTTACCTGTAGCGTCGGGAGAGAGAGTAGGTCTTGGAACTGGTCTACATGGCGGCAGCTTCGCATCAGACGCTTCACCGAGTCAGATTCTAAGCGCGCTGAAGATGGACGAGACACTCTTCAAGCGTATGCTGTATGCCGTGATGCAGTCTGTAGCGGCCCGTCGCAAAGTATACATAGCGCTTGATGTGCCAGCGGAGGAAGTGACCGCAGGAGCGAAGGCGCTGTTACGTCTGCTGTACAAGGCATTGCCGTATGCGTTCCGGCGGCAGCTTGGTTTTATGACGTTTGCCAAAGAACCACAGGCCAAGAAGGGCATTCATGTGCAATTTGTGGAGCGGGGCACACTGCGTCCCAAGGATCGGAATACGGAGAAGGATTTCACCTTTGATCTTGTTTCTGGACGTGTCACCCATGTGGATGCTTCGGTGGCGAAGCTGCCTTATGCAGAATTTGCATGGTTTTTGATGCAGGATCCGTCAAGGTCTGCCGAGTTCTATGGATTTGCCGATGAGATGCTTGCGGGTATGGAGCCTGGACGGGAACTTTCCATTGAAGCTTACGGGGAGCTATCGGTATTTTATAGCCTTGAACAAGGCGTAGAAGATTTATATTTGAATCATAAAAGCGAAGTCTTGAGCGGCTTGCTGACGTATCTGAAGCCGGACGACGGATTGCAGCAGCGTTCACGTCTGAACGAACTGTTCCTGACCTTGCTTAGCCGGGAGCTGGATAGTGTACGGCGCGAAAATGTGCCCGAAGAAGCGGTGGCTTCCCGCATCGGCGAGTATTTCCGGGTGGCTGCACCTGTAGTGAAAGCCCGGATTGTGGATTATTTTATCTACGCTGTCAACAATGCGCGTGCGCAGAAACGGATGCGGGCTGTGCAGGAGCTATATGCCATTCTGGATCGGGATACTCAGCTGAATCAAGCGTTCTTCGACAAAGTACTGGGCAATGCGTCGTTGACCAAGCTGTTGTTTGAGCCGTATCTGGACAATCAGTTGAAACGTACCGAAACGGCAGCAGGTGTGATTGAGCTTATCCAGCGTTGGGTTACGGCTCACCCGTCTGCGATCGAATCTGTTTTTTTGCTGGAACGATCATGTACCGAGCTACGAGAAAGGTTGTGTTCTGCACCCGATCCGGTCCAATCTGCTAATGAAGCTCTTCAGAAGGTCAGCGTTCTGGATCGGATCACAGGGAATGTTGCGCTGGAACCGGAGATTACTGGATATATCGGGCAATCGGAGTTTGCTGCCCATTCAGGACAGCAGGATGCGACTACGCATTCTTCCGGCAAAACAACAGTACCAGCCCTTGGTGCACAACAGGCTGCATATCAGGAGGCTCTGACCAAGCTGGCTGACAAGCTTGCCTATGTCATCAATCTGTTTATGATTCAGGATCTGGATCTGGAACGAGTGAATCGGGAACAGCTCCTGCAGATCGATATTTTGCAGCATGAGAACGAGGTTCGGGACTGGGCGGCACGTCAGGGCTCTGATGTTGCTGCAAGAACCAATATGATGCTAGCTGCCAGAGCATGGCTTAGCGGTGATGCTCATGCGGAAGAAGGGATGGAATCCCTCACTCTTGCTGAGCGGGATGAGCTTCAGCGCTGGACCCGGCGCTGGCTCGTGGCAGAGCTGCGGAATCAGCCGGGAGCGGCAGCGTATGAGGCCCTGTCGCTGGCATTCTATCGCGGAGGAAGCGGCAGTAACCGCCTCGATTATTCGGGTCTGATTGAGTTTGTACGCAGTCATACAGGTAACCCCGCAGCAATCTACTCCTTTTTCGAATGGTCTGGCACGCAGCGGATGTTTGCTCGTGGTTCCAATGCACATAAAGGATACTCAGATGCTATCATTATGTATTTTAAATCTCATGATCGGGAAGCCTTCCGATCCAAGTCTGCTTTCAAGCCATATTATGCAAAAGCAGGGAAAGCGCTGAAACCGGTCTATGATCGTGCCAAAGCGGAACTTGCGTCTCCACTCATGCGCATGTTGACTGGACGGAAGAAAAAGCGTTGGCTGGGGTTGTTACTCTTGTTCCTGATTCTAGGTATTGCAGGTGGTACGTATGCTCTAATGAACAATTCATCTGAACCTCAAGCGCAGCCACCGATAGATCGGGAACCTGTTGCTTCGGTGGATCCCGAAGAGAAGCCAGCAGACTACATCGCCTACATGGTTGCTGCGAATAAGCAAGCAGGAACGGAGTCATCAGCTCAATTAGTCCTGCGCTTTCGGAGCGAGACGGGCGGAATTCCTTTTGAGAAGGGAAACCTCCAGCTGCATATGGATGACGGAAGCACCAAGGATATCGATGTAACAGGCCAATGGAATAGCCTCGATCGTGGTGAAGGCTCTGGGACAGATACAGATGCAGGTCAAGGATCGGCTGATTCAACGACTGGGGTAACAGACGAGACAACATCGCAGCAAGGTGATTCCTCGAAGGAACAGCCAGGCTCAGCTGCATCAGGTACATCTGATCATGAACAGGCAGATGCTTCAACGCGTGATGCGGATAAGCATGCTCCATCCGAAGTTGGCAATGCGTCAACTGGCATAACCAATGAATCACCGGCGCAAAGCCAAGATAAAACAGGTGAAAATTCAACCGATCAAGCTTCGCCAGAGGGCCAGAATAACACGGACACTCCAAAACCATTAACTCTGGCGGAAGCAGATCGCTTGTACCCTTATGGCATGCAGATCTCGATCCCGGACGATATCAACCCCGAGCATGTTGTGAGCATCCAACAGGGTGCAAAAGGTTCGGAGATCACGATTAACCTGATGCGGAAGCCAAGTTGAGATTGTGTATAAAGCGGAATCAGAATCGGAAATAGACAAGGAACTACAAAATGAGATTTGACGGATGATTCTGAAACGGAGGTTTCAGGGTCATCTTTTTTTGCGTAACCATTGTCGTTTCTAGTTGAAGTGTGCAAATAAATTATTATGTTCACAAATTAGACACAAATGAATTGATTCAAATTAAGGGAATTAGGCAAGCAGTGAAAAATGGCACGGAATCACTGAGAAATGATCTCATATAATAGGTGTCAGAACTGTCGTAGAGATGCTGGATTAGAGCAAAAAAAGCCTTATACCATCAAAATAATTGCGATTTTCAGTTGACAAGTGATAATGATTATCAGTATCTTTAGTGTAGCAGATTGAATTGTTTAGTTTAGAAGATCAAAGCGCCGGAAAATTCAGAAGTATCGAATCAGAATATAATTTCAATTTCGTTGTCGTTACGATAGCCGGAATACATACCGGGATTAATGAGAGAGGGATGATCGCATGTTTCGTCTGGAGACGTCCAAGCTGGATATCGCTTATGAGGAAAGACTGATAGTTGAGGATCTGAACATTCAGATTCCCCAAGGGAAAATTACCGCACTTGTGGGAGCCAACGGTTCGGGGAAATCAACGATCCTGAAAACGATGGCACGCATTATGTCACCGAAGTCAGGCAGCGTGTTACTTGACGGCAAGTCCATCCATAAGCAGTCCACGCGTGAAGTTGCCAAGCAGCTTGCGATACTGCCTCAGAATCCTACAGCACCGGAAGGGCTGACTGTTACAGAACTGGTTTCTTATGGCCGTTTTCCTTATCAAAAAGGGTTCGGTTCCATGCGTGCAGAAGATAAACGCATGATTGAGTGGGCGATTGAAGTGACCGGTATGGTAGAATTCCATGACCGTCCAATCGATCAGTTGTCCGGTGGGCAACGTCAGCGTGCCTGGATTGCCATGGCACTTGCACAGGAAACCGATATTTTGTTCCTGGACGAGCCGACAACCTTCCTCGATATGGCTCACCAGCTTGAAGTATTGCAATTGCTGGAGCATCTGAATGCAACAGCTAATCGGACCATTGTGATGGTTGTCCATGACTTGAACCATGCATCTCGGTATGCACAGCATATGATTGGGATCAAACAAGGCAAAGCCATTGCAGAAGGTTCACCCGTAGAAGTGATGACCTCGGACGTACTGCGTGAGGTATTCAACATTGAAGCAGATATTGTGATGGATCCACGTTCCAATGTACCGCTCTGCTTGCCATATGCGCTCGCTGGCGAACGTCCAAAACCGGTTGCCCCTGAAACCAAGGTAATCAACAGTGCCATGGTACATGCAGCAGGTCGCAAAGAACATCGCGTTCAGGCAATGGGTAGTTAAATTATACGAGCTGGATCACATATGTGATCCTGAATCATAGAAATGAAGCCGCTGTGCGCTATTAGCACGCGGCTCATTCGCATTCACGGGAGGTTTCACTAATGAGCGCGATCAATTATACCTGGCTTGAACAATATGCACGTATTTCGACGAATCCCGTTTCGAACTCTGTTTACGATGCACCTCTGGCTTCGTTAAGAGACGCGGATCAGGCAAGAGATATGCTAATAGCATACAACGAACATTTGCGTGCGGATAACTTGCAAACCGCAGCGGTGTATTTCATGCATTCTGTTCGTGGTTTGCTTCTGGGGATACATTATCTAAACGCGATGTGTGACAAGCTGCTGGATATTTCTCTGGACAATATCCGATTACAGCTCACTCTGCAGGAAGGATATCCCGCATTTCATTTTCAACTGTTGGATAGCACCGAACTTGCCCATCCTGCGCCGTCCGTCAAGGACGCAATGAACTCGGCAGCGGCTTCTACATCCGCACGAAAGGCTATGCTGACGGCTTATTACGGAGAACAGCTCCGGTCATTAATCGAAGGGGTGGCACTGGCTGGCGGGGCGAATACGGGTCAGATGTGGGCACAGCTTGCATCCATCCTGAGATGGTTCAAGACGCTGGCTGTCCAGATGGAGATTACAGATCCGGAGCGGGAAGCGGTTATTCAGGGGTATGAGCATGTGATAACGATGCCGCCGGAAGTTATGGGATTACGTAAAAATCTGTTGAGATTCAAGCCGGTAGAGATCGACAGCCCGTATCAACCTGGGGAGAAGATTTTAATGAAGTCCACATGTTGCCTGTATTATAGGGTGGATGGGGGTCAAGATTATTGTTATACCTGTCCCAAACTGAGCAAAGCCGAGCGGCAAGATCGATATGAAGCGATTGTGGCCTCCCGGTAAATTTGATGTAGATACGGGAACACGTTTATAATTGAGATATGACCATATTATAGGAGGAATCAGCAATGTCCGTATATTCGTACAAGGCAGTAACAACCGCGAATCAGGAAGTATCACTGGATATGTATCAAGGCAAGGTGCTCGTCATTGCAAACACAGCCAGTAAATGTGGACTGACTCCGCAATACGGTGACCTGCAGAAGCTCTACGACCGTTATCGTGATCAAGGCTTGGTCGTGCTGGGGTTCCCTTGTAACCAATTCGGTGGACAGGAGCCAGGAACAAGCGAGGAGGCGGAGTCCTTCTGCCAGATCAACTATGGTGTCAACTTCCCGGTCTTTGCAAAAGTGGATGTGAACGGGGAAGAAGCTCACCCCCTGTTTCAATATTTGAAAGAACAGCAGCCTGGATCAGGTGAGACCAGCGACATTCAATGGAACTTTACCAAGTTTCTTGTGAACCGCGAAGGTGAAGTAGTTGGCCGTATTGAACCGAAAGAATCACCAGAATCCATGAGTGCTGCGATCGAGCAATTGCTCGGTTAATATACGGTATAGGATGTAAATTTACGATGAGAAGCCTGCCCTTCTAACTAGAAGGGACAGGCTTCTTTGTATTGTTTAAGAAAGGATGTACATTTGTCCAAAAGGCTCCTTTCTCACGCAATCAGTAATCTAAGAATAGTGATTAAGATTTCGGCAGTGGTTTGCTAAGCTTGTAGTACCCTTGTTCGGAGGCAAGCTTCAACAGATTACGAGCGTAACTTCCTGCCCATGAATAACCATGTCTGCGTTCCTCACTGATATCGAGAATATTCATATATTTTTTGCCATCCCGGTCTGCATAGAAAGGAATATCTTCATCCACATTATAGAAACGGTACCAGATCACGCTACCCGCATCCGGCTCGAAATATACAGGGCCTCGTCGATTGTATTTGGTACCATCTTCGCGAACGGTGTCAAACCATTGCAAGGCGCTTTTGGCGGCACGTTCGATTTCAGGTGTCTGTGGTAGGGACATCAGGAAAGCCGTAACAGCAACAGACTCTGATCCCGATTTGGAAGCCAGCTCATAGGCTCTGCCAGGTAACGGTTCATAGGTCACAGGGTCATGCTGTGCTCCCCAGACGGTGGGAACTCCGTTATTGATGATCTGGGCTTTCAGCGTGTATGTAATGCCTTTGTCCAGTGCGGCCTTTAGTTTACTGCGTTCCTGGCTTGTCAGGATATCATGATCAAACCCGTGTTTGCGCTGGGTGATATCATCCAGAAGGATCATCGTCTGCACCATCGCATTATCATTGTACGTTACGGCATCCGAGTAATTACTGCGTTTAGGATAGACCTGAGGCCAGCCACCCGAAGGGTACTGTGATACGAGAATAAAATCAACGGCTTTGCGGACACTTTCCTTAAAGACGGGATTACCTGTTCTGGCATACATATCGGTAAGGAAGCGGATTTCCGAAGTCGTAGCATCATTATCGAAGGTGCCCAGCTCAACACCACTCGGGTCTTTCCACCCGGAACGCTCCGTTACACCGTCCCAAGGAGCTGCGTATTTTTTCTCCATGTCCTTGTAGAAGCCACCGTGTGGCATCTGCCAGGAAACGATATTCAGCGCATATGCCGTATCTTTGGCAAGATCCCCTGTGGCGAAGTTGCCGATATCCCTGAATTTTTGCAACAAAGAGGACACATCCACCCCGATCGAACTGGACTTGTAGCTTGGCAACACTTCGGTTTTAACGGTCACTGGCGCGGAGGAAATATCAGTAGTACCGGAAGCAGCGGCATATGGAACGGAGAATCCGGCGGTAATTAAGGCCATGGAAAGGGTAAGGGGAATGATGCGTAATGGGGCTAGCAATGTACGGTTATTCAAATGAATGCCTCCTAAAGCTATTATTTTGTTATAACTAATATGGAACACATGTAACAACTAATCCAATAAAAGGATTCTATATATTGTAAGAGCTTACTAATAAAGAAATCAACCTTAAATATAAAATGGGATCATTTTTATTACATCCTCGATCCATTATGATCGAATAGAAGAGAAGCCTTACACGGTCGTTGATACGGAAATTGAATGATTTGGAGAGCATAAGCATAATGCAACCGGGGGAAAATGAAATTAGTGAAAAACCGGATTGGGGTCAATCCCATCAACTTACGTATTGAAGTCATTGATAAACCGAGCGTGGAAGCTGAACTAGCGCTATTTTATGAGAAAATAAAGATTATTTTTGCAAAACCTATTGCAATGTGAAAAAGGTCACATTATAATGAGTGTATAAAGTGAAATAAATCACAAGGAAGTCATCGGACATATAGTGAATTATTTCACAACTATAATAACGTTTATTATTCATTATTTTATATACTCCAAGGAGGAACTACACATGAAAATCGCAGTTATCGGATGTACACACGCAGGAACGGCAGCTATCGTAAATACCGCTAAATTATACCCGGACGCCACCATTACGGTCTATGAACGCAATGACAACATTTCCTTCCTGTCTTGTGGCATTGCGCTCTACGTCGGTGGAGTGGTGAAAGATCCGGACGGTTTATTCTACTCTTCTCCAAATCAATTGGCAGATCTCGGTGTGGTAACCAAGATGCTGCATGAGGTTACAGCTGTTGATGCGAAAGGTCACACCTTGCGGGCTAAAAATCTGCAAACGGGGGAAGAATTTGAAGATACATTTGACAAACTGATCGTAACTACGGGTTCATGGCCAGTTGTACCAAAACTTGAAGGCATCGAGATGGACAACATCTTACTCTGCAAAAACTACAATCATTCCAACACCATCATCGAAAAAGCGAAGGATGCGAAACGCGTGACTGTAGTCGGCGCAGGTTACATCGGAGTTGAATTGGTGGAGGCATTCGAGATGAATGGCAAGGAAGTAACACTGATTGACAGCGTGGATCGTATTTTGAACAAGTATCTTGACTCCGAATTCACAGATGTTATCGAAGATACACTGACTGAAAAAGGCATCAAACTGGCGCTTGGTCAAACGGTGCAGAAGTTTGAGGGTGAGAATGGTAAAGTAACCAAAGTCATCACATCCAAAGGGGAGTTCGAGACGGACTTGGTCATCCTCTGTATCGGCTTCCGTCCGAATACGGAGCTGCTCAAAGGTCAAGTGGATATGCTGCCAAACGGTGCAATCATCGTGAATAAATATATGCAAACAAGCCAGGAAGATGTCTTTGCTGCAGGTGACAGCTGTGCGATCCATTACAACCCGACAGGCAAAGCGGCCTACATTCCGCTGGCAACCAACGCCGTGCGGATGGGTACGCTCGTAGCACGCAACCTGGTTCGTCCAACGACGCCTTACATGGGAACACAGGGCACATCGGGTATTAAAATTTATGAACAAAATATTGCAGGAACGGGTATGACCGAGATGTCTGCCAGGGAGGAAGGGCTGGTTGTAGAATCGGTTATTCTGGAAGACAGCTACCGTCCGGAATTTATGCCAACCGCTGAGAAACTGCTGCTTAAAGTGGTCTACGAACAAGCCACTCGCCGGATTGTTGGTGCGCAGGTGATGTCACAAGTGGATCTGACGCAGTCGATCAATACGATCTCGGTTTGTATCCAGAACAACATGACCGTGGATGAGCTGGCGTTTATCGACTTCTTCTTCCAACCACATTACAACAAACCGTGGAACTTCTTGAACACTGCAGGTCTGCAAGCCCTGCCTCCGGTAGAAGTTAAAGCTCCAGCACTGGTGTAGGTTGGTTGTGCTTGGGCAAGGCATCCACAATGAATGCGAATAGCAACTATAGAGAATTAGGGTGCATCAGAAAATAAAGGTAAAGGGAAGGCTGGCGATCATATCGTCAGTCTTCCTTTTTGTTGTCTCTGTTGTCTGTGCCGTCTGTCTATATCATCTTGTTTCTTCATTTTCGTACTTCAATCCTATTTCTAAGGGTCTCAAATTCTTTGGGGGGAGACAGTTGGGGAATTGGATCATATTCTCGAATTAGATTGTGATTATTTGCACAAAGTTTTCTGCGAGGTCGATATACAATGAATTCATGGATAGATTTGCTTAAAATACGGACGGATTGATGACAAAGGAGAGGATGATATATGGCGACTAAAACCCCTCAAGAGGTTGCACAATATACGGCAAAGGCCGGGTTGAAGAAAGCACAAAATCCGGTTTCCTCAGTACTGATTCTGGGGTTCTTGGCAGGTGCCTTCATTGCGCTTGGGTTTCTGTTGGATATTCGTGTAATTGCATCTGCACCAGCAGAGTGGGGAAGCATTGCCACATTTATCGGAGCGGCGGTGTTCCCGGTAGGTCTGATTCTGGTCTTGATTGGCGGAGGAGAACTATTGACGGGCAATATGATGGCTGTACCGCTCGCTGCAATCACACGTAAAATCTCTCCAGCCAGCATGCTGAAGAACTTGCTGCTCGTTACATTTGGCAATCTGCTCGGTGCCCTGTTCGTGGCCTTTTTCTTTGGTCATGTACTTGGGCTTACAGCCGAAGGTGTATACCTGACTAAAGTAGTTGATATGGCAGGGCACAAGTTACACGACAGCTTCCTGCAGGCTTTTATCTCAGGCATAGGTTGTAACTGGCTAGTGGCGCTGGCAGTCTGGCTGTCTTATGCAGCCGATACGATGAGCGGTAAAATTCTGGGTATTTGGTTTCCAACGATGGCGTTTGTGGCGATCGGGTTTCAGCACGTTGTGGCTAATATGTTTCTTATTCCGGCAGCGATCTTTGAGGGACACTACTCCTGGGGACAGTATGCCATGAATTTTATTCCGGTCTGGCTGGGGAATCTGACGGGCGGAGCAATGTTCGTAGCGGCTGCATACTGGATGGTATATCTGCGCAAGACCGAGCAAGCAGCCACAGTAGCCAAAAAGGAAACATTGGTTCCTGCTGTAACTGCTCCTATGGAAGCAGAGGGCAGAGCGATGTGGAGCAAACAGGCTTAACCTAGGGTAGAGTAGACACTTAGGAGCATCGTATTTGCAAGTATAAATAGTCAGAGTGTAGGAAGATAGTTACGGAGATTTACCAGAAATAATGAAGTGAGATGATGCATCTTATCGCTTCACGACAAGTTTGGTCGTGGCGAGAGGAGATAGGATCATCTTTTTTTTGCGCAAAATAAATTCGCCATGACAAGGTTCGGGGGAACGAAACCTGAGCATGGCGAATTTCGGGAGTGGTCCATGATATGGCATGAGGAGGAAGTGGGGAAACACCAGCCTAATGCCTTGTTCTTAATTTACCCCTGGTTTCAGAGAATGAATCAAAGGGATAAAACTTTTTTTGAATAAACAAGAATAATAGATTTGCACAGAAATAGGCTACCCGACATTCACGAAAATTTAGCCGATTTACCCTGTTCTCTTTACGTTTTAGTCCCGAACGGGATATGATATAGGGATAGCCATTGAAAGAGGGGGAGCCAAACGATGATCGATCAGGAGAATGGTGTATTTCCAGCGGTATGCCCGCTCGATTGTCCAGACACATGTGGTCTGCTATTACATAAAGAACAAGGTAAAATTGTTAAGGTAACCGGTAATCCGGATCACCCCATTACGAAGGGTGCGATCTGTAATAAAGTTCGAAATATGACGGAGCGGGTGTATCATCCCGAGCGTCTTCAATATCCGATAAAACGAGTCGGTGCCAAAGGTGAAGGCAAGTTCGAGCGGATCAGCTGGGACGAAGCGCTTCAGGAAATTACGGGAAAGTTCAAAGACTTGTCTGCAACGTATGGACCTGAGAGCATACTCCCGTATAGTTTTTACGGTAATATGGGTGTGCTGGGTGTAGACGGTATGGATCGGCGTTTCTTTAATGCGCTGGGGGCAAGTATGCTGGAGCAGACGATTTGTAATGCTGCGGGCAACACCGGCTGGAAATATACGATGGGAGCTAATCACGGCACGTTGCCTGAAGATACAGAGCATGCGGATCTGATTGTGGTCTGGGGCGGGAACATCGTCAGCACGAATATGCATCAGGTCGTACTGGCGGAGAAGGCCCGCAAGAACGGTGCCAAGATTGTGGTTATTGACGTTCACCGCAACCGGACGGCGCAATGGGCAGATTGGTTTATTCCGCTCTACCCGGGTACAGACAGTGCGCTGGCACTGGGGTTGATGCATGTGCTGTTTGAACAAGGACTAACGAATGAAGCGTTTATGCAAAAGTATACCGTAGGACACGAAGCGCTGCGCGAGCATGTGCGTAAGTACAACCCGGAGCGCGTAGCACGGATTACGGGCGTGACGGAAGAAACGATTGTGGAGCTGGCGCAGCTCTACGGAGGCGCCAAGGCTGCTCATATTCACATTGGGAATGGTTTACAGCATCATGACAATGGGGGCATGAACGTACGCAGCATTGCCTGCTTGCCTGCGATTACGGGGCAATGGCTGAAGCGCGGCGGCGGTGCGGTTCGTACGAACAGTTACGCGAGCACCAACAGTGATGCGCTGGAGCGGCCTGATCTAAGGCAAGAGGCTGAGCCGCGAGTCGTGAATATGAACCGGATTGGCGAAGCATTGCTGGAAGCGGAGCAGCCGATCCGGGCCATGTTAGTTTACTGCAGCAATCCACTGGTGGTTGCACCGGATACGGAACGAGTGGAGCGAGGTTTTGCAAGGGAAGATCTGTTTACGGTCGTACATGACCTGTTCATGACGGATACGGCGAAATATGCAGATATTGTGCTGCCAGCGACGTCTTCTTTTGAAGCAACGGACCTGTATCTGTCCTACTGGCATCAGTATGTCCAGCTCCAGGAGCCGGTTATCGCGCCAATCGGCGAAAGCAAAAGCAATGTGGAACTGTTCTCGCTGCTGGGGCAAGCGATGGGTTATGATGCGGATATCTTCGGTGAAACACCGGAGCAGATGATTGAGAATGCACTTCAAGACACAGAAAATCCGTATATGAACGGGATTACGCTGGACGGTCTGAAGCAGCATCGTTTTGTGAAGCTGGACATGTCGGCACATGAGTCCTTCCTGGAACATCTGCCTACGCCATCCGGTAAAATTGAATTATATTCCGAGCAGATGGAGCAAAAGGGGCTACCGCCATTGCCGACATACGCTGCGTTAGTTGAGGGTTTTGATGGAGAGAATCCGGCTGGACCTAATGACGCGTATCCGCTAATGTATGTTTCTCCGCCAAACCATAATTTCTTGAACTCCAGCTTCGGCAATTCAGCTAAACATCAACGGTTGGAGAAGATGCCGCTATTGCAGATTCATCCAGAGGATGCGGCTCGCCGCGAAGTACGGGATGGCGATGCGGTTGTAGTATGGAATGAACGTGGACGCATTGAATTGACCGCTAAAGTGACGGATGCCATGCTCCCGGGAACGGTCATCAGCCAAGGGCTGTGGTGGGACGGCGATGGTAAAAAGCAACGCTCCAACTCGCTGACATCTAATCGATTGTCGGATATGGGGAATGGCGCAACCTTTTTCTCGGCCACGGTTGAAGTGAAGCGACAATAAGGGTGATTGCAGTTAATAAGACGCATTTCTCTGTAGTAATGTAGTAGTCCAAAATTACAAAGGAATGATAATATGAGACAATTATCAGAGTATGAGTCGGCGAAGCGGGATATTGTCATGTCTAGCATATATTATAGGTGTTCTTATACTATTTTATATGGCTCTGGAGGCCTCTTTTATTATTGCTATTGTTGTTTGTGTACCTTTGGAAATTGCGTTTGTAATAAGATTGATGTATGAAGTGAAGAAAATAAAAAAAATCAGTCAACGCGATGCTTCTTAGATTAATTCCGATGAAAGGCTTTCGCCGTAGGGAGTCATGCTACGTGTGCGGGAGCCTTTTGTCTGGAAACAGGCTAGTGGATGTCGGGTAGTCAGGTGTAAAGAGTAATGGACGAATGGACTGCAACAGGAACCGCTACGATTGCTCTGTTTAGATTCGTGCTTCATGGAGCGAAAAAGCATTGAATATGTCAAACCAATCTCAAATAAATATTGACAAAATAAATTTAATATGCTATAATTTACATATGTAGAGTTTCTGTATATAATGGGGTTCCCTGGCCAGGGGAACCTTATTTCTGTTTATGTGGGAGGAAATTACTACGATGAGCCAAAATAAGCCCAGCATCACATCCCTGATTTCAGCTTTTGCCCGAGCCTATCATGTTGAGCATGATGAACCGCTTATTATTAATGATTTTTTAGCGACAAAGCTGATCACCTCACAAGAATGTGCAGATATTGGAGCAAGTATGATTCAAGGTATAGATTTCTTTCACTCGGACGCAGATCGTCAGTTCGGCGGAGACCGGGATCAGATTTTAAAATGGATCGTTCAAGTCCAGCTCTCACCCATAACATTGGCTCGTTCTGCCTATAGTGAGCAGGTGATGCTACAAGAAGTTGCATTGGGAGTGAAACAAGTGGTTATCCTTGGTGCGGGCATGGATACGTATGCGCTCAGACACCCGGAACTGGAGTATACACTAGATATTGTTGAGGTGGATCTTCCGCTCGCCCAACAGTTGAAGAAAGAGCGTTTGCAACAGGCAGAGCTTTTGATTCCGAGTAATCTTCATTTTGTTCCTATGGATTTTACCCGAGAGATTATTAACACTGATTTTACGAGCACAGTATTGAGGAATGTGAAAACCGTATTTACATTACTCGGGGTTTCGTATTATCTGTCCAAAGAAGATTTTTTTAGCTTGATCCATCAAGCCTTTACAACGCTCCCTGCTGGAAGTTCTATCGTATTTGATTACGCAGATGAGTATCTTTATGAGGAGAAAGGCAAGTTTAATCGGGTTGAAAATATGGTTAAGATGGCCGCGATGGGTGGCGAACCGATGAAATCCTGTTTCACCTATGCGGAACTGGAGCAGTTGCTTGAACAAGCAGGGCTTCTGATCTATGAGCATCTTTCACCTGAAGATATACAGGAGCGTTATTTCAGTCAACGAACGGATGACTTGTCAGCCTTTGAAACCATTCATTTTATTCATGCGGTGAAAAAGTAACCTTAATTCCTCAATAGCCTTGACCATTTGCTACACGATCTGACTTGCTTTGTATAGAGAGATGCCTTTATCTTGATCTTTATGCTTATGTTTAGTGAGCGTTAGGTTAGGACTTTCTTATAAAGCAAGTCATCTTCCAACACGTGAAGTGCGCTTGCTGTCCAAAAAGAATATGAGAACGTATTGAATATGTCGTTTATTTCTGCGAAAATTAGATAAAATAGTTGAAATCGCTATCACCAGCGACTATAATGATAATGTCGAAACGTTTCAATCTAGCCTGTATAGCTGATTGGTTAATGTTCTTGTTGAACAAGGATGTAGAAATTCATTATTAATGAACGGCTCATAACGACCGTTTTGTCTTTGCAGAAGCAGAGAGACAGGAAGGTTGAGCAATGATTATTTTTTTAAAAACAGCTCGAAACGTTTCGATCTATAAAATAAGGTAATGCTGAGAAGTAAGCAAAGAATCACGATAACGGTACAACCAAAGCATAACGAGAGTTAACCCGAACATCACTAACAAGTGCATCACCAAGAATAGTAACTATACAAGAAACAGAGAATTGGACTCAAGTGGTAGTAGTTGTTATTCTAATACATTCTATCTGCTATAGATTAATGAACGTAACGGATGAGTTAAGTAAGAAGGGGCGAGCAAGGAATGGCAACGATCAAGGATGTGGCAAAGCTGGCAGGTGTGGCGCTCTCCACTGCTTCCTATGCATTGAACGGGGACAGCAAGGTGAGTGCCAAGACCAAAGCCAAGGTGCTTGAGGCAGCACGGGAATTGAATTACCGTAAAAACGGCTTTGCCATGGATCTGAAACGGAGCCGGACCAATACCATCGCGCTAATCTTGACGGACTTGTCGGGACCTTATTACTCCGAGCTGATTCGTAGTGTGCAGGATGTGGCGCTGGCGAACGGGTATGACCTGATTGCGTGTAGCTCGATGGGTGGAGGAGATTCAACGGCCGTACGTTTTTTGCGTGAAAAAAGAGTGGATGGAGCCGTTGTTCTGGCTCATAACATCCATGATGAAATCCTGATCGAGTCTGCGGGAGCGCGATTCCCGATCATTGTTATGGATCGGCAGCTATCTGGTGATCACCTCGTTAACGTGCTGGTGGATGGTGAGCAAGGGGGATATTTGGCAACCCGCCGTCTCATCAGAGGCGGTCATGTGGATATTGCTTATATCAGCGGGCCATCCAACTCCTATGATAATGCACTACGTTACCAGGGATATCTCCGGGCGATGCGAGAAGCGGGGCTTGCAGAAAAGTCCAAGTGGCGCCTGAACGGCAATTTTGTACGCGAAGGAGGCTTCAGTGCAACCAAGATGATGATTATGCAGGGCGAGCTTCCGACAGCGGTGTTTTACGGAAATGACGAGATGGCGATAGGTGGACTGAAAGCATTTGAAGAGAGCGGTATTTCGGTACCGGGTGATATTTCAGTTATCGGATTTGATGATATCCAGCTGTCTGAATATATTCAACCACCGCTGACTACGATTCGTCAGCCCAAGCATGAGGCCGGATCACTGGCTGGACATCTGCTGTTCCAGATGTTGAATGGAGAGAGTGTTAATCCATCTTATACGTTGACGATTGATCTGGTGGAGCGCGGTTCTGTGGGTTCTCCTTAAGGTAGAGAGTAGGACATAAGGTTACCGGGTTAGCATCATGGTATGTAATACAGGCGGCAACTGGGGCAGTAGGTGCAAAAGGTGGGCAAGTATTCATCACAGCAAGACTTGGCTAAGATGGATACATAACGATGAGAAGTGTGATCTGTAACTGAACACAATGTGTTACTTGTATTACAGTATGAGGGTTATCGTTGGAACGGGTCAGAAACGACCGGTTCAAAGGGAGCCCTATTCTTTTTCAAAAATATCGAAACGTTTCGATTTTAAGCGGTAAACTAATTTAAGGAGTGATAGAGAGATGGCAACAACTATGAATGAAACGATTCGTCTTGCAGCAGGAGAAGTCACATTTACTTTTTTGAACAGTGGAGACTTGTACCAGGCCACTTCCGGTTCAACAATGCTGAATCAATTACTTAGCAACCCGATTGATGGGTCTTTGAATAATCTGTACCTGCGTGTACATGAGGATGGGGTAATCACTTCGTTCCCGCTCCTCGGCGTGCATTCTGGCAGCCAAGTATCCACAAGTAAATCACATGCAGACCGTCAGCTGATCTGGACAGGCAGCGTTCAACCGAACAATGAAGCGCAGGCGATCCAGTATAAAGTTGTATTTACGCTTGCACCGCAAGGAATCTGGTTCTGGGATGTGAAGATTACAGGACAACAGCAGCGTGTCGATGTGGTCTATGGACAAGATGTGGGACTTGCTGATCCGGGCGCAGTACGTAGTAATGAAGCATATTTGTCTCAATATATTGACCATACGGTATTTGAAGATGATGCAAAAGGTTATGTGGTATGCTCACGTCAAAACCAGCCGCAGGGCGGCGTTTTCCCTTACATGCAACAAGGTGCTCTCACCAAAGCAGTGGGCTACTCCACGGATGGATTCCAGTTCTTCGGACTGTCTTACAAAGAAACCAATCAACCTGAAAGTCTGAGTCGTCCGTCACTGGCAAACGAGACTTACCAGTATGAATTCGCTTATACTGCACTGCAATCCGAGCTGTTGGAACTGAACGGTGAAACAGAGGTTGTTTTCTATGGATTGGCGAAGCCTAACCATGCATCGGGCATCACTGCGTTGGAGTTTGGGGATGAAGTTGAAGCGGCATGGAACGAAGTGCAGGCTCTGAACGCAGAGCTAGGTGATGTGCTTGAGCAGGTGAAACTCTCCTCGGCTTTGGGTGAGCCACTGGCTGCACTCGATCTGACACAGGAAGAAATTAACGACCTGTACCCTGACCGTCATCAGGAAGAACGTAGTGGGAATCAACTGTTGTCCTTCTTTACGGAATCTTACGAACATATCGTATTGAAAGCCAAAGAACTGCTGGTAGAACGTCCACATGGACACATTCTGATGAGTGGCGGCAATGTAGAACTTGGTGCACAGGTTATTACAACTACATCGTACATGTACGGAATGTTCAACTCACAGCTCGTCATTGGCAACACGAATTTTAATAAAATGATGAGCAATGCCCGTAATGCCTTGAACGTGCCGAAGACGGCGGGACAACGCATCTATGTGGAGATGGATGGACAATATCGCCTGCTAACGATGCCGTCTTTGTTCGAGATTGGTTTTAACTACGCCCGTTGGATTTACAAAATGGAGTCCGATACACTCATCGTGACAAACTATACAACGACGCATGCCACAGAAGTGCGCATGAATGTGCGCTCGACAAGTGGCAAGGCTTATCGTTACCTGGTGACGAACCAGATTACGATGAACGTGAATGAGTACGAATATCCACTGCACATGACACAGGATGGCGATACACTGATATTCAAAGCAGATTCGGAGTCCCTCAGTGCAGGAACGTATCCAGAGCTTGAGTACCGCATGACGGTTGAAGGTGCTGCTGTTCAGGCTGGAGACGAAACGTTGCTTGCCAGCGGTGTTCGCAGCGGCTCTGCTTCGCTCGTAACGCTCAGTTTGGAAGCAAGTGCGGAATGGACGCTGAAGGTTCAGGGTGTGCTGGAAGGTCAGGCAACTGCCGGTGCTGATACAGCAACTTCTACTCTTTCTTTTGAAGAAGAAGTGCAGGCATACCGTGAGTTCTTTGCAGGTGTCATGAATGGTTTCCGTCTGTCCCGTGGTGAGAGCCAGGATGCGGAAGATTTGTTCAAAGTCAATGCGCTTGCTTGGTGGTACACCCACAATATGCTGGTTCACTACTCTGTGCCTCACGGTCTGGAGCAATACGGCGGCGCGGCTTGGGGTACACGTGATGTGTGCCAAGGTCCGGTGGAGTACTTTATGGCAACGCAAAAATATGAGCAAGTTCGCGATATTATCAAAATGGTGTACACACACCAGTACGAAGATGATGGCAACTGGCCGCAATGGTTCATGTTTGATAAATACTTTGAGATTCAACAGGAAGAGAGCCATGGCGATATCATCGTATGGCCGCTGAAAGTGCTGGCAGACTACCTGACGGCAACTCGTGATTATGCGATTCTGGACGAGAAAGTGCCTTATACCGTCAAACACAGCTTCGGGTTCACTGAAGAGACAGCCACGGTACTGGATCACGCGAAAAAAGAGATCGATTACATCCGTGCGCACTTCCTGCACGATACGTTCCTGTCCTCCTATGGAGATGGCGACTGGGACGATACCCTCCAGCCAGCCAATGCACAGCTCAAGCAATACATGGTGAGCAGCTGGACGGTGGCCTTGACGTATCAATCCGTGAATGTTCTGTCACAGGCATTGAAGTCGAAAGACGAAGCTTTTGCGCAGGAGCTTGCAGCACTGGCAGAGGGGATCCGCGAGGACTTCAACCGTTATATGTTGGGCACAGATGTGATTCCGGGCTTTGTGTACATGGAAGAGGCGGATCAGGCGAAACTGATGCTGCACCCGACAGACACCGAGACAGGCATTCAATACCGCCTGCTGCCAATGACTCGCAGCATGATCGGTGAGTTGCTGAATGCAGAACAGGCCGAGGCACATTATGCGCTCATTCGTGAGCAGTTCCTCTGCCCGGATGGTGTACGTCTGATGAACCGTCCTGCACAATATGCGGGCGGCGTGAGTACACACTTCAAACGTGCAGAGCAAGCGTCCAACTTCGGACGTGAGATCGGTTTGCAATACGTGCATGCCCATATCCGTTACGTGGAAGCGATGGCGAAGCTCGGTAAGACCGATCAGGTGTGGAATGGTCTGGCGATGATCAACCCTGTGGGGATCCGCGAAGTTGTGCCTAACGCAGAGATTCGCCAAGCGAATGCGTACTTCAGTAGTTCGGACGGCAAGTTTAACACTCGTTACGAGGCGCAGGAACATTTTGACCAGCTTCGCAAAGGGACGGTAGAGGTGAAAGGCGGATGGAGAATCTACTCCAGCGGTCCTGGAATCTACATGAACCAGTTGATCTCGAATGCACTGGGTATTCGCCAGGAAGGCGGCAACCTGGTGATCGACCCGGTACTGCCGGCTGAGTTGGACGGCATGCAATTTGAATTCGAATATGCAGGCACGCCGGTGACATTTATCTACCATCTGAATGAGAAAGCTGTCAGCCGTGTAACGGTCAATGGAAAAGACGTGGCTGGTGAGCGTACAGCGAACCGTTATCGTCAAGGCGGGGTATGCATCTCGCTGGATACGTTCAAACAAGCAAGCGGCGCAGCAGAGCGCACGATTGTTGATGTTTATATGTAAGCTGGCAATTATGTAAATAATCAAGGCCAACCTTCATTCAGAGGGTTGGCTCTTTGGTTTACCTCACGTGTTATGCTGCATATGCAAACCCAATTACCGCTTAAGGCCGTGGCACCGCAAGCACCGTGTGTAACAGCTCATTATGCCGTATATGCTTGGTCTCGTAGCCCAGGTAACCCAGCCAGTTGCACAATTCGCCTAGCAATGGGAAATGGCGCTCTCGTAATGCTCGTTGTTGTTCCGCATCTCCAGTTGTGGCAGCATACCTACTATAAGCGTCGCGATGGGCGGAATCCGTAAACATCAAGTCAGTGAGACAGATTCTGCTCGTGCCGCTGGCTTTGAGCACACGCTGTATTTCTTCCAAAGCGAGCTGCTGCTGTTCCGGGCCCAGATGATGAAAGGCAAAACTGGATACGACAAAGTCAAAGGAGTGATCAGCAAAAGGAAGCGCCAGGAAATTACCGAGCTTCACATGCATTTGCGGATATTTCCGTCGGCACGTTCGCAGCATTTCCCGTGACTGATCCATTCCGGTCATGACTGCACTCTGGTTCAGCATTCTGCCAGCCAGATTGCCTGTTCCAGTCCCGATGTCCAAGCCAGCTTCCCCGGATACTGGAGAGATCCACTGTACAGTCTGTTCCAAGGCTTCATCATAATTGTGGTACAGGCTGAAAGGCTTGTCTTCTTTTGTTTTTCCGGCCTGAACCCGCTGATCATGGATGGCTGCTTGCTGATCATAATTCCAGCGGTCATGCCAGTTCTGTCTTGCCTCCCGCAGACGACGTGCACTACCAGCCAGCTCGTGTAGATGACTGACATCCAGCGACCCGTCCTGACGGTTCAAGTCCATCATACGCTGAGTCGTATCCATCATCCGTTTCAACTCTACCCATTGGGCATACATTACCGCTTGCTGCAGCTCCAGATATTCCTCCAATCCCTGCTGGTTGCCTTGATCTATCTCAGCGAGGGCATGGGTAATGTCCTGCAGGGACATGCCAATCTCGCGCAACGCTGCAATCGTCTGCAGACGCCAAATATCATTTTCCGTATAGGTGCGGTATCCGTTGCTGGACTGTTTGGCAGGCTGGATTAACCCTTTTTCCTCATAAAAACGAATAGCTCTTGCCGATATTCCCAGCCGGGATGAGGCTTCTTTGATATTCACTCTGATATACCTCCTTACCTTATTGAACCGTATCTATAATGGTTACCATGGATTCAGTATAAAGTATGACGTTACGTCAAGGTGAAGTCGATTTTCATTATTTGGTCAAACGAAGGCGGAATTTTAGTCCACCTGGCGGCTATGCTACAATAGATAGCAGAATAAGGCTCATGAAAAAGATCGTAAAATGAGGCAAAACTACAAAATATTTAATGACGATATATGAAAGGTTGAATCGGCATGCTTACCAGTCATACGTATCAAATTCGTGCTTCCGAGATGAAGGATGCAAACCAGCTGATGGAGCTTGATCTGCTGGTCTGGAACGCCTCCACTTCGCCAGCTCCGATGCAATGGCGATCCAGACAGCAGTATTTGCAATATTGCCCGCCAGGCAGTCAGCTAATCGCGGTACAAGAGGATCGGGTATGCGGATACGTAGGCTTCCATCCTCCCACAGGAATGCCGGTAAACCGCCATGTATACGAGATACATATTGCAGTTCACCCTGAATTTCGCCGCTCGGGTGTAGCGACAGCTTTAATGAAAGCAATGAAGCAGTACGCGCTGGAGCAAGGCATTCGCAAGCTCAGGCTGCGTGTGTTATCAAGTAATCCGGGAGCGGTTGCTTTCTATGAGCAATGTGGGTTTGTAACGGAGGGGAGGCTTGTGTCCGAGTTTCGAATCGGTGGCAGCGATGTGGACGATATTTTGATGGCTTATTTTATTCATGCATAGGCTGTTTAAACAGTTTGCTGATGGAATAGGCAAATGAACTTCGCAGAGGAGGAATAAACAATGGATATGGGACTTCGCGGTAAAAAAGCACTGGTGCTGGC
Organism: Paenibacillus sp. TSA_86.1; assembly: GCF_052691815.1. Lineage (NCBI taxonomy): Bacteria > Bacillati > Bacillota > Bacilli > Caryophanales > Paenibacillaceae > Paenibacillus > Paenibacillus sp. TSA_86.1. Next base: position 5,364 of record NZ_JBQZGE010000020.1, on the reverse strand, counting down.
CTCCAGCCGCGGCCTGGGCAAAGCGGTGGCGGCACAGCTGGTACTGGAAGGTGCCGATGTGATGTTGGCAAGCCGGAGCGAGGACAAGCTCGCTATCGTCAAGGAAGAGTTACTTGCACTTGGTGGCGGTGGACGCGTGGAATATGTCGCAACGGATGTAACTCGTAAGGAGGACATCGCGGCACTTATTCAGGCAACAGCAGAGCAGTTTGGGCAGATCGACATTCTGGTCAATAATTCCGGCGGTCCGCCTTCGGGTACGTTCGAGTCACTGACAGACGAAGACTGGGAGCATGCATTTGAGCTAAACATGCTTAGTTATGTCCGGCTGATTCGAGGTGTACTTCCGTATATGAAGACAAACGGAGGGCATATCGTCAACATTGCTTCGACTTCGGTCAAACAGCCTATTCCCGGCCTGATTCTGTCGAATACGTTCCGTACGGGTGTGTTTGGCCTCGCCAAGACGCTCTCTCAGGAGCTTGCGCCTTACGGCATTCTGATTAACACCGTATCCCCTGGACGCATCGCAACAGATCGGATTCGTGAGCTGGATACGGCGCGAGCAGAACAGAACGGGGTCAGTGAAGATGAAATCGCGGAGCAGTTCCGCAGAGAGATTCCGATGGGGCGTTACGGCCAGCCAGAGGAATTTGCCAAAGCCGTTGTATTCCTGTTATCCGGGGCCAACACCTACATTACCGGAACGTCATTAATAGTGGATGGTGGCATGGTGCGTGCGCTCTAAAAGACTGTTATGTACCTGATCATCATTAAAGCCCCTCCTTCACCGCTGCTGAAAGCGTGAGAAGGAGGGGCTTGGCATGGAAACATTCTGTAGGGGTGAAGAACCCCCGACGCATTTATAACGTTTCATCAAGCGCTAAATGATTGGATGGTTCATTACGCAGGGTTTTCACCAAGATCGGATGTGCTCGTACTTGCCTTATCAGTCGTACCTGTCTTACCCGTTGTATCTGTCTTCTCGTTCTCCGGCAAAGGTTTTACCGAGGCGCCCGAATCATCTTTCAAACGAGGGCCGTGGTGATGCTTCGGTTCAACCGATGGACGAGTCCCATTGACAAGGTCTGTGATACGCCCGGTTAGGTCAGCAACTCGCTCATTATATTGAGCCTGTGTGATCTTACCCTCTTTTAATTCTTGCTGCAGATCCGATGTTCTGTCGGTTGCAAGCTTCTGAATAATGGTTTGCACGTTTACCTTCTGAGCAGATGCAATCTCGGCAAGGGTATTGCCTTTTTGTAGTGACGAAGATAGTTCGTTCGTTGTCAGTCCAAGTAGAGACGCGAGCTTGTCCAAGTTGCGATCCACTTCAGGGCCAAACCCCCGTCCAGGCAAACCAACTCCAGGCGCAGGGAGTTCAGGTTTCTTCGCGCGTAATGCGGATGGTTTTTCTTTTACAAGTTCGGTTACATGCTCCGTATGAGCGGTTAGACGCTCATTATACTGAGTTTGTGTAATCTTGGAGTCAGTAAGTTGCTGTTGCAGTTCCTTCTTCTCCATGGCTACAAGTTTATCAATGAGCGTCTGTGTCTCCACTTTTTTTGAGGCAGCAATTTCAGCAAGGGACTGGTCTGCTTTTAGAGCTGCTTTTAATTCATCTTTGGTTATGCCCAGCACCGACAGGACTTCTTCGGCATGAGGGCCGAACCAAGGCCCAAGTCCTCGTTCTGCTTCGCCAGGTGGTTTCAATATATGGGATCCCATCGGGGCAGTGCGTTTATTTTGGAGTGCATCGGATGCTTTCGCCGCAGGGTCTGCATGAACCGCAGTTGTTGCCAGCAAGCCCCCGCCAAGTGCAAACGTTAAAGCTAAAGCGCTGGTTACTTGTACTGCTTTTGATGTTGTGGTTTTCTTCATCCGTGATCATCCTTCTTCCTTGAATAGAGTTAGTGGTTATATAGCCACAACGCTATCTTAGGCACAGAGCATGAAGCAGAGATTAGTTCAACCTTAACGGGAAGTAAAAAATGGTGTTATAACCACAATAACCCCTCATCTGTGGCAAGTGTGAATGTCACAGATAAGGGGTAAGCGGTCTTACGTGATACGATCTTACGCGATAAGGTATGATGTATTTCAGTGTGCTTTGAATGTAATTCATTTATGAAAATAGGATACAAGTCCGTTTTATGTCCATTATGTAAGGCTGATTATCGCAAAAGTTCCCATTCATGCTGCAGCATGCCGTATACCGCATGATTGACGTACCCTTTAGGCAACTTCTCCGCCTGACGGATGACACCTTCAAGCACAAAGCCCAGACGTTCCGGGATGGCACGGCTGCGTTTGTTGTTGGTGGCACAGCGAATCTCGACCCGGTTCAGATCCAGCGTTACCAGAGCGTAATCGACCAGGACACGGCAGGCGCTAGTCATCAGGCCTTGTCCTTCGAAACCTTTGCCAAGCCAGTATCCAATGCTCACCGAGCGGCTCGACCAGTTGATTTCGTGGAAACCGATGATGCCTGCAAGGTCTCCTTTTAACCATATGCCTGCAGTGAAGCCACCATTCTCTGCAGCTTGTTTTAACGCGTTGGTAATAAAGCTCGATGTATGTTCAATCTCGGTCACCTGATCCACCCATGGCAGCCAATGTCTCAGTTGATCCCGGGAACGATCCGTCAGGTCAAACAGCGGTTTGGTGTGTTCCATCAAAAGTGGGCGAAGCTCCGTATATTCATCCAATGAATAGGTAAACATGATTGCAACCTTCTTTCTTTATATAATAGGTAGATTAGCGGGGAGGCAGGGGTAGTTTGCGCTCCAATGAGAACAGATCTTCTTCCATAGAGGCCATGCGCTGGTTCACCGTTGTGCGTGCGTCACGGAGTGCCTGATTATATATGTAGGGAGCAAGCTGTGTCATAAACAGATCGAGGACGCCCCATGCCGCCAGATCACCCAATTCTTCGCCGCGCTCCTCTTCAAAATACGACTGGATCGTGCGAATGGCTTCGTCCTGCTGTTCTTTGGTCAGTTTTAGCGTGTTCACTTGGGAAACCCTCCCTTAAATTTAGTTTTACTATCATGCTACATGATTCGTGCGAACTCGTCAAAATGGTATTGGGCCTAACTTGTGCGAAGGCAGTTATATGTCTAATCCCGATTTTTGGTGTTGTTATTTATTGAACTCCTCTCTCGTTAAAGGTATATTTAAATGAAACGCGTACGAAACTTTCCATGAAAGCGGATATTTTCAGGAAATGACTTCGTATTTAAGGAATTTAAGCCGGAATTGCTGCAATTCTTGCAAGCTCCAATCCATTCATGAAAGGTTTGATACTCGTGGACAATCGATTCACAACCCCACCTAACTTTATTAAAAATATCATTACCGAAGACCTCCGGTCGGGCAAAGTCCAGGAAGTTATTACCCGCTTTCCTCCGGAACCGAACGGTTATCTGCATATTGGTCATGCGAAGGCGATCTGGATCAACTTTACGCTGGGCGGCGAGTTCGGCGGCAAGACAAACCTGCGCTTTGATGACACGAACCCTGTGAAGGAAGACGTGGAGTACGTGAACTCCATCCAGGAAGACGTGAAATGGCTCGGATACGAGTGGAACGAGAAACGTTTTGCCTCGGATTATTTCGACGAGATGTACAACCGTGCGGTCTTGCTTATTCAAAAAGGTAAAGCCTACGTCGACGATCAAAGCGCCGACGAAATCCGTCAAATGCGCGGAACGCTGACTGAGCCGGGCAAGAATAGCCCGTACCGCGAACGTTCGGTGGAAGAGAATCTCGATCTGTTCACACGGATGCGTGCAGGCGAATTCAAGAACGGAGAGAGGGTGCTGCGTGCCAAGATTGATATGGCTTCGCCTAACATCAACCTGCGTGATCCGGTCATCTACCGTATCTCTCATGCACACCACCATAACACGGGCGACAAATGGTGCATCTACCCGATGTATGCATTCGCACACCCGCTGGAAGATGCCATTGAAGGCGTCACTCACTCCCTGTGTTCCCTGGAGTTTGAGGATCAACGTCCATTCTATGATTGGGTCATCGCGGAATGTGAGATGGAGGGTCAGCCGCGTCAGTATGAATTCGGCCGTCTGAACCTGTCCCAGATGGTTACGAGCAAACGTAAGTTGAAGCTTCTTGTGGACGAAGGCCATGTCGATGGCTGGGATGATCCGCGGATGCCAACGATCTCAGGTCTTCGCCGCCGGGGGTACACACCGGAAGCCATTCGTGATTTTGTTTACGAAACAGGCATTTCCAAAAACTATGGCGTGATTGATCTGCAAACGCTGGAGCACTTTGTTCGCGAGGATCTGAAACTGAAAGCTCCGCGCACGATGGCTGTGCTGCACCCGCTCAAAGTAGTCATCACCAACTATCCTGAGGGACAAGTCGAGTGGCTGGAGGCCGAAAATAACGTAGAGAACCCGGAGATGGGCAATCGCCAAATTCCGTTCTCCCGTGAAATTTACATTGAACAAGACGACTTTATGGAGAATCCGCCGAACAAATACTTCCGTTTGTTCCCTGGCAATGAAGTTCGTCTGAAACATGCTTATTTCATTAAATGTAACGATGTGATCAAGGATGCGGATGGAAACGTCGTTGAGATCCATTGCACGTACGATGTGGAAACGAAGAGTGGCAGCGGCTTTACAGGACGTAAAGTCAAAGGCACGATTCACTGGGTAGAAGCGACACAAGCGGTACCTGCGGAATTCCGTCTGTACGAGCCGTTGATTTCGGCTGATGCACCGGAAGCGGAAGCTGAGGTAGAAGTGGAAGCTGCTGTAGCAGGAGCTGAGATGGAGGCAGATGTGACTGGTGCTGAAGTAGAGACCGTGGAGCAACCGGAAAAAACGTTCCTGGATCAGTTGAATCCGAACTCCCTCGAGATCGTTCACGGTTACGTGGAGCAAGAGATGAAAGAGGCACAACCACAGGACAAGTTCCAATTTTTCCGTCACGGTTACTTCAGTGTTGATCCGAAGCACTCCGAGCCAGGCCGTCCGGTATTCAACCGGGTTGTATCGCTGAAAAGCTCGTTCCAATTGCCTAAGGCATAAGGTAGATACACGAGGATACGAGATGAGATAAATGTACAAGAGCATGAGACAACGCTGGTGGGTAAACAAACGTCCAGCGTCAGCCTAACGTTAATTCACTCGCCGAATGCCTGATGGATTTGGTTAGAGCACATAAGTTTCGGGACGAGTAAGCTGCATAAACATTCGAAAGGCGTTCCTTCATCATTAAGATGACGGGACGCCCTTTTTTTTATTTTTCGGTATAGAGCAGCCGTCTGCCATCACATTAACACGTCGCCGACCCATCCATTTCATATGCGAGATATTCTAACGGTCACAG
>NZ_JBQZGE010000019.1:0-96621 GCF_052691815.1 Paenibacillus sp. TSA_86.1 | reverse complement strand
TTAAAGACACACTTGATGAAAATCAGGTGTGTCTTTTTATTTAGACACATAAGTATAAGTCAGTATAGACTAAGTAAGAAATGGTTTCAGTTATGACACGAAGCAAGTATGGCTAATCATGTCGATTTGCCTTGTTTTATACATAAAATACTGCCTTTCCAATGCGCCAAGCTGTGATACAATAGGTGAGGTCTATATAGAAACGGAACACGCATATGTACGAGGAGGAACAGTAACACCATGAAATCAGCCCCGTTTATAGCCGTTGAAGGTCCGATTGGAGCAGGGAAAACAACGTTAGCTACGATGCTTTCCCAGGAATTGAACCTTCCGCTGGTTAAAGAAATTGTCGAAGAGAACCCGTTTTTGGCCTCTTTTTATCAGGATATCGACGAGTGGAGCTTTCAACTCGAAATGTTTTTTCTGTGCAACCGGTTTAAGCAGTTGGAAGATACCGGCGCACACTTTATTAAGCAGAATAGCCCGGTCGTTTCGGATTACCATATCTATAAAAATATGATTTTCGCTGAACGTACCTTAAAAGGAACAAAGCGGGACAAATATCGCCAAATCTATCATTTGTTAACGGATGACCTGCCCAAACCCAATCTGGTGCTTTATATTGAAGCTGGGCTGGATACATTGATGTATCGAATTAATAAACGCGGGCGCTCCTTTGAGCAAGATATGGACCCTGCTTATATGGAACAGTTGATTGCTGACTACAAAACTGGCATGGAGTATTTGGCCAATGGGGTAAATCCGCCAGTCATTCTCAAGATTGATGCGGAGCGGCTTGATTTCGTGGAACATCCTGAGCACTTCAAGCAGATCGTTAAACAGGTAAAGGAGCTTATGATATGAATAACTATGGCATTCCGGCGAATGCGTTAATTACGGTAGCAGGAACGGTGGGAGTGGGGAAATCCACATTAACAGGAGCGCTCGCGGAGCGTTTGAATTTCAAAACTTCTCTGGAGCAGGTTGACCATAACCCTTACTTGGAAAAGTTTTATCATGATTTTGAGCGCTGGAGTTTTCATCTGCAAATCTATTTCCTCGCTGAACGTTTTAAAGAGCAGAAAAAGATTTTTGAAATGGGTGGAGGTTTTGTACAGGATCGCTCCATCTATGAGGATACAGGTATCTTTGCACAGATGCATGCGGATCAGGGTACGATGTCTGCTACCGATTTTGAGACCTATAGCAGCTTGTTTGAAGCGATGGTCATGACGCCTTATTTTCCACATCCGGATGTTCTGATCTATCTGGAAGGCAGTCTGCCATCGATTCTGAACCGGATTACGGAACGTGGACGTGAGATGGAGATTCAGACAGATCGCTCGTATTGGGAACATATGCATGAACGCTATTCCGTATGGATCGACCAGTTCACTGCATGTCCTGTACTGCGTCTGAACATAGACGAATATGATGTACATGACCCGGCTTCGGTCGATGCCATTTTGAAGCAGATTGCGGCTGTTATACAGCCTTCCAAAGAAGCTCAGGTATAATTCATTATATTGATCCTCTGTACGGTAAGGATAGGGGGAAAAGGACATCTCTTTTACAGTGATTGAGGCTGTGGAAGGGGTGTTTTTTTACATAAAGGGATTCTAAATTGAGGGGATTAGATGATGGAGATATACAATAATGAAGGATTTAGATGAGAAGCTGAATTTGGATATGTATTTATGTAGGTATAAAAATACAGAAAATTGTTGAAATTTGAAGCTTTTTGTGGTTTTATAGGAAAGGTGAATTCTGGAATTAAAGTATAAGCATGACTCAGGAGGGAAAGACATCGTGGAAGAAAAGCAAGGAGTTAAAATCGGGATGCCGATTATCGGTGGATTGATTGCTGCCATACTGGGAGGTGTGGTATGGGCTGCGGTTGCAGCCATGACGGAGTATGAGGTTGGACTTATTGCAATACTGGTTGGTGTGCTTTGCGGGTACGCTGTCGTGTTGTTCTCGAACAAACAAATCGCAACAGTGCATAAAATTATTGCTGTTGTGTTTGCACTGGTGGGCATTTTGCTCGGTAAATACTTGACAGTGGTTTATTTTACATCGGAGCTTTTTACGGATGTGAGTATGCTGACATTGGTGTTTGATGGAGAAATGATTAGTGCGTTTACGGAAACGATTAAGGAATATTTCAGCGAGCCAACAGATTGGTTGTTCATCGCACTCGCGATTGTATCGGCTTGGCAAATTCCAGGCCGGATGGCGAAAACAAGTATGGCATCAGAAGCATCTACCTCGGATCAAGCACCAAGAGCGTAAGGTTAGATTAAAAATTAAAAAAAGGACGTAACGCCTGAAGGGCGTTGCGTCCTTTTTGCTGTAGGAAGGGGAGTGAATCAGATCTTCAGGTGTAGGGTGTTATCTTATATTCGGGTGTCAGTAAATGCAGCCATGGCATTAGCCATGAATTGCGCGAGCCCTTCACCAAACTGATCGATATTCTGCGTGAAACGTTCATCATCCACATACATCTGACCAAGTGCTTTGAAGGCTTCTGGGGAATAGCTCCCGATTTGATTCAGAGTCATGTACCACTGTTTAATCTCGGCTTGTACTTCAGCAGATTCGGGCGCTATGTGGCGAAGTGCTGCCAATCGTCTGAACATATCATTCATCTGATTAGATAGTTCTTTTTGTTTGTCAGCAGGCTGATGCATTAGTTTCTGGTTTGCTTCATTGACCGCATGATCGCCCCAGCGTTGACGGGCTTCCTGTTCGAACGGATTTTGACTAAAATCAAAACCCTGAAATTGTTCTTTAGGGGTCATCTTAATCTCTCCTTTTAGGTGTAATACGGTTTTATCGATGGTGGCAATCATCTGATCCAGACGCTGGCGTTTTTCCAGCAAAATGAGCTTGTGCATGTGCAGTGCTTCCTCCGCGTTGAAGGCGGGATCATCTATAATGTTTTTGATTTGTTTCAGCGAGAAGCCGAGCTCTTTGAAAAATAAAATCTGCTGTAATCGTTCCAGATTGGCATCGGAATACATTCGATATCCGGCAGAAGTGGTCTCGTCCGGGACAAGCAATCCAATCTCGTCATAGTGATGCAGTGTGCGCACACTGATGGAAGCAAGCTCGGAGACTTCTTTTACTTTCATGGCCATGGGTGAAACCTCCTTACACCATGAATTGTACAATGTCACGTTACGTGAGAGTCAACAGGTTATTTGTGACTAGCAGTAGGTTACCAATTTGGTGAGAATGAGTATTCAACGTTATTTTTTATTAAATTAAGGCGAACATTAAATTTAAAAGTAAACCTTCTGAAAAAAGTGGTTTTCCTTTGTAATAAAGTTCCACTGCCTTTAATGCTGTATGCAAACAGAGTGCTTATTTCTGTAAGCTTATCAAAGATAGGAATTAAGCATATGACCTGTCTAAAATACAGAACAAAGGAGTAGAATTTTGTGATTTCGAATGGAATGGTTCCTACCAAAGGTGACACATTTGTTAAAAAAGAAAGCCTCCCATGGGCAGCTCTACTGGCGTTAGCTATGGCAGGATTTATCTGCATCCTTACAGAAAGTCTCCCTGCTGGACTACTCCCCCAGATTGCGAATGATCTTGGCGTAACGCAGGCGCTAGCCGGACAACTGGTTACATTATATGCAGTGGGCTCCCTACTCGCTGCCATACCGTTGACCACGGCAACACGAGGCTGGAGACGAAGACCGCTTTTACTACTCTGTATCGCAGGTTTTCTGGTATTTAACACGGTAACAGCTCTATCTTCGGTGTATGTTATAACGTTAATCACACGATTCTGTGCAGGAGTAGCAGCGGGAGTGCTCTGGGGAATGACTGCAGGGTATGCACGCCGTATGGTGCCTGAGTCATTAAAAGGAAAGGCCATGGCCGTCGCTATGGTCGGGACACCTTTGGCATTGGCGCTCGGGGTTCCGATAGGAACATTTTTCGTAACGTATGCAGGCTGGCGCTTGATCTTTGGAACAGTATCCTTATTAACGCTAGCCCTCATCGCATGGGTGCTCTGGAAAGTTCCAGATTATGAGGGAGAACCGAGACAGGAACAACTCCCATTGCGTAAAATCTTATTCATCCCTGGGGTTCGGCCCATTCTGTTTGTTGTCCTTACCTGGGTGTTAGCTCACAATATCTTATATACCTACATTTCTCCTTTCCTGGCCAACACATCACTGGCCGACAGGGTAGACCTGATTTTGCTAATATTCGGCGCGACTTCAGTGGTTGGCATCTGGGTTATTGGGCTGCTGATTGATCGTTACATGAGAATATTGGTTTTATCAAGCATCGCCATATTTGCCCTTGCCTCAGCAGCAATGGGTATCTGGATAGATCAGCCGGTTGTCATCGTTGCAGGTGTTATCGCATGGGGAATGACCTTTGGCGGAGCAGCGACATTGCTCCAGACAGCCATTGCACATGCAGGAGGCCAAAGCGCGGATATCGCTCAATCGATGCTGGTAACAGCCTGGAATCTCGGAATCGGCGCGGGAGGAATGGTTGGGGCTATCCTGCTTCATTGGACGGGAGCCAGATCCCTACCTGGCTCATTGATTCTTTTGCTGCTAATTGCCCTTCTTGTTGCGTTATCTGCCCAAAAACATGGATTTCCCAAAGTACGCTGAAAGCGGATATTCAGATCCGATATGCTTAGTAAGTTAGGGCTTCCTTCTAGAACGGCTCCTGCTTTATATGAAAGACTGCCTGAAACAGGAACAGATTATTGGGCAGTCTTTCAATGAGTATGTACTGCTCAGATGGGTGGATGATTTTCTTCAATCAAGTTTTTATGAGCAATAGGCGAAGACATCGCGATAAGTGTGGTGTAGGTTCCGTATTTGTCACATCGGTCTCCAAACGCTTCTAAGTCCGCGATAGAATCTGTCATGACTTTCAATAAATAGTTGTGTTCTCCGCTTACGCGATAACATTCTACAACTTCAGGCGAAGAATGGCAGAAATCAAGGAAAGCAGTACATTCTCTGGTATGAAAAAGTAGATAGGATGTACTTAGTTTTCCTAATTTTTGCGGATTAATGACGGTGCGATATTCCTCAATAACACCACTTTCTTCGAGTCGTTTTACACGTTCCGTAACGGCTGGCTGTGAGAGTCCCACGAGCTTTCCTAATTCGGTCATGGACAATCTAGCCTGATTTTCCATATGAAACAGGATGTTTCTATCGATCTGATCCAATTTAGCACTTCCTTTTATGATATAGGTGACTAGGGGGAAATTACTAATATACTACACACACTTACATTGAATAATCAAGGGTGCATACCTTGGAGAGAGAGTACGATGAAATTCCAGGTGTGAAATGAGGAGAGGGTGGGGGAAAGTATAGGCTTTGGCATGAGGGGGATACAAGGAGAGAGCAGGGAATACAAAGAGGTGCAAAGAGATAGGAATTAAGCAAAAGAGTAGAAGAGGATACAAGAGAGCAAAAGTATCCAGAAGAGTAAAGAAGGATGCGGGCCTGCAAGGCCGCATCCTTCTTCATGGGTTGGTGCTTAGGGAGCGTGGCTATGACTGCTCCCTAAGCGTGATCGCAGCGAGCTGTGCAGCCGCTGCGCACACATCGGCCGCACCCGCGATGGCGGAGATGACGGCTACGCCGTCGGCTCCAGCCGCCATCACGGCGGCCGCGGTATCGGGCGTAATGCCACCGATACCAACTACCGGAACTGCGATGCCTGCGGCGCGCAGTTCCGCAACCCCGGCGGGGCCCAGCACAGCGTGGGCATCCGCTTTGGATCGCGTCGGGTACATCGGCCCGACGCCAAGATAGTCTGCGCTCGCCTGCATCGCACGGCGGGCTTCAAGGGCGGAGTGGGCGGATACGCCAAGCATCCGCCCATCGCCGATGCGGGCGCGTACCAGCGCCGCGTCCGCATCGTCCTGGCCGACGTGCACGCCGTCGGCCTCTACCGCCACAGCCAGCTCCACATCATCGTTCACGATGAACGGTATCCCGTGCTGGCTGCACACCTCGCGAAGCCGCAGCGCAAGCGTTATGCGGGCTTCGCCTGTCAGGGCACCAGTTCCCTTCTCCCGGAACTGGAACAGCGTGATGCCGCCAGTGATCGCCTGGCGGAGCACCTCCACCGGGTCACGCGCCGTATTGACGCTGCCCATCACCAGATACAACTGCAGCGTGCGGCGCACCGCTTCCGTATCCCATCTACGCATCAGCGTTCACCTCGCTGTCTGCGCTGGTACGCAAAGTGATTCGTTGGCCCGTGCCCGGTCCCGAATCCCAGCTCATCTTCAATGGCTGCCTGAATGAATGCTCGCGCGGTCGTAACGGCAGCCAGAACAGGAGAACCCTTCGCGAGTTCAGCGGTAATCGCAGCAGAGAACGTGCAGCCGGTTCCGTGTGTATGACGTGTCATTACCCGAAGGTTCTCCAAATAATGAAAGGAATGCCCGTCATACAGGACATCGACAACCATACCGCTTCCCGTATCATGTCCGCCTTTAACCAAGGCATACGTCGTGCCCATCTGCACCAATTGCCTTGCGGCCTCCTCCCGCTCGCTCAGGTTCCGAATAGACATTCCGGTGAGCAGTTCGGCTTCCGGGATGTTAGGTGTTGTGAGTAAGGCATGGGGGAGTAGATCCTGAATGAGTGCTTGTACTGCCTCTTGCTGTAGCAGAGGCGCACCGCCTTTGGCAACCATCACGGGATCAATCACCAGATTAGACCAGCCGTATTGCTGCCATTTTGTCGCAACAAGACGAATAATCTCGGCACTATACAGCATACCTGTCTTGACTGCACGTGGCTGAAAGTCGGCTCCCGTTGAATCAAGCTGCTGGGCAATGCCGGCGTAATCAATCGGAAACACACCTTGAACCCCGGTTGTATTCTGTGCGGCAATTACTGTAATGACCGTCATTCCGTATACACCAAGTTCCTGAAAGGTTTTGAGATCTGCCTGGATTCCGGCTCCCCCGCCGTTATCAGACCCGGCAATGGTTAACGCTTGAGCAATGTTCATCGTACACCTCCACGAATCTGACGAATTTGTGCATGCTCAGATAACAGTGAAGGTGTCACCTGCGCCAGTTGATTTAACAGTTCAATCTGGAAGTTGCCTGGCCCCTGATGAGCCGTTCGTACTGCAGCCTGTTCAGCGGCTACACCGTAGTAAGATGTCGCCTCGACCACACTGTTCAGCATGTCGTGTCCCGGCTCGGCTATCGCAGCAAAGGCGCCAATGACCGAGCTGAGCAGGCAGCCTGCACCGGTAACCTGGGTGAGCAATACATGTCCGTTGTTTGTGAGGAAGGTATGATATCCGTCTGTAATAATATCGTATTGGCCTGTAATGACGACAATACAATCAAGCTGTTGCGCTGCCTGCTCCGCAATCCGTATTCGGTCTCCCTCGCCGGCTCCGGCATCCACACCTTTGATATTCCATGGTACACCAATGACATGAGCGACTTCGGCGACATTGCCTCTTAATACCGTAAGGCGAAGCTCACGAACCAGCATCTGTACCGTATCCGTGCGATATGCTGTTGCTCCTGCGCCAACAGGATCAAGCACGACAGGCACATGATGCGCATTGGCCGATTGTCCGGCCAGGCGTATAGATTGAACGACCTTCTCATCCAATGTGCCGATGTTCAGCACCACTGCTCCAGCCATGCGAGCGACGTCAGCGACTTCTTCATGGGCGTAGGCCATAAACGGAGAGGCGCCGAGGGCAAGCAGACCATTTGCCGTAAAAGGGGCAACCACAAGGTTGGTAATATTATGAACCAAAGGATTGAGTGATCGTACACGTTCAAGATAAGACATCGTCATTTCCTCCTTTTGATTTAGAACAAAATACAAAAAGCCCCGCCCATTTCCGGAGAAATGAGCAGAGCTATACGTTTGAACTGAAGTTGATCCCCATCAAGGCTAGAGATCATCCACTGCCAATAAAAGCTGCCCCACTTCCCTCCGCTGGTATAATCCAGATCAGGTTCAAAGGGTCCGAATCGTCGTATTCGTCTCAGCCGCAAGGCTCCCCCAGTGCAAATGTACAAGATATGCAGTTATGTCCTCAGCATATATCCATCTTGGCTTAATGTAAATAGGGAGGGCATTCGAGTCTTGAAATAGAGATGAAAATATACTGGACTTTGTACGGATCCTCTGATTACGATTTACCTTGGCTCCTTAACCCGATATAATGGGGATTGGCTCATATGGCCGTACTACGAATGAGGGCAGGACCGTTGTTCCTCCCGGCAGAATGGGGACCCTGAGTTGAAAACGTTCAAGAAAGTATATATTGAAATTACAAGCATCTGTAATCTGGCATGCAGCTTTTGCCCACAAACGAAGCGAGCCAAAGGATTCATCGACCCTGAAGTCTTTAATAATATATTGGATCAGATCAAACCACACACGAAACATATCTACCTGCACGTCAAAGGGGAACCGCTGCTTCATCCCAAAATTGACCTGCTGCTGGATATGGCTCATGCCAAGGGATTTAAAGTAAACATTACGACGAACGGCACGCTGCTGCCGAAGACACAGCATAAATTATTGGGTAAACCTGCACTGAGACAGATGAATTTCTCGTTGCACAGCTTTGACGGTCATGAAGGTTCTACGGATCGCGACGGATACTTACGTAACATTTTGTCTTTTGTGCGTGAAGCGGTGAAACATAATGTCATTGTCTCGTTCCGATTATGGAATCTGACACAGGATAACTTCACGAATGCTCAGATGAATCGAAATCGGGAGACGCTTGAGGTACTCGAGCGTGAATTCAATCTGGACTTTCGGATTGAGGAAAAAGTCCTTCCAGGTAGCGGTGTGAAAATTGCACCCAACGTATATCTGAATCAGGATCATGAATTCCAGTGGCCAAGTCTGGATGCACCTGAAGATGATGGCAAAGGGTTTTGCCATGCACTCCGCAGTCAAGCCGCTGTGCTGGTCGATGGAACTGTGGTTCCATGCTGTCTGGATGGAGAAGGTGTCATCAACTTGGGGAACATCCATGAGAAGTCTTTTTCCGATATTGTGGATGGAGAACGTGCAAACAATCTGGTGTACGGTTTTTCCAAACGGGAAGCGGTAGAAGAACTTTGCCGCAAGTGCGGATACCGTCAGCGGTTCGGAGCAGGAGCTTAAAAAGGTGTGGAACATCATAGGATAAATTCTAACGAAAGGACTTGTCTGCTTAAGTATAGACAAGACCCTATATGCCCCTAATGTCTTCATCAGACAATAGGGGCTTTTTTGATGAAATGGTACGGTAAAAGCAGCATATCACGAGTTAATATCGGTACATATCAACGAAGTTATATCCAATGAACAAGCCATTGTTATCCAGAATTATGCTAAAAAATGTAAATCTAATCTCAGGATTATTCCTGTAATCCCCCATGTTTTGTAGGATGAGGACAGGTTCCGAGTAGTGTTCTCTTCTGCGGTTCCGTGAGAGAAGCCAGTGTGCTTGGAGACGAATTCACTTATATTAAGGGAGGATGTTCGTGATGAAAAAAATGTTAACGCTGTTGTTGTCCGCTGGTCTGGTCGCTTCCATATTTGGTGTTATGCCCGCTGCGGCTGCGCCAACGGTTGTAAACTCAACGATTGTTGTACCTAAGGGCACGACGTACGATGGACAGGGGAAAACTTTTGTTGCCAATCCATCCACTTTGGGTGACGGTTCTCAAGCAGAGAATCAGAAGCCGGTCTTCCGGCTGGAAGCAGGCGCTACACTGAAAAATGTCATCATTGGTGCGCCAGCGGCAGACGGTGTGCATTGTTATGGTAACTGTAATATCTCCAACGTCGTCTGGCAGGATGTAGGCGAGGATGCGTTAACGCTGAAATCGTCAGGAACGGTGAACATTACAGGTGGTGCGGCATACAAGGCATACGATAAAGTGTTCCAGATGAATGCTTCGGGTACGATTAATATCAAAAACTTCAGAGCAGACGATATCGGCAAGCTGGTGCGGCAAAATGGAGGAACGTCCTATGCGGTCAACATGACGCTTGATAATTCCAACATATCCAATGTCAAAGATTCCATTATGCGTACAGACAGCAGCAGTACCCAAGGCCGAATTACGAATACACGTTATTCCAAAGTGCCAACACTGTTCAAAGGATTTGCTTCGGGTAAAACGAGCCAGTCGGGTAATACGCAGTATTAAACTGTGCGGGGCTTAATTATCCAAACCAGGTAGACTGGATCAGTTGACCAAGTTTATCTGTCGTAAAGTATTAGCACGGATCACTAATCTAACCATTGAATAATGTATCCATCAATCGTTTTAATAAGCATGTGGCTTATATAATTAAGCCATATGCACCATACAGGGTGAAGCGGAGGACATGCTGCTTCACCCTGTTTTTTGACGCTCATAGCCATACGACAATATGTAGCCAATTTGATTTGCATATGGGCAACAGGAAGCATCTTGTGATAACATGTGCACTATCTAACTGTACCAAACGCATAGTTAAGAGGGGATATCTATGTCAATTCGCATCAAAATGTTGCTTTCGTTTACAGGTATGCTTGTCATCAGCCTATTGTTTATTTTGCTCACAGCAAGCCTCTATACCATTGCGGCAACAGGGGATTTGCAAAGTTTTCGAGATATATACAAAGTACATTACCAGATCAATCCACTGACGGAACAGGGAGAGACAATCTTTCAGGAGATGAAGTTTACGGCGAAAAGTAATCCGGACGAGCTGCAGGACAAGGTATTGCTCCGTGAATTTGATATGAAGCTTCGAGCCGAGAAATCCGGTCTCTACGTGAGGCGTGAGAACAGTCCGATCTTTGAATCACGGACATTCCACCAACCCGGACTGGGACAGGCCCTTCCCGCGTACGATCTGAATAACAATCAGATTCGAAGCACGTTTAATATCGGTGAGCGTTTCTATGCGTATGCCAAGTTTGATTTTCAATATTCCAATGGAGAACGGGGCAGCATCTTTGTTATTCGGGAGAGAAGCCCCTTTGCAGAACTGACGCGCAAGCTGTTACCTGTGATGTCCCTCCTGTTGATTGGTGTTCTGATCATCGCTAACCTGCTTTTGTTCCGCTGGATCACACGCAGCTTCATTCAACCGTTGCATCAGCTGCGAAGTTCGGCCGAACAGATCAAAAACGGTAATTTGTCTTTCAAGCTTGAACCTTCCTCCAATGACGAAGTAGGACAGCTTAGTGAGGCATTTGAGAGTATGCGGAATCAGTTGCAACGATCCAATGAGCTAAGGCAGCAAGATGAGATTAACCGCAGAGAGCTGATCTCCAACATCTCGCATGATCTTCGCACGCCGATTACTAACATTAAGGGATATATTGAGGGGATTCGGGATGGGGTAGCGAATACACCGGAGAAGATGGACACTTACGTCAACATCATTCATTCCAAAGCGGTTAGCATGGATAAACTGGTGGATGAATTGTTTTTGTATTCCAAACTGGATCTGAACCAGGAACCCTTTGTGTTCAATCCAATCGATCTGGTTGATTTTATCGAGGATAGCATTGAGGAATTGCGATATGATCTGGAGGATAAGGGCATATCATTGGACTGGCATAACCGAGCCTCAGGTTCTGTGGTGTCCGCTGTTGATCTCGATAAATTACAACGCACAGTGGTTAACATTGTAGAGAATGCACTGAAATACATGAATGATGACGACAAACGACTCCGCATTATTCTTGAAGCCGATCAGGAGTGGAATACCATTACATTCGAGGATAATGGGAAAGGCATATCCGAGGAAGATCTGCCGCATATATTTGAGCGTTTCTACCGAGCTGAGCAATCACGCAACTCGTCTACGGGGGGAAGCGGTCTTGGGCTGGCCATAGCCCACCAGATTGTAGCTGGACATGGTGGTTTAATCTGGGCAGAAAGCAAGCTGGGTGAAGGCACCAGTATCCATATTCAATTGAAACGCCTCATGGAAGAAAGGGGGGAAAGCCATGACTGATATTCTGATCATTGAGGATGAAACGACCATTGCCGAACTGGAGCGGGACTATTTTGAACTCCATGGATTTACGGTAGAGCTGTGTCATAACGGGGATGAAGGTTTACGCCGTGCTCTGGACGAGAACTACCGACTTGTTATCGTAGATTTGATGCTTCCAGGTATGGACGGTTTTGAATTATGCAGGCTCATTCGTGAGGAGAAGGAAGTACCGATCCTTGTCGTATCCGCAAAAAAAGAGGAGATCGATAAAATCCGCACGTTTAATCTCGGTGTCGACGATTTTATTACGAAGCCGTTCAGCCCAAGCGAACTGGTCGTAAGAGCCAAGGCTCACCTGACCCGGTACGAGAGATTGCTCGGCAAGAGCAAACCTGCTGAACAGGATGAGATCCACATTCGCGGACTTCACATCGACAAGGGATCACGCCGTGTATTTTTGAACGGAGAAGAGGTGGGCATCACCACCAAAGAATTTGATCTGCTTGTATTTTTGGCGAGTCATCCGAACCGCGTATTCAGCAAATCCGATCTGTTCGAACGGATCTGGGGCATGGAATCGAATGGCGATATTGCAACGGTAACAGTGCATGTTCGCAAGCTGCGCGGGAAACTGGAGAGTGATCCGAAACATCCCGAATACATCGAAACGGTCTGGGGTGCGGGGTATCGTTTCACCATATAAGTTTAGAGAAAGATTCGTTGCAGTTTATATTTTGTTAATATATTTGTCCGTTGGAGTTTCTTTTTATCCCCTACGCTATAGATAGATGCAACAACTACCTACAGAGGGGAAGAACATTTCATGAATCTTACAGCCCGTAAACTAGCAGCACTATTAACGATAACCGCATTGGGAACAGCGACACTCCCATTCACAACACCTCAAGCTCAGGCAGCTGGATTCACAACTTCGATGTCCGCTACAGCGACACAGCTTACGAATCAACAGGTGCAGGCGTCCATCAAGGAACTGAACCGTCTGGGGATCATGAACGGATATAGCGATCAATCGATGGGTGGACTTCGGGCGATCACACGCGCAGAGTTAGCTTCATTGATATATAGAACATTTGATTTGCAGAACAAGACAGGAGACAGTGCAGTAACGTTAACGGATATCCAGGCGAATGCTTGGTATGCACCGTATGCTTTGAAGGCAGTGGAGATGGGCATCATGCAGTCCGTGGATGGCGAGTTCCATCCTCAACGTCTGGTAACGGATGAGGAGCTGGAAGAGGTTGTATCTAAAGCATTAAAACGGGATGTGAAGTCCGTACACCATTGGATGAGTGCTTTCTATGAAGAAACGGGCTCTGTGACACGGGGCGAAACGGCAGTGTTGCTGCAAAAGGCTTATCAAGCTATCCCATCGGATCAAGCTCGCATTGAGAGTATTAAACCGTTGAATAACATGACTCTTGTGATCACCTTCGACAAGCCACTTACGGTAGAAGATGAAGTGTTTGCCAAATCCCGGACAGACTTTGCATTCAGCGGGGGGCTAACCTTAACCAATATGCCACGTTTGAAAACAGGCTCTGTTGCTACATACATCGTGCCGACATCCGTTCAACAAGCTGGAGAAGCATACAGCCTTACATATAAAGGACAAGATGCTGGTTCATTCAAAGGCAGTGACGTTAAAGTAAATATGACTCAAGTGCGTCAGGTCACGAATGATACGTTTGAGATTGAAGCTTTGAAGGAAAACGGAGTAGTGGATTACGGTTATATCATTTCGGCATACAGTGCTGGCCGTGGAGCTAATGCCTTCATTCTGAACGATCAGGAGCAGGCAGACGGCAAAACATATCAGATTATTTCGTCCATGCAGTCAAGACAAGTGATTATTACGCCGGAAAATGGAGAAGCGATTATTGCCAAGTATGTTCCGTTTACTCAATCGACGGATGGCAGACAAGAACCCAAATTCCGATTGCCAGAAGGCCAGATTCTGAGACCAGGGGTATCTTATACCGTGACTTCCGAGTGGGCCAATTTCGAACATGCTTCGTTTACGGCAAAATCGTTTGAATCATTAGTCGTTGAGCATGCCAAAGTTGCAAGTGAAACTGCCATTGAGGTCACACTTGCACAAGATCCGGGAGATGAACTATTCGCTGGACGGAGTGTTACTCTGACGTCACCAGATGGGCAAGTCCTGACAGCTACGTATAAATATTCGAGCCGTAAAGGCGCAACAGGTGTATTTGATCTTACGAATGGAGAAAAGCTGATTTCCGGCACAGTCTATACGCTGAACCCGGTTGGTGATTGGGGTGTTGCATCATCGGTAACGGTGGTACAGCAGTAAGGAGGGATCATGAACAAATCCTTGATGCTGATCATTCTAATCAGCAGTGTGTTATTCGTTCAAGGCTGTAATCTTAACGAAAAAAGTGTCTCAAAGGAGGGAAGCCGCATGGCTTCACTAAATCAACAGTTGCTCAGTGCAGCTGAAGCAAAAGATACCGAGGATATTGAAAAGCTCCTTCAGGAGGGAGCCGAAGTTCAGGCTCAGGATCAGAGTGGGAGAACGGCTCTGATGATTGCGACATATAATCAGGATACCGCATCTGTGCAAAAGCTGATTGAAGCGGGTGCAGATGTTAACCAGCAGGATGATATGTTGAATAGTCCGTTTTTATATGCGGGTGCTGAAGGGTATTTGGATATTTTGAAGCTGACCATTCAGGCAGGAGCAGACCCTTCCATCACAAACCGTTATGGGGGAACAGCACTCATCCCCGCTTCCGAGCATGGATATGTCGATGTGGTTCGAGAGCTGCTAACCAATACTACGGTAGATGTGAACCATGTGAATAAATTAGGATGGACAGCATTGCTAGAGGCGATCATTCTAAACGATGGCAATGAACGGCAACAGGAGACCATTCAATTGCTTATTCATCATGGGGCTGATGTTAATCTGGCTGATGGCGATGGTGTGACTCCCCTCCAACATGCCAAAGCAAAAGGTTTTAAAGAAATCGAAGCTATTTTGTTGCAAGCAGGTGCAAAGTAGTGACACGCTATTGATGCGGGGCAAATGGGTATCTTAAAATGGGTATCTTCCAAGGCAGTAAATGAAGAAACAACGAAAACGGGATAGAGCAGCTTTGGCTGTCTCTTCCCGTTTTTTTATGGGAACTAGATTGGGGGATGACGACAAGGAGGCATTTTCCAAAATCATTTTGGAGAAACAGGTAACTTTTTGAGAGTCAGAGCGTCTTATATGGAAATAACTTCTATTGGGGGATGAATGCGTGTGAAAAAGGGGCCTGAACGAAACATAGGGGGTTATACTCGCTGCGTTACCTTGACAGGAATAACCGTGCTGTTGCTAACAGGGTGTGTGACGGGAGAGCAACAAGCAGATGCATTTGGCGGACAAGCTCAGACTTCAAAGCAACAGATGCTGGAACAGAAATTTAAGTTTCAACTTCCAAATGCAGATTCAACCATATCCATGTTATCTCAGCCTCTGACACCGCTCTCCTCGCAACGGGCTTCCGTCAATATCCCCTACAAAAAGGGAGAGCGAGTCACGCTGAAAGCCGGCTTACCGCTTTTCAGTGTAAGGAAGGATAGCCGCATCGCTGCGGATCAAATGAAGATCACACATCTTACGATACCATCGGAAAAGTATACTCTGGCCGCGATTCAGGGGGAGTGGGTGCAGGTCAAGACCAAGGAGCATGACAGCTACTGGCTTCCTGGCTGGTATGCACTCAAACAGAGTAACCTTATGAAGGAGACTGATCTCCGCACGATCACTGTCAAAACCGGTGGCAAGCTGTATCTTACCCCAGATAGTACTGTCGCATGGTCCTCCAGTGAGTCTCTATCCGAACAGGCACTCATCGTGTCAGAGTGGAAGGATTGGTATGGTGTGTCCATCGCACCTCGCATCTGGAGTGAGGAATCGACGGGCTATCACCATGTATTACTCTGGGTCAAGAAAAAAGATATTGAGAGTCAAACTTCCGTTCCGGATAGATGGTTTGTAAGTGAATCATCGTTGCCAACCTCTCTGCTCCGCCAACTGGTAGATACAAAGCTGGATCAGACGACAAGCACCAAGCAGGCCGTTAAGTGGTTAGGGGAGCCGGATTGGAAGGAACACTCCAGAAATCTGAATGAACCCGGCGATCCGATGAGGATCGGACAGACGTGGAGATATGAGCGGAACGATGCACAGTTGTTGTTAACGTTTGATAAAAGTAACAAGCTAACCGAGATTCGCTGGAATATGCCAGCGGGTCAACAGAATAATCAAGCTGCTGGCGGAAGTTACAATCGATTAGACAGGTTTGTTTATACTACGCAAGTTGCTCCGGGTAAGTCTATTCCGCAAACGCTACCATGGAAACCGGAATGGGTGAACCAGGGAGAGTTGGACTACACCTTTTTACAAGCAGGCACAGAAGATGTACTCCTGATGAAGGGAGATGATGGCGGGTTCAGCGGTATGCATTATGATGATTCCTTCTACGCACTGGATCGACATACAGGGAAAATGCTCTGGAGAGTGCATAACGGATATGGACCTGCTCAAGCCATTTTAAATACTAAACGTGATGCGGTAACACTATTCACAAGTTATGACACGGATCGTAAGCAATATCTGGATCGAGTACGTCATATCAACCTGAAAGATGGAAAGCTTCTATGGGAATATACACCCGAGGGACATGTACGGTTGAACGGCATCAAGGCTGCCCAAAACGTAGTGATCGTAGACACCCCGGCGGCTGAAGGCTCCAGTAATGGATGGATTCATGTGCTGAATAGTTCAAACGGTAAAGGGTTGTGGAGCAAGAAGTTAACGACAGGGTATCAATTGCTTAATCGAAGTGCTGACGAGCCTTATGTTCTGTATCAGGAGAAAAACCAGCTTATTGCAGCAGACCCCTTAACGGGGCGGACGGTTTGGCAGGTAGAAGCAAAACCATCCGTGATCGATCATATCGAGAACAATCCTTATTTTGATGGCATCCATCGTATAGATCCGTTTGGCTCGCTGCCACTTGAACGCTGGATGCTACTTAACGACCAGTGGGTGCTGCTTGATATGACGTCAGGTAAAAAGCTCTCCCAATTCCCTGCCCGTTCGGGTCAGCAGTTAGAAGTGCTGAATGAAGGTACGGTGCTGATTCGTGAAAATAAAAAAGGAGATGCTTACGGTGATTACGGAGATTATGCAACCTCCTTATTTGATCCTGCTACCGGGGCGAGTCGTTGGACGGTTAACGCCAAGATTGAGCGGGGACTTGCGGATGAAGATCAGCTGTACGTCATTATGAACGGATATCCTGCCGCCGTGGATTACCGTACCGGGGTGACAAAGTGGGATGCCAAGGAATCTGTTGGAGCAAACCAACATTCGACTAATCAGGGCAGTTACCTCATTATCGGAGAACGTCTGCTGCTTCCACGGAATGAGGACTTCCTTGTGATGGATAAAAAGGACGGTACTCTGCTAGGGCGTGTGCATGATGTGGTCATGGGTACGCCAGAGCATCGGGATCGGGATGCGAAGAATGGCATGATCAACCGGATCGACAATGAAGTGTACGTCGGATCAGCTAACGGACGTTTCCGTGTCTTTCCAGTTGATCAGCTGGAAGGAGATATCTCTTTTTAAAAGCTTGTCTGAGCCGCCATGTTGTTTTATTATAAATGAACAGGATTGCTCGCGCTCCGGTTATCGGCTGTGCGGGCTTTCTTCATGTGTTCTTGAAAGATACTTGAGGGAACCATACATGATCATTCACGGGAGGAATCTCCATGATTTCATTATATGGTGTGAGCAAGCGATTCAACGAGCGCGGTTCCCGTGCTGATCAGGGATTCGAGGCCTTGCGATCCGTCTCGCTTGAAATAGGTAAAGGTGAGATTCATGGCATTATTGGTTCCAGCGGGGCAGGAAAGTCGACATTGCTGCGAATGCTCAACGGTTTGGAACATCCTGATGACGGAGAAGTTACCGTCAATGGTCAGCATCTAACCGGAATGAACGAGCGAGATTTACGTCAGGCACGCCGGTCCATCGGCATGATCTTCCAGCATTTTAATCTGGTCAGCAATCGCACGGTGTTGAGTAATGTGAGTATGCCTTTGGAACTGGCGGGAAAATCACGTTCACAGCAGCGAGAGCGAGGATTAGAAGTGCTGCGATTCGTAGGACTTGAGGACAAGGCGAACCAGTATCCGGCTCAGCTAAGCGGAGGACAGAAGCAGCGGGTTGCCATTGCCAGGGCGCTTGCCAGTCATCCGGCTGTATTGCTCTGCGACGAACCGACATCTTCACTTGATCCGCAGACGACAGGTGGAATATTGGATGTGTTACGCCATGTCAACGAGACAATGGGTGTAACCATTGTTGTTGTTACCCATGAGATGGAAGTGGCTCGTCGATTATGTCACCGTATTACGGTAATGAAGGAGGGGCAGATCGTGCGAACCCTAACTGAATCGGAAGTTCGCAGTATTCCAGCTCCACAGCCGGATATACTCACTTCACTGCTTGCAGACGACACCTTCGGTGGAACCGGAATGGAAACGGGAACGACAGTCCAGCGTCCGGTGGAACGGGAGGCAAGCGATGATGTTACCTGAGTCCGTGCTTAAATACCAGCACGAAATCTGGCAAGCCATCGGGGAAACGTTTGTGATGGTGGGGATCTCCATTGCAGCAGCAGTGCTGGTTGGATTGCCTCTCGGTACACTATTGTACCTGTTCCGGAGAGGGCAACGATACCAGAATCGAGCTTTGTTTACGGTGTTGGGCAGTCTCGTGAATATCATTCGCTCTTTTCCATTCCTTTTGCTGGTCGTATTCATGATCCCATTCACTCGGTTGGTCGTAGGTACTTCGATCGGTACGCTCGCTGCCACGGTGCCTCTGTCGGTCATTGCTATCGCTTATTATGCCCGGCTGGTCGAGCAGGCTCTGCTTGATGTGCCCAAAGGTGTAATTGAGGCGGCCTCTTCTATGGGAGCTTCAACGGTGCAACTTGTCGTTAAATTCCTGTATGTGGAAGCACGATCCAGTCTTGTGCTCGGACTTACTACAGCTACGATCAGTTTTGTTTCCTATTCCACGGTCATGGGGATTGTCGGCGGCGGCGGTGTTGGTGATTTTGCCATTCGCTACGGTTATCAACGCTTCGAAACGGAAATTATGATATTTACCATTATCATCATGATTGTGCTGGTGCAACTGATTCAATTCACGGGTAGCGGGCTGTCTCGCTGGTTGGATCGCAGATCCTGAAGACATTAGCAGGGTACAAGAGAGTGGGCGCAAAACCGGAATCAGAGGCACAAGAGAGACAACTGCAGTAATGAACTGCCAAAAATGATTACAGATTGTACAGAGAAGGGGTAAACATTCAATGAAAGCAAAATTGATGCTCATGCTGCTCGCGGTTATGCTGGTTGTATCCGCCTGCGGGAAGAAAGAAGCAACACCGGCTACGGAAGGTGCGAAGCAAGAATCACAAGCTGGACAGGAAGTCACACTGAAAGTAGCCACATTGATTCCGCCAATGACGGATGTGTTGGATATTGTTAAACCGCTTCTTAAAGAGGATGGCGTAAATCTGGAGATTGTGGTGCTATCGGATAACGTACAGCCTAATACGGCATTGGCGAACAAAGAAGTGGACGCCAACTTCTTCCAACACGTACCGTATATGAAACAGTATAACGAGGCGAACAATGCCAATCTGGTTCCTGTGCAGCCTATCTACAACGCGATCTATGGCGGATATTCCAAAACCTACAAATCCATCGATGAATTGCCGGAAGGTGCAACGGTTGCGATTGCCAATGATCCTTCCAACATCGGGCGCTCCCTCGTGATGATGGAGCAAAATGGCCTGATCAAACTCAAAGAAGGTGTAGGCTTTAACGCCACGCAAGCGGATATCACTGAGAATAAAAAGAACTTCAAGTTCAAGGAAGTGGATCTGTTAATGCTTGCCCGCATGATGGATGATGCAGATTTGGTTGCGATGACTCCGGCCTATGCCAGTCCGCTGGGTCTGACACCCAAGAAGGATGCATTGCTGACGGAGAAGGACGATTCTCATTTTGCAATTACCATGGTAGCCCGTGAGGACAACAAAGATTCCGAAGCCATTCAGAAGCTGGCTAAACGTATGGCTGGCCCTGAAGTAAAAGCCTTTTTCGAAAAAAACTATGCAGATATTGCTATCCCTGCATTCTAAATTATAGCTTTCTGGAGATCCGAGCCAAAGTGCTCGGGTCTTTTTTGTTTGACTTCTGTTAACAACTATTTAGAAACTTAATATGCCTGGCGTTAAATTTATTTAATTTAATTAATATTTTTTTTGTATGTTTATTTAAAATTCAATTTAATATGGAAGAGGTAGAGTGAATTGTCGTTGAACAACAAGAAATCAGGGTGGTTAGGAAAGATATTAACCGATTTTAAGATTAAACTGGTTGTGTCTTTTATTATCTTTTTGGCGGCCCCTTCCATCACAATAGGTGTATTGTCTTATAACAATGCCAAGGATGAAGTAAAGAAGCAAATTCTACATAGTGCACAGGAAAATGTGGATTTAGCTAACAGTACGATTGATTTAGTGGTCAATGTGAAACGAAAACAAGTCGAATATTATGCGAATGCTTTTAATGCAGTCACCATGAAAAATTCAGAAGCCGGAATGCTGGAAGAAATAAAAGGATTCATCGGGCAGAACCCGGATGTAATCTTGGTCAGTGTAGGTGATGAAAACGGTAAATATTTAACTTCTTCGGATACAGTTCTCCCGCAAGATTATGATCCTCGAACCAGACCCTGGTATACAGACGCGATGAAGCAACCAGATCAAGTCATTGTAACCGACCCTTATATCTCAGCAGAAACCGAAACCGTCACGGTTTCGATTGCAAAGGCATTGAAAGACCGTTCCGGTGTAGTCAGTCTTGACCTGGACTTAAATGATATCAGCAGTATTGTAAGTAAGATCAAGGTGGGTGAACAGGGATATCTGGTCTTGCTTGATAGTAGCAAAAAGTATATTTATCACCCGAATAGCCCGGCAGGGGCGGAGGCAAAAGAGTCCTTTTGGACACAGGTATTTGAACATGAATCCGGTACATTTGACTATGTCTATAACGAAGCTCCGAAAATCATGTATTATGTGACGAATAAATCAACCGATTGGAAAATTGCAGGTACGATGTTCTACTCCGAGGTGAATGAGGGGACAGCGCCGATTCTGCATCGTATGATCATTGTGTTGTTATCTTGTCTGGGTATTGGAGCTGTCATCATCTGGCTAGTCATGCGTTCCATCATCAGACCCATCAGAGAATTGAAAAATCAAGCGATCCAAGTAAGCGAAGGAGACCTGACACAGACCATTGTGAGCAAAAGTTCTGATGAGCTTGGTGAACTCAGTGACGCTTTTGGCAAAATGCAGACGAATCTGCGCATGCTGATCCAGAATGTAGAGCAAAGCGCGGGACAGGTTGTTTCATCGTCAGAAGAGATGACAGAGAGTGCAGAAGTCACCAGCGCTGCGAGTGAACAGGTTGCCAGAGCGATTCAGGAAATTACGCTGGGAGCCGAGAAACAAATGCATGGGATTGATCATAACCTTGAGGCTATGCGCGAAATTACAACGGGTGTGAGCAACATTGCGGAGAGATCGATTCATGTGGCTGATTTAGCCAAACAGACAACACTACAGGCAGAGGAAGGCGGCAACACAGTTAAGCAGACCGTAGATCAGATGAAGTCGATTCAAGAGACGGTGATACAGATGAGCCGTATCATTCAGACGTTGGATGAACGATCCGGGCAAATATCAGCGATTACTGAATTGATGGGAAATATGGCGAAACAAACGAATTTACTCGCTCTTAACGCGTCCATTGAAGCGGCGCGCGCAGGTGCACACGGGAATGGATTTGCCGTTGTAGCTGGAGAAGTTCGCAAGCTTGCAGAGCAATCCCAGCAGTCTGCTCAAGATATCACTGATCTGACATTTGCCGTACAGAAGGATACATTGGAATCGGTTGATATGATGAAAAAAGTGGCATCGGAAGTCGAACAAGGCATGGAGGTTTCCACTGAAGCTATTCAGAAGTTCGAACGTATTCTGGAAAGTATGCGGGAGACTACACCTCAGATTGAAGAAATCGCCGCGACTTCACAGCAGATTACAGCAGGTGTGCAAGAGGTTGGAGCTGTATCGAGTGAACTTGCAGGCATTGCTTCGGCTAATGCGTCAACTTCTCAAGAGGTTGCAGCCTCGTCAGAAGAACAACTCGCTTCGATGGAGGAGATTTCGGCTTCTGCAAGAAGCTTGTCGAGTATGGCGGAAAATTTGAAACGTCTTATTCAACAGTTTAAATACTAGGGAGCCGAAAGGCTCCTTTTTACTTTTGTTCTTCTTTTTGTGGGTTTCTGGAATAGATAGCGCTGGGTAAATGTTATAAGAAAGCTAGGCGTATTACAAGGTAACGCGTCAATATCCACGATTGAATAAGAGAGTTTCGCGTAATATGATTTGATTATTGTAGAAATGCAATCCGCCGATCTGGCCTGTTTTTTCGTATGTTAGACAATGTTAAAGTCGCAACTTGGATGGTGAACTTTGCTACGCGATCTCGTTTTGAATTTTACTTTGATATTAATCATGGTCTTCCTGGTTCATCATTACCTGAATCAATCGAGTAATCGACAGAAGCCATCGTTTACCTCTCGCTTGATTATTGGAATAGCTATGAGCATGTTAGGTACAGCGTTGTACTACTTCTCGATTATATTGGATGACGGCACGATGTTGAACTTTAGATCCATCGCTTATCTTCTTGCTGCTTATTATGGTGGAGGAGGAACGGCGTTCATCACCTTTGCAGGTCTGTGGGTTTTCAGAATCAATGCGGGATTTTGGCCGTCCATCGAAAACCTGGATTATGCTTTGTATGAACTTATTTTTGTTCTGGCTACATCCCTGAATTTCAGGTATATTCGCAGATTTGTAAACCGGTGGTTATCCTGTTCGCTGCTGTTTCTTTTTGTTTACCAGTTCACGATGTTTATGACGTATCCATCAACACTCCTCAGCCATGGAATTACCTTGATATCTCAAATTCTGTGTATGTTGCTGGTTATATTGTTCATCTATTTCCTGAATCAGAATCATCAGTACAGACATCTGGTGGTTCAAAAAGAGCAGGAGATGCTGGAGATGCTGCGCAGACAGCCGGGGTTTACGTTTAAACTCCGCAAAGTGAACGGAAAATTTGAATTCCTTTTGCTGGAGGGAGAAATGTTGTCTCATCTGGGTATGGACATGCGAAGTCTGGAGCAGAGCTTCCAGTTGGGACATATTAGTGCTTTGCCTCCAGATAAAATACAGTTTTTGAAGACACAATTCAACAGAGCCTTGAGAGGTGAATACTTTTTTTTTGAGATAGAGCACAAGGGGAATTATGCGCTCGTCAAGTTGGAGCCTATCTTGGACGACGGAGTGGTGAAGTATGTCATTGGGTATGGACTTGATATTACGGAGCACCGGGCTGTCAGACGAAGGGTTCAGGAAAGTGAGGAGCGCTACCGGGTGCTGGAGCGAGTATCCGCCAATTGGGTGGCAGGGTTGGACAGCAAGGGCAACATCGTTTCGATTAACCAGAAGTTTCTGGATGTTCTTCAGGCAGACAGGCAGCAGGTTATTGGTCGTGCACTTGTGGACTTGCTCGTGATGGAAAAATCAGAGTGTTGGGTTACGGTTTTACAAGAGGTGATGTCAACCAGAACCACTCATGACACAGAGTTGATCTTCCGGATCGGAGAAAGTGATGAATTGCATGTTCGAGTTTATCTGTATCCGCTCAAATCCTCCGGATCCAGTGAGCAGATTAAAGCTGTCTTTCAAGATGTCACAGACCGGTACAGACGGGTGAAGGCGGATAAAGCCAGTCAGGCGAAGAGTGAGTTCCTGGCCTTGATGAGCCATGAATTGCGGACGCCACTGAACAGCATTACCAGTTTCAGCTCTTTGCTGCAACGAACACCTCTTACTCCTCAGCAGCAGGATTATATAAGCAAGATCACCGTATCCTCACAATCCTTATTAACGCTGGTCAATGATATTTTAGATTTTTCAAAAATAGAAGCAGGTATGTTTAATGTCGAGAATGTTCCCTTTTCTCTAGAGGATGTATTTAAGCGAGTGGCCGATCAGATCAGCACTACCATCGGAAACAAGGACATTAAGATCATTTTTCATACCGATTCGGAGCTGCCTTTAACGGTAATCGGTGATCCGTTCCGTCTGGAACAGATTCTGATTAATCTGCTTAACAACGCCATTAAATTTACGGACGAAGGCTATGTCATATTTCACGCAGAAGTACTTACACTTGAGGATCAACGTGTTGAAGTCCGTTTTGAGGTGGAGGATACCGGGATTGGCATCTCTCCTGAACAGATGGGGCGTTTATTTGTGCCGTTCAGTCAGGCCGAACCATCGACCTATCGGAAGTATGGAGGATCTGGCTTGGGGTTAGTCATTTGTTATCTTCTAATCACCTCTTTAGGCGGTAGTATGCAAGTGGAAAGTGTACTTGGTGAATACAGTATGTTTACATTTGAACTGGTATATGATTTGACGGAAATAGAGGAACGTTCATTCCTTCCAACCTATCCTTTGTTATATGCTGTGAATAATGTGATGATTGTAGAAAGAGAGAGAAGAGTTGCAGAGAATTTGGAGCAGATGCTGCGCTCATTCGGGCTCAGTCCAGTAATTTATAATTCTTTTCAAGAAGTGCTGCACAACTACAAATATGATAACGATGGGGATGAGGTGTCTTCTCTCCTGATCATGCTGGATATGGATACAGAACATGTACACGATGATCCGGACTGGAATCGTATGATCAACAGGATGCAGCCTACCCGGATTCAGGTGTTAGGGTACACTCGTACGGTTAGCGAGAATGCTCATGCAAGCAAGCGGCACTTCAGTGACCCGAACGCGGTCTTATTTAAGCCTATAACGCGTGTGGGGTTGTTTGAAGCCTTACTGGCACTGCAGGATGAAGGAGTGCAGAATTTGAACAATGTGCAATACAAGGTTGAAACCTCAGACCGGTTGAATCAGGGATCTATTTTGGTGGCAGAGGATCACGAGATTAATCAGATTGCGATTCGGGCGCTGCTTCAGCAGCTGGGATTTGAAGTAACCGTAGTGAAGGATGGAAAAGAGGTACTGGAACAGCTTCATGTACAACCGTGGAAACTGATATTGATGGACTTGTACATGCCTGAAATGGACGGACTGGAGGCGGTTAAACACATTCGCCAGATGAGACGTTACGACCATTTGCCCGTT
Source organism: Paenibacillus sp. TSA_86.1 (assembly GCF_052691815.1). Taxonomy (NCBI): domain Bacteria; kingdom Bacillati; phylum Bacillota; class Bacilli; order Caryophanales; family Paenibacillaceae; genus Paenibacillus; species Paenibacillus sp. TSA_86.1. The sequence continues at coordinate 71,219 of NZ_JBQZGE010000019.1, read as the reverse complement.
ATTGCTCTTACGGCAAACAGTGCGAAGAGAGACCACATAGACTATTTGGAGGCAGGTATGAATGCTGTTCTGACGAAACCAATCGATGAATCACAACTCAAACACGTATTGGCAGCTTGGATTGATCTGAGAGGCATGCATGAAATCAGAGGAATTGATACAGACAAGGCGCTGAAGCAGATGGATGATAAACTACACATTCTGCAATATGCTCTTAATAAGTTTTCTCTGGAATACAGCGGGTTTGAGCAAAGAATACTGATTTGTCTTGAGCAGCAGCAGATGAATGATGTTATACGGAGCACTCATTCTCTCCGAGGCGTTGCAGCCCATCTGCATGCCGGTGATCTGCTGCAGGCTGTTCTGCATCTGGAATCTCTTTTGTCCGTTCCGTTTTCCGAAGTGGAACGGACCTCCGTCCTGCAGAAGGTGCAGCAAGAAATTGATCACATTACGGAATCATTCCCGTGGTAAATGTTGCTAGCATATTAGTCCTCCGAAGCTCAAGGTGTAAATTTATATCCGACTCCCCAGATGGTTTGAATATATTGGGGGGTCTTTGGGTTATCTTCAATCTTCTTGCGCAGTTTCGTAATATGCACATCGATTGTGCGATCGTTAATATAGGCATCTATTCCGCGGATGGCTTCGATCAGGGCGTAACGACTGAACACTTTGCCAGGATTCAGTACGAACAGCTTCATGATTTCAAATTCGGAAAACGTTGTTTCGACTCTGCGATTATTCAGCAGGATCGTTCGGCGTGCCAGATCAAGGGTTAACCCTGTGTCCGTCTCAGTCACGGAAAAGGCCTCTAATAAAGCATATCTGCGCAGAACGGCCTCCATACGTGCTTTCAGTTCCTGCATGCTGAAAGGTTTGCAGACAAAGTCATCTGCACCGTCCGTTAATGAACGAATACGTTCGGATACTTCAGTTAACGAAGAAATAACAATCATGGGTAGTGAGGTATGTTCTCGCATGAGCGCGCATGGATTTTTTTCTCCCGAATCAGGTAACATCAGGTCTATTAAAATGATATTTGGCTTGGTTTCAAGCTGCAAAAGTGCACCCCCGATGGTATCCACACGAAAGACTTCGTATCCTTCACCTTGTAAATACAGGGATAAAGTGTCACCCAGCATGTTGTCGTCCTCGATAATAAGCACTTTAGTCATGGTGTTCCTTTCTGAATCCACGTTATATAGATAGGTTAGTTGATGGGTGCTGTTTGTTCGGCTAGCAGTTCAGGATTCATTGCTTCGTTCAAGCAGTTGCATGAGTTTACGCTCCGTCGCGGTTTCTGGTGCGGGTGTATAAATGCTGCATCGCAAATCGGAATTGCCTTGAACCTGTAATGAGGTAAGGTCAAATAACATTTTGCCTGCTTTGGAATGTCTGAATTCGATCCATACATCAGGAGCACTGCTTACGCTGCTTTGCTTCCACAATGTTTGAAAATCAGGGTGGCGATTCATCATGTCATCCAAAAATAAATTATACCATTCATCGTCGACATAACGACCATAATAGCCACGAAAAATGGATAAAAATCCGCTGACGAAGTCCTCCCAGTTCACCGCAAGCCTGCGCAACTCTTTTCGATCAAACACCAGACTGATCATATTACGCTGCTCTAAGGGAATCTGTTCAAAGTTCATAAAGACCTGTGCGGCAGCCTCATTCCAACCCACAATGTAACAACGCCGATCGGAAATGATAGTAGGACAATATCGCAGTTCCTGCAAAATCTTCTGTAGTGAAGGGTGAAGCTGAAGCGTGTCTAGTTCCGGTACGGGCAGATCTGAATAATGCTCCATCGCCAGTGAAAACAAGTATTTACGTTCATCTGCAGTGAGTCGGAGTGCTGAAGCGACATTATCTAAGACCGAGTGTGATACCTGGATCCTGCGCCCTTGTTCCAGCCAGGTGTACCAGGTTGTGCTCACACCGGCCAATTGTGCCACTTCTTCTCTTCTCAGACCAGGTGTTCTTCGCCGCCCACCAGCAGGTAAACCAACCATTTCGGGAGAGAGCCTGGAACGCTGTGTTTTCAAAAAAGCAGACAGGGCTTGTAATCGAATTGTTTCACTCAATGCTTCACCTTCAATCTGTTTATCATGGTAGTCATTATACTATGATAAACGCCAACTTGTAATAGGATATACAAAAATGGCACTATGAATGCATAGGCAACAGGAAACCAAATGAGGAACGTTACAGGGAGGACACACCGGTATGAGTATGGAACGTGTTGTGATTACAGGAATGGGTGTGATCTCTCCACTCGGCAATAATGTAGATACATTCTGGAACGCTTTGAAAGAAGGTAGGTCGGGCGTTTCACCAATTGAACATCTGGACAGCGCATTGTATAAAACGAGAATGGGCGGACTGATTCGTGATTTTGATGGTGAAGCAAGATTTGGACGTAAAGAAGCCAGGCGTATGGATCGGTTTGTACAATTTGCTGTTGCGGCAGCAGATCAGGCGTTAGCGGATTCCGGGCTTGTGCTGGAGTCGCTAGACCGGGAGCGGATCGGTGTATATATTGGCTCGGGCATTGGAGGCATTCAAACCTTAATGGATCAGAGTAGCGTTTTATCGGAACGTGGGGCATCGCGAGTTAGTCCAACCCTTGTACCCATGATGATATCCAATATGGCGGCGGCCACCGTTAGTATGAGATTTGGCTGCTGGGGGCCAACGCTCTCTCCGGTAACGGCTTGTTCTATAGGCAACACAGCCATTGGTGAAGCGTACCGGCTGATTCGTCACGGAGGAGCAGATGTTATTTTTGCTGGAGGAACCGAAGCGGCTGTCACCGAGATATCACTAGCCAGTTTCGGCAATGCAACAGCGTTATCGACCAGGAATGAAACTTGTACAGCGGCAAGCCGACCATTTGATGCAGGTAGAGACGGGTTTGTTATGGCTGAGGGAGCAGGTATCCTGATTGTGGAAGCCCTGTCTCATGCACAGGCAAGAGGAGCGAATATCCTCGCCGAGGTTGTCGGATATGGGGCTACTTCCGATGCATATCATATGGTAGCCACTCACCCCGAAGGTCGGGGTGCTTATCTGGCTATGAAGGCAGCGCTGCGAGATGCGCAACTGGAACCAGAAAATATCGATGTGATCAATGCTCATGCCACCAGCACAGAGGCAGGTGATCTTTCTGAAACGAGAGCGATCAAACAGCTTTTTGGCGAAGCAGCCTATCGTGTTCCGATTACTGCGAACAAATCCATGACAGGTCATATGCTTGGTGCTGCAGGGGGAGCAGAAGCAATATCTCTTATTCAAACACTGCGGCATGGTATTATTCCGCCAACAATCAATCAGGAGCAGCGCGATCCTGAATGTGATCTGGATTACGTCGCCAATATAGCAAGAGATGCCAACTTGCAGATTGGCATGTCCAATTCTTTCGGGTTCGGCGGACATAATGCGGTCATTGTTCTTCAAAAATATTTGGCCTGAGCAGGGATTGAATAGTTAAGGTTGAAATACAACAAACAGCGCTGCCATATTGGCAGCGCTGTTTGCATGTGTAGGTATGGGATCAGGACGTTAGTGTCGTTGAATCAGCAATCCCCTTGCCACTTCGGCTCAGCCAGCTTACCCGCCAGCGGGATTGCATGAAGAGAACAAGGCACATGGATACAGCAGCGATGAGACTAAGAATAACAAAGCCAGGCGTGTAAGACTGATACGTGCTATACAGTTGTCCCAGAATGAGTGGCAACGCGTAACCACCCAAACCCCCGGCAGCACCGACGATACCTGTCATTAGACCGATCTCGTTACCGAAACGTTGTGGAACCAGCTGGAATACAGAACCGTTTCCAGCACCAAGGCACATCATGCCAAGAAACAGCATAGCAATGACGACGGGAAGCGGGGGCAGGAAAGATACACCGAGAAGCATGATACATGCTCCAGAGTACAGGAAGGTCAGCATCCGGGTTCCACCGATTTTATCAGCCAGAAAACCGCCTACAGGCCGGAAGAAACTGCCTGCAATCACACAAAACGTTGTAATGTCAGCGGCATGAACCGCAGAAAGGCCATATTGGGTATTAAAGAAAATAGTCAGATAATTACAAAGTCCAACGAAACCGCCAAAGGTGACACAATAGAAGGCACAGAAGACCCAGGCATCTTTTTGTTTAAGCAAAGTACCGTATTGGGATAGCTTTTTGGGTTCCGGACGATTCGGACTGTTCTTGGCGAAGATCGAAAAGAGGATAAAGACGATAACAATCGGGATGATCGCGAGTCCAAAAACAACTTCCCAACTGCCAAAATGAGTGGCAAGACGGTTGGCGAACAATGTAGCGAGCACCGTTCCGCTATTACCTGCTCCGGCTATACCCATGGCGAGTCCCTGATGTTCTTTAGGATACCACTGGCCTGCAAGCGGCAGTGCAGCTGCGAATGAAGCGCCTGCTACGCCGAGTAAAAGTGCTACAACATACAGTTGGCTGAGTGAATCCACCCATAGCCAGCCTAGCAACAATGGAATGAGGGTGAATATCATACCGATCTGAGCGGTTAATTTGGGACCCATATAATCGGACATGAAGCCAAGCACCAGCCGCAGGATGGAACCCCCGAGAATGGGCAGGGCAACCAAATTTGCTTTTTCCAATGGGGTCATCGGATAATCCATAGCAATAATAACAGCGAGCGGACCGAGCATACCCCAGATCATAAAACTAATGTCAAAATACATAAATGCCCCGAACAGCGTAGGCTTATGCCCACTTTTCCAAAAACTTTTGCTCTCTACCATTCCTCATCGCTCCTCATTCAAGTAGGTTCTTTGTTAGGTCTCTATGTTTTCGTTCGGGCAGAAAAAGGCCGCAAGTCGTCCTGAATTAGAACGATTTGCGGCCCCGTTGCCGACAGGCGGTACACGTCTTTGTGTTCCCGCTTCTGAGATGATCACATCGCTGTGATTTTGATTCAAATTATAAAAAGGGGAAAGGGTAATGTCAACAAAAATAACATTAAATTTTGAAATAATTATTTTTCATCCTGATTATCGAGATTTTATGTCAATTTAGTTGACATATATTTTAAATTCAATTAATCTGAATTTAATAAGAATCTGCACAATGGCGTGTAGAGCTCGGAGGCAATGGTGCCCCTTTTCCCTCAATGGAAAAGGGGTTGTTGTGTTTTCACTCAGAAATGGGGTTATTGTGATTTAAATCAGGGAGAGGCGATTCTGTTTAGTTTGCAGATGTGAAAGGGATAGGGGGCGGCCCATGAGTAGAAAGAAACTGGTGGTTATCGGCAATGGCATGGCTGGAGTGAAATGTGTAGAAGAGATTATGAATCTGGAGCCGGATACGTATGAGATTGTCATCTACGGGACTGAACCCCGGCCTAACTACAATCGCATTATGTTATCCAAAGTACTTCAGGGTGAGCATTCCATACAGGACATCATCATCAATGACTGGGCTTGGTATGCAGAGCGTGACATCCGGTTGTGCACAGGAGAGACTGTACATCGGATCGATCCTCGTATCAAGTGTATCGAGACGGAATCTGGCAAAAAGGAAACATACGACATATTGATTCTCGCGACAGGTTCTTCTCCGTTTATTCCACCAATTCCGGGAATCGATAAGGAACGTGTCATGTCCTTCCGAACAATCGACGATTGCACCCGCATGGCAGGTTACTCCAAAGCGTACCGCAAGGCGGCCGTCATCGGCGGTGGATTGCTTGGGCTGGAGGCAGCACGTGGACTGCTGCATCTGGGTATGGAAGCGGTGGTGGTTCATAATGCGCCTTATATTATGAATCGACAACTCGATTATGAGGCTGCATCGATGCTTCAGCGTGAGCTTGAAAATCAGGGCATGTCCTTTCTTTTGAATAAAAATACACAGAAGATTACTGGACGTTCACATGCGCAGGGACTGCTGTTCACAGATGGATCGAAGCTTGAAGCGCAGGTGGTCATTGTCGCTGTCGGGATTCGCCCGAATGTAGATCTGGCCAGGAGAAGTGGCATTGCCACACACCGTGCTGTTGTGGTCGATGATTATATGCGTACCAGCGTGCCGGATGTATATGCTGTTGGAGAATGTGCAGAGCATCGGGGCATCAGTTATGGTCTGGTAGCCCCCCTGTATGAGCAGGGCAAGGTACTGGCGCGTACATTATGCGGACATGAGGTACCGGGGTATACAGGTTCTGTTCCGTATTCACAGCTGAAAGTGTCGGGAGTGGATGTCTTCTCGGCTGGAGAGATCAGCGGTGAACGAATGCAAACGGCGATTCAGCACTTGGATGGTATTCAGGGCACGTACAAAAAAGTGCTGATGCAAGCTGGCAAGGTTAGAGGTGCCATTTTGTTTGGCAACACGGTCGAGGGCACAGCCTTGCTTGGTTTGGTGCAGCGTGGAGCGGATGTGGGTGAACTTGCCCCCAAGGATGGAGCACCAGATCCAGCAGAGACGGCTGCTGCTGCGCTTCCGAGCCAGGAGACAGTCTGTGCCTGCAACAATGTAAGCAAAGCAGCAATCTTGAAAGCCATTCAGGAGCAAGGTCTGGAGACTGAGGAACAAGTGAAACAGCACACGAAAGCTTCAGGTTCATGCGGCGGTTGCAAACCCATGGTGTCAGCACTTCTGAAACACGCGAAACGTGTAGAGCTTGATGAAGCTACAGGAACAAGTACAGAATCAGGCGGTACGGAGAAGAAAGATACTATCCTGCCTGTATGTCACTGCACGGAAATGAGTCATGAAGAGTTGAAGCACCAGGTGAACGTTATGCTGAAGACAAGTTCCAAAGGAGCGGGCGTTCCGAACTTTAGACCTGCATTCGCTCCATTAGAAGGGGAACAATTCAGTGCACTGTTGAAGCAGCTGCACTGGCATTCGAAACACGGGTGCCCGGTATGCCTTCCTGCAATTCGCTATTATGTTTATGTTTCAGGATTGATGCTGTCCTCTACAGAACAGCATCAGTATCAGGGGATTCACATTTATTCGGGGCAAAGCCTATCTCCATCGGCTTCCAGTATTACCGTAAGTGATTTGGAGACTCGGTTGCGTACCCGTTGGGAAACTGCAGCGATGCCTTCCGAAGTGAACATGGCTATTGCTTCGCGTTTCCGATCCCCAGTGAGTGTACTGGTCGCCGATATAGGTCTGCAGGTTTCTCCAGCCGGATGGGAGATTTATGTAGGAGGTCATGCCGGACATCCGGTGAAAGAGGGCTCTCTACTCGGAACTGCTGAATCGGAGCAGCAAGCGGTAAATCTCGCATCGGCCTGTCTTCAGTGGTATCGGCAATCGGCCTGGTTTGACGAACCGTTATGGGCGTGGACGGAACGACTCGGGATCATGTCGATTCGGGAAACGCTTTTGGATACGCAATTACAGCAGGAACTTATATTTAATCGCACGCAGGAGCGCGGAACTGATGCTGAGCTTGGAACAGAGCCGCTTTCCGAAGTGCCCATTGCCCAGGCGAGAGTGTGAACTTAAGGAATAACCCGGAGAGGAAGGAGTGACTGATGATGGAAGCGGTAGATAGGGAACAAGTTACGTCTAAGTTATATGTAAAAGAGACCCAATGTCCTTATTGCAGCGTGCAATGCAAGATGTCCGTAGAAGAGCTTGCTGCTCCCGTTGCAGGTCAGAGCGTGGCGGAGTATACGGTTCAGGGCGTGCCCAATAAAGCTTCGCAGGGTCGCCTCTGCGTAAAGGGCATGAATGCTCACCAGCAAGTATTCAGTTCCGAACGTTTGATGTATCCGCTCATTCGCCGTCAGGGGGAACTGCAGCCTTGCTCATGGGAAGAAGCGATTATGACCATTGTTGATCGTTTTCAGCAGCTTCAATCTACTTATGGGCCAGATACCGTAGGAGTGTATGGCGGCGGCTCGTTGACCAATGAAACCGCGTATCTGCTTGGGAAATTTACACGAGTGGCACTCGGTAGCAAATACATCGATTATAACGGCCGCTTCTGCATGTCAGCAGCAGCTTCTGCGGGCAGCAAAGTTTTCGGAATGGATCGGGGCTTAACGTTTCCGCTCTCGGATATTCCCCAAGCCGGATGTATCATTCTGGCAGGCACCAATATAGCGGAGTGCCAGCCAACGCTGTTGCCTTATTTTAATGAAGCGAAGGAAAATGGAGCGTTTATTATTGTGATTGATCCCCGTAAGACAGCAACGGCAGCCATTGCTGATCTTCACCTCCAGGTAAAACCCGGCATGGATTCAATTCTGGCTGATGCGATGCTGAAGATCATTATGGATGCCGGATTGGCAGATCCCCGTTTTATTCAGGCACGGACAACCGGATACGAGCAGCTTGTGCAAGAGTTGCAAGCTCTTGTGCTTGAACAGGCCGCGGAAGCATGCGGAGTTGAACTGGACTTGATCCGTCAGGCAGCGATGGCTTATGGTAAAGCGCAATCAGGCATGATTATGACGGCACGCGGGGTGGAGCAGCAGACGGATGGACATATGGCTGTTCGGCATTTTCTGAATCTGGTGCTCGCGACTGGCAAAATCGGAAGAACAGGCTGTGGGTATGGTGCCATTACCGGGCAGGGAAACGGGCAAGGTGGACGAGAACACGGGCAAAAGGCAGATCAGCTTCCAGGTTATCGTTCCATTGAAAATGGGGAAGATCGTGCATATGTAGCATCGGTCTGGGGGATAGACCCCGTTCTTTTGCCAGGTAAAGGTGTATCGGCTTATGAGATGATGGAACGAATCCATGAACAGGAGATTCGCGCATTGCTCGTGATGGGCTCTAATCCGGTCGTTTCGAATCCAAATGTACGTTTGGTGGAGGAGGGGCTGCGCAAGCTTGATTTTCTGGTCGTAGCCGATATGTTTCTGTCCGAAACGGCCAGAATGGCGGATCTTGTGCTGCCAGTCACAGCATATATGGAGAATGAAGGCACACTCACCAATCTGGAGGGACGTGTGCTTCTGCGAGAAAAAGGAAGGGCTGCACCGGGAGAAGCATTAGATGATTGGGACATTTTGTGCCGGATTGCTGAGAAACTGGGCAAAGGTTTGTTGTTTCAATATATGAAGGCTGAAGATATATTCGACGAATTGCGGATCGCAAGTCGCGGCGGGGTAGCAGATTATTACGGAATCACGTATGAACGTCTGCGTAAGGAACAAGGGGTATACTGGCCTTGTCCTTCCGTGGATGATCAGGGCGAAGGCATGTTGTTCCACGATCGATTTGCTCATGCTGACGGTAAGGCTACGTTTACTTTGGGGTCAAGTCAGGGCTGGGATGATGTCTCGGACGCTTTTCCCCTGATTCTAACCAATGGCCGGATTCTTCCTCATTATCTAACCGGTGTGCAGACGCGTAGAAGTCCGGCGCTGGCGGCGCGGGAGTTAGAGAACTTCGTTGAGCTTCACCCGTCAACGGCAGCTCGTCATCGTATTCGTGACGGTGAGTGGATAGAGGTTCAGTCGGCCTATGGCAGTTTTACTGTCCGTTCGCGAATCAGGGCATCCATCCGTGAGGATACGCTATTTGTACCTATGCACTGGGGGGGAATCCAGAATGTGAACCGGGCAACAAGGCCTGATCTGGACCCCTTCTGCCGAATGCCTGGATTCAAAACAGCGGCTGTAACGATTCGGCCTTTGCGACTGGTCTAATACAATATATTTACGTACTATTCAAACATGGAATAGCTGCACATCTCATGGTGTATCGTGGGATGGAGCGGCTTTTTGCGTTTATGTGCAAATGGACTTTAGGGGGTTTCAAGTCACGCCCTAGTTCGGTGGTTCGATGGAAACATGAATATTGGCCCATGAAAGAGACGAGCAATTTAGTTATGATATTCATTAGGGGTACATATGTACGTATTTGTTTTGTTTTGCAATCTATCGCTTTGGGGTATTTACTCTTGATTGAATGGGATTTAGTCATTTGTAATAAATTGGTTTTTTTTGTGGGCGAAGCTATGAAAGAAGCTATGAAAGAAGCTGTGAATAAAGTAAATAAAAGGAGGGGCGATGCTTTGAAGGTATGGATTACAGTGAAAAGTTTGGGCAGACGTAAACCGGCTCTCGCCAAACAAGCGGCGGAACTTCCGGAAACAACCCGCACACTTCGGCTGCTTATCGAGAGTATGGTCGAACAGCAGGTGCAAGCTTTTCGAGAGAGGAAAGATGAAGCGGCGATGCTTGTTTATCTTATGCCTGAAGATATCGACGCGCAGAGGGCTGCGGGAAAAGTGGGTTTTGGAACGGTGCGCGGCGAGGGCATTCCCGATCTGAGGGAGGCGAAGGAAGCTGCGATACTTGCCTATGAAGACGGGCTGTACAAAGTATTTCTGAATGATGAAGAGCTGGCAGATCTGGATGATGTGATAAGCATTGAGGACGGAGCTCATGCGACATTTATCCGCTTCACAATGTTAGCTGGACGTCTGTGGTAGGAAGAAGCAGGATGATGAGGAGGAGAACAGGATGAATCAGGAAGATCAGGTACAAGCGTACATTGAGGGATTGCAGGAGAGAGCAGGTACGCTTACAGGCCCTAAGCTGGAAATAGCGAGATACATGGTAACATTGGCGGAGTCAACTTACTTGCGTGGGGATGAAGGGGACTATTTTAATATAGAAAGACAGCTTATCAGCCTTGCGTTGGAGACGCAACAGCCATTATTCCGGCCGATCCTTGAGGTGCTTGAGCACCTGACCTCTGAAGGGTTTGTTGCCAGATTCCGTTATATCGCTGAAGGTGCGACGCTGTATCCATATAGTACAAGCTATGAACGCAGACCTTTCCGGACATCCGATCCAAGACAACATGTCGTTCATGTGCTGCGCAAACTGCTCGGATTATTCCGGATGGAGGCTAGAGGATTCAGTTTGATGGAGTATCTGACCGTTCGTGAGCCAAACATGCTTAACCAGCATGAATTCCGCTCGGTACTGCCGGACTGTATTGCCTATGAACTGGATCATTCGAACGTTGAAGTCAAGCAGGCGCTGCACGATATTATCTATGGGGATAATCAGGCTGCGTTACTGAGAAACGAGATGATTAAAGGCATTTTTATGAGTGAACAGGCGGATGCGTATCAGATGATTGGTGAGCTACTAATTGCAGCAAGATTGCAGGAAGGGCTTCGCCAGAGCATTGTGGAACGAATGGACGAAGGCACGCTTGAAGCGTATATTTACATATTAAAAATTATCCTGGACAACAATCTGATTCGGTTCAGTTCGGTTGTAAGAGCCTTGGGGGTATGGACAGGGATCGGGATTGAAGCGGCCAACCAGCGTGTGGCGACACAATTAATTGAACAGACCTATGAGGCTCTCGTGAATGAGGATGTTCGTGAGGCGTGGCAACAGGAGAAGAATGCCAATAAACTCTACATCAGCCTGTGGGCCACAGCAGTCATTGAAGAAAACGATCTTCAGCATAAGATTGTAGAGATTATGGATCAAGGTGAGTTGTATCAGCAGATCGTAGCCCAGTACGTTCTGGCTAACAGTCAGTATCTGGGGCTTCGTCTTGCTATGGCGCGTAATCATCTGGAGGTGCAACATCCGGAACTGATGCACTGGGTTGTGCAAAATTATACGGCGGCATATTCACATAATTGGAGCTTTGAAGAGGGAGAGCACCAACGTAGTGTCTATGTGCCTCGCTGGGATGTGCTTGAAGATAAACAGGCACGCCGTCATGACTTTGATCAATTTAAACGAATGTTGGATTCCATTCCCAAGGGCGGGTCAGGCGGGCCTTCAGGGGTGCTGGATTTTGTGAATTATCGGATCGACGGTGATGACGTCATCAAAAAAATGTTGTATTTGGCCGCTTATGATATGGATGCCGAATGGATTGCTGAAATCATTGCTCTCAAGGATCGATTAAGCCCGGAGCTGCGCGGGGAGCTGTTGTCCCAGTTTGTGCAAGAGCCGGATCATGAGGTACAGCGTCAGTTTGTGTTTGAAAGTTTATCGGACAAAAGCATGAGTAACCGTGAAAGTGCTCTGCAAAAAGTGAAGAAGTTGACGTTAACCGCAGATGAGCTGCAACAGATGGAAGTACTACTGAAACTCAAAACGGGTTCGCTCCGGCAAAAGGTGATTCAAGTCTTGTTGTTGCAACCTGTTGAGAGATTGAAGGATTCGGTTCAGCGTTTGCTGAAGTCGAAGAGTGAGCTACAGCGTCTGGGTGCGCTTGAACTGTTAACGGAGATCAAAACGGATGCAGAACGGGCAGGGCAGCTGGAACAGCTCAAGCCATTCGCAGAAGAACTGGAGAAGCCTACAGCCAAGGAACAGAAGCTGCTCGACAAACTGTTGGATGAAGGAAGCCGTTACACAGCCTCCAATGGTTATGGTTTATTTGACCCGAATCAACGGCAGCCGCTATTGGATGAGGAACGTGACCTTGCCGGGAACAAGCCAAAGGATATATTCCAGTTAACTCTGGATAAAATCAGTGCTTTTCTGCAAGGATTGAATGAACTGGTTCATGAGCACAGGGATCATGAGTATGTGGTGGAGTATTATGCAGGTTACAAAGATACGCTGCTTGTGGGAACAAGCCTTCGTTCCAAAGTTCCTTATGGAGAGCGGTCAAACATGAAACAGCTGGATCAATTTCCACTGGATGAAGTATGGAAGCAATATTTCGAGCAGAGCGGACTTAGCGGCGTTGAACTGATGCAGCTGTATGTTGAACTGCAATTAGGCAAGCTGAACGGCAAACTGGACGAACATTACTCTTTTTATCGAGAGCAGTACGAATATGATGAATTAAGAAAGATTCCGTTACTGGAGGGATGGCGCAAAACATTTGCCGAACAGACCTATCCGTTGAAGGACATGGTGAAGCTGCATGAGATGATGCAGGCCCTTCCTTATAAGGATCAGGTTCATGCCTTGATCTCGGCTGCTTTCTTGGATTGTGATTCGGCTGAAATCTTTGAGGTTGCAGAGAAAGCATGGGCTTCGATTATTTTAAGTATGCCAGCAGAGCAGCTGGAGAAGGAAACGGGTATGCTTCAGATTCTGACAGATCCGTGGAAATATGTTGTCCTGAATGCGGTGTATGACAATGAGAGCTTCAAGCGATACTTCCAGACTGCATATCAATTCTCTCATCTGGTAGAGCCTTACCATCCGTTGTCCCTTCTGTCACTCGATGATTTCCTGCGAGCTTATCAATTAGAGCTGATTAATGATCAGGAGATCTACTACCAGTTGATGGCTGGACAATATCGTTATCTGTTTATCCGTGACATGACCTCAGCCCGCACAGAGCGAATTAAGGATGATCCGAAGTTGATCCATCTGCGGGATACAGCGGTCAATCGCATTCTGGATATTGAGCTGACCCGGGGAGAATTGTCCACCGAAGTTAGTACGCTATCCATGAAGCTGGAACGCATTGAGGGCATGGAACATTGGGTACATCTGGTCTCTGCCATGGATCAGGATACTTTTGTGCGAGGTTATATCTATAGCTATGGCGAAGGCAACACGACCCGTAAAGAAACGTTTAGCTATCTAATTAAGCATTGTCATCCTCGGGCCGGGGAGGATGAACAGCTGCTGGCAGAGTTGCTCCAGAAGTATCCGGTCAAGGAGAAAAAGCTTTTGGAGGCCGCTATGTATGCGCCGCAATGGATGGAACTTGTGGCGAAGCATCTGGGCTGGGAAGGGCTTCGTAGTGCTGCGTGGTACTTCCATGCACATATCAATGAACAGTTCAGTGCAGAGAAAGAAACTATTGTTGCGCACTACTCCCCAATTACACCGCAGGACTTTAATGATGGAGCCTTCGATATCGCTTGGTTCGAGGAGGCTTATGATGCGGTTGGAGAAGAACGATTCAACCTGCTGTACGATTGTGCCAAGTACATCTCTGGTGGAGCCAATCATCGAAGATCACAATTGTTTGCTGATGCGGCACTTGGCAAACTCAGTCTGAAGGAAATGTATGATTCGGTTGCAGACAAGCGTAACAAGGATCATTTATTGACCTACAGTCTGATTCCGCTGGCAGAGGAACGGGATCAGGATGTAAGAGAACGGTATGACTTTATCCAGAAGTTCCAGCTTCAGAGCAAGCAGTTTGGAGCGCAGCGACGTGCTAGTGAAGGACTGGCATCCCAGATTGCACTGGGTAATCTCGCACGGAACGCAGGGTATGCCGATGTAACACGTCTGATGTGGGACATGGAGGCGCGCAAGCTGGATGAGGTGAAATCCTATTTCGAACCACGTGCACTGGATGAAGATACGACGGCTCACCTTGTGATTGATGAGGAGGGGCAGTCCGATCTGGTTATTGTCAGCAAAGGCAAAGTGCTGAAATCTGTACCAGCTCGTCTCAAAAAGGACGGATACATTGCAGAGTTGAAAGAGTTGAAATCCGATCTTGTGGATCAGTATCGACGGGCTAGACAGGAATTGGAGCGCTCCATGATCGCAGGCACGGCCTTCACACGTCAGGAGATTGCTAGTCTGATGAACAATCCGGTTATCCGTCCGTTGTTGAAAACATTGATTTTCAAATCGGGTGAACCGTTGGGAAGATTCGATGCCGCATCCGGTGGACTTATTGCTCCGGGAGCTGAAGAAGTTATTTACGCCTTGAAGGAAGAGGATCAGCTGTTGATTGCACACCCGCTGCATCTGTATCAGAGCGGCAAGTGGAGCGAATTCCAGCGGGATCTGTTCAATCGTCAGGAGCGTCAGCCGTTCAAGCAGGTTTTCCGTGAACTGTATCTGCCTAATGAGGATGAGCTTGCTCAAGGTACGGTATCACGCCGTTACGCAGGCTATCAGATTCAACCGAATAAAACGGTAAGCTTGCTGAAAGGCCGTCAGTGGACGGTAAGTTATGAAGAGGGACTGCAAAAGGTGAGTTATGAACATAACTTAATAGCCAATCTGTATGCGATGGCTGACTGGTTCTCTCCGGCGGATACCGAAGCACCTACGCTGGAGACGGTTCAATTCTATGATCGTCGTACCTATAAACCAGTGGAGTTGAAGGATGTACCGGAAGTGTTCTTCTCCGAAGTCATGCGCGATGTTGATCTGGTGGTTAGCATTGCCCACGTTGGCGGAGTTGACCCAGAGGCAAGTCTTACAACCATAGAGATGCGACATGTTATTGTGAAGGAGTCACTGCGTTTACTCAAAATCGATAATGTGCGGCTGGATGGGAATTACGCACGAATTGATGGTGAACTGGGTGAATATGCCGTTCATTTGGGAAGCGGTAATGTCTTCAAGCAGGCCGCTGGTGCGCTGTATATTGTGCCCGTGCATAGCCAGCATCGGGGACGGATTTTCCTGCCGTTCCTGGATGAGGATCCAAGAACCGCCGAGATTCTGTCCAAGATTGCACTGCTTGCTGAGGATAAGAAAATCAAAGACCCACAGATTCTCGCACAGTTGCAGCACTAACGATCATGTAGAATAATAACGATCATGTAGAGGAAGCAGAGGCCGTCTCATTAGGGACGGCCTCTTGAGGATAACGTTGAGTTGTATGAGCCAGACGGCATGATTAGAGGATTAGCCAACCATATACTGACGTTGGTACGTTGATGCCTGTGGAAGCTGCACATGTTAAGATATACACAGGATTATCAGGTGTAACCTGCTCAGCATTGGAACGGATCAGGAGTTTGCACCCACACCATGTTTACTGACAAAGGAGAGTGAATTGAACATGTTAATGATACCTTATCGGGATCAGGATCACGCGAAGTTGGTCGCGATCTGGGAGCGTGCTGTTCGAGCGACGCATACATTTCTGGAAGAGCATCACATTTTATTTTATAAAAAGATGGTCAGTGAAGCTTTGGAATCCAAGCAAGTCGAGGTATGGGAAGTACTGGATATCGAGCAGGAGCCGATTGGCTTCATTGGTTTGGATCATAGCTTTATCGAGATGTTGTTTGTGGACGAGCATTTTCAGGGACAAGGCGTCGGGCGATTTCTGATCCATCAAACGATGAAAATCAAAGGCACAGAGCTTAGAGTAGATGTGAATGAGCAGAATGAGGATGCAGCGCGGTTTTATAAAAAGCTGGGTTTTGTGCAGACCGGACGATCTGAACTGGACAGCTCGGGCAATCCTTTTCCGTTGCTGCATCTGGAGATGAAGCGAGCAGGGGCTTAATTCAGGGTGAACCATCTGTTATATCAATAGGCGATGAAGAAGGTTGTACAGGAAACTTCGATGATAGAACAACCTGGAGCGCCGCCTTTATCTCCGGATTGACAACAAGTAAAGTAAACCCCCGGTGGTATCTCCAGAATAGGAGAGATGCAACCGGGGGTGGGGTCCCACTTACCGTGGGCCTCTGTCGTTAGACTGGGCAGGAAGGGGGGATTTTTTTCGAAAATTAATGTGTCTCTTCATCGTCCAGGAATGGTTTGTTGACCGCATGATACATAAATCCCATCAGCAGCACGCCGCCCACCAGATTGCCCAGCGTCACCGGTACGAGGTTGTGAATTACGCCGCCAAAGGAGATCGTGCCCGGGTGATTTAATACAAGCGCGATGGCAAACGTACACATATTCGCAATGCTGTGCTCGTATCCCGAGATGAAAAAGCAGAACACAAAGAGCATCATGGCAAACATTTTGGCACCATTCTCCTTCATAAACATCGGAACGAAGAACGCCAGGCACACGAGCCAGTTACAGAGAATGCCGCGGAAAAAGAGTTGCATCGCTGGAGCTTCCATTTTGTGCTCGACCACACTCAGCAGAAAACCGTTTACCTGTGCCGAATCGAACAGCCCCGTCAGATAGATCAGCAGGGCAAATACCGCCGCGCCCATCAAGTTTCCACTGTAGCTCGCAATCCACAGCTTAACCACTTCAAACCAGCGCAGCTTTTTGCGTAATGCCGCATAGGTGTAATAGAACGTATTACCTGTAAACAGGTCACCGCCGCCATAGGCAATCAGAATAATGGCCGCACCGAACGTAATGGCTGCCATAGGGTATGTAAACGGGGAATCTTCCATGTAGAAGAAATTACCTGTCTTAAATGCTACAATTACGCCGAAGCCAATGAACATGCTCGCTAGCATGGAACGCGCCAGATATCGAATCAGGCTCTGTTTGTAGATCTTATGTTTCTTGAGAGCAAGCTGCTCGACACCACGTAAACCTTCCGTTTCCATAATTCTCCTCCTGTATGTAATGGATCATCCAACTTTTCTACATTATACCTGTAATTTGCTTCAATAGTTGACCGAAATGAAAGAATTTAAACTATACATCATAAGTTATTCGAGAATACGTGAGAGCCAGCGTATGTATGATCCTGCAAAAAAATCAATAAGGAAACGATTCACGGAAAACCTTAACCCAGGATCCCCCTCCGCAAGGGAAGAGATTTGATTATTGGGGATCAGAGTCTTGTTTGTATAGGTCTGCGGGAAAAGGGAACATGCAACTCTGCCAAATTTCATTCAGCTGTGCTTCTGTCCGTTCATGCGGAACATGCTCTTCGGCATAGGAACGCGCCAGCTTTTCACGCATAAATATTTCTGCATGAGGATTAGAGCGAGAGTGAAATTCCTTGGAAAATTCGCCGTGAATGTCTGCTTCTCTCAGCTTGCTAAGAGCACTATTTAATAAAGGACTGCCCGCGTACAACAAAGAGGCGGTCTCTTCGCATTCAAATTTGAGAAAAAGCAGTGCCTTCTGGATAGCATGAAGCTCACCTTGAGTAAGATGCACCGCCTGAGTTGTTTCCTCTGTTAAATATTCACCAGCTTGTTCTGGTGACTGTGGTTTGTCGTTTGAGCTCATTGAGTATCACGTCCCTAGAGAGATTGAAGTTCCCGTGCTGCCGAAGTCCCGAACTCGGGATGCGTTTGGAGTGATTCTAGTGCCAGTACAGCTCGGGGGAGTTCTTTGTGTGCTTTTATAGTAGCGAAAGCGGCACTCTGCACCAGTATGTAGGCATCCGATTCAATCACATCCTGAGCCAGCTGGATTTCAGCTTCGGTAACGGGGAGCAGGCTTAGCGCCTGTAAAGCATAAATTTGCACATCCTCGTCTTCTTCCGAGTTACGTACAAGTTGTGCTGCTGCTTCAAGAATTTTGTTCAGAAGTGGAGAAGTTTCCGCCATACTGAGGGCTCGCCAAGCTTCAATACGTACCAAATCGTGCTCCTGTGTGTTCATACCAAGCGCAAGGACTTGCTGAGTTGAATCTGCATCATGTAGTTCGATGATCTGACGGAGCGTTTCCTGTTTTTCCTCTGAAGTGGCTGAGGCGAAATCAAGAGTCCCAATTGCATAATCCTTTTCTTCATTAGACATGTATATTATTTACCTCCTGAATAAGTTCAAGATTGGGGCGGGATTGAAGGGCCTCCTCCACAATCTGCTCCGCAGTTAACTCACGTTCATTCCAGAAAATCAAATTACTGACCTCCGCATAAGGAAGAGCCTTCTGCACTTCTGTCAACATATCATCCAACTCTTGCTCAGTTCCTTCCGCGTTCATAACTTTGCGAACGAATAAGACGAGATGTTCGTGACTGGACATTACTGTACCTCCTGAATAATGAAATGTTTTGAACGATTTAGGTGATGCAAGCCTGTTTAGTCTGACATAGGCTCATCCCACGGATCATATTTTACGAAAATGGGTAGCATTTTTGGTGCTAATGTGAGATCTGGCCCAGCACCTTTTGACGCCCTATAAGTGATGATATAGTCCCCAAAGTGCGGCTCATATTCAAAGTGTTCAAATGTGATCGTTTGATCTGGATATTTGACAGCTACGTATAAAGTTGTAGCTCCTCTAGCCAGCAATTCCTTTACCACAGGGATCTGAGCAGCAAGAAAAAATACAATCAGCACAATGATAGCGCGTTTCATGTGACGTTTAAGAAAACGAGTCAAAAACAAATCCCCCTATCTGATACCATGCCTAAGCATTAGTCTATCATTGATAAGGGGAAAGTTCATGGTAAAAAGGTCGTTGTTTATTCTATCGTAATAGCAATATTGCCGAACTGTTCGCCATCTTTCATACGCTCAAATGCCTTTACCGTATCTCGCAATGGATAGATGCTGTCTACCACGGGATGAATCTTATGTTTATCTACCCATTCCAGCATCTGCACAAACTCTTCACGGCTGCCCATCGAAGTGCCAATCAAGCTGATTTGCGGAAAAAAGATCGAACGAATCGGCAGATGCAGGTCATCGCCTGAGCTTGCGCCAAACATCACAATTCGCCCTCCGGGCCTGATAATTTCCTCGTATTTGGGAAACATCACTTGTCCAATGCTGTCCAGAATGATATCTACAGGCTCGTCACTATTCATCGTACTCTTCCAATCGGCGTGACTGTCCAAAGCTTGATATGCCCCGAGACGTAACGCCTCAGCTCGTTTAACCTCACTTCTGGATGTGACGGTGACCTTCGTTCCTGCAGCTAAAGCCATAAGCAGGGCATATGTTGCGACGCCACCTCCGATGCCAGGAATGAGAAGATGTTCGCCTGCTCTCAGCCCGCCACGAGTGAACAGCGCACGATAAGCCGTTAGCGCGGACAGTGATAACACACCAGCTTCGATCCAGGAGAGATGAGTGGGCTTGGGCAGCACATTGCTTGCAGGCAGTGCGATATATTGTGCGAGCGTTCCATCCGAAGGACCGCCAACAATGCCCGGAACCACTGGCACATCTGCGGTATGTTCCCAGCCGAGCGTAGGATGGATAATTACCTCGTCACCTACGGAAATATGCTGCACACCTTCCCCAATCTCTACCACAATGCCTGCGCCGTCCGATCCGGGAATGAGAGAAGTGTCTTGAGACGTTCGATCTGACATAATGAAGAGATCACGATGATTAAGCCCGGCGGCGCGAAGCTCTATAACAACGTGGCCTTGTTCTGCACCAGGCACCGTACAGGTTGAATATTGAAGACCTTCAAGGCCGCTATGACCGGAGTGTATGATGGCGTTCATCGTTTTGGATACGTTCATGGATGTTACCTCCCTGTATAATATAGGTTAAGTTGTCACCGTAGTGTTCTTGTGAAATAGATAGACTACGTATTACCGAGTCATTGTACAGGTGAGAGGGAAAAACGTAAAATAAACAAAAATGAAGGTCAGTATCATGAAAAATGATAGATAAGAATACGTGAAGAATGGAAGAGCATTTAGCTTGATGTACGAGATCTCAATAGGTCATAAAGCTTTCATATAACGAATAAGCAGGTGAAGATTTTGGATGCTGGTGATTTGAAAATATTTCAGGCGGTTGCCCGCGAAGGCAGTATCAGCAAAGCTGCAACTGCACTTAATTATGTGCAGTCCAACGTAACCACACGAATCAAACAACTGGAAGCCCGGTTGCAGGTGCCTCTGTTTCATCGCTCCAATCGGGGGATGTTACTCACTCCGGCAGGGGAGAATCTGCTAGGATATGCAGACAGGATATTGGAATTATTATCTGAAGCAGAGCAGGCTGCACAGGATGGAAGTCCACCAGCTGGCAATCTTCGTATAGGCTCAATCGAGACCGCAGCCTCCCGTTTCCTGACGCCACTAATGGCGGAGTATTGCGCCAGTTATCCGAAGGTACAGTATTCCCTTGTCACAGGGGGGACGCACGAACTGAACCAGAAGGTTATCGAGCATGAATTACATGGTGCTCTGGTGTACGGACCGGTTGATCATGCCAAATTGAATTATATGAAAATGTACGATGATGAGCTGGTGCTGATTGTTAAACCGGGTGAACATGACATGTCTGTGTTGTTCAGCAGACCGATGTTATTTTTTGAGGTTGGATGCACGCATCGAACTCAGGCGGAGGAATTTTTGAAAACCCAAGGGGTGCGTTCATTAAATGTCATGGAATATGGAACATTGGGCACGATTATCGATGGTGTTACTGCCGGTTTAGGCGTGTCCTTGCTGCCCCGTTCTTCGGTGGCTCAAGCAGCAGCCAGAGGTGAGGTAGACATTGTATCACTGCCTGATCCGTATTCTCGTCTGGAAGTAGGATTTGTATATGCTCACGGTGAACATATATCTAATGCACTTCGGGCGTTGGTGGAGATCATGACCGTACCGGAATAATGAAAGGAGTGATTGATTATGTATAAACGTACAGGCACTCAAAAAGATAATGATGTAGAACAAAATAACAAAGTAACACTTGCGGATGCATTCACTCAGGCAACGTACATTATAGGCGGGCACGGTAGCCGCAAAGTGAAAGTGCTACAGGAGGCGCTGGAGCAGGTGGATGGAGAGACGTTCAGTGACCACTACGGGAATGGCTCAATTATTGATGAGTTTCAACAGGAAATGGCTGCGGTGCTGGGTAAGGAAGCGGCGGTGTTTTTCCCAAGCGGCACGATGGCACAGCAGATTGCCCTTCGTATCTGGTGTGACCGTGCAGGTATCAAGCGGGTAGCGTATCATCCCTTGTCTCACCTTGAGATTCATGAGGAAGACGGGTTAAAAGAGCTGCATCAGATCGAAAGTATTTTGCTGGGTGAAGTGGATCGGTTGATTACTCTTGACGATGTTAGAGGGATCAAGGAGAAATACGCCTGTCTGTTACTTGAGCTGCCACAGCGAGAGATAGGTGGGCAATTGCCGGCTTATGAGGAACTGGAGGCGATCTCGGCATACTGCCGTGAGCACGGGATCAAGTTGCATCTGGACGGAGCGCGCCTGTTTGAGATCACGCCTTATTACGAGAAAACACCAGCGGAGATCTGCGGTTTGTTTGATAGTGTGTACATCTCTTTTTACAAAGGCATTGGCGGCATTGCAGGTGCGATTCTGGCTGGGGATACGGATATGATGCAGGAATCCAAGGTATGGAAACGGCGGCATGGCGGCGATCTGATTGGATTGTACCCTTATATTCTCAGCTCCCGGTATTATTACAATGAACGTGTTGGCAAAATGGGACATTATTACGAGCAGGCCAAGGAACTGGCCTCACTGTTTAATGCATGCCACGGGATTCGCACGGTTCCCGAAATTCCCGTGTCCAATATGTTTCATGTTCACTTTACGCTCGCAGCTTCCGAGGTTGAACCCTTGCTCGTGCAGATGGCGCAGAAGTTTGATATCGCCATTACATCGTATCTGAACAAAACCGGAGGCAATAGCTGCTCATTCGAAATGTCGACAGGGGATCGATATGATACGGTGCCGCAGGACAAGCTGCGAGCCGCATTAACTTGGCTGGACGGGGAGTTGCAAAACAGATGAAATCCGTAGAACTAGACCCGATTCGGGATTTTTTGGTGCAGGCATATGGTACAACGATGGGGAGTGGCAGTAAACCTGAAACTGAGCAGGACATCGAGAGTTTCGAGCAAAAATACCAAGTGAAGCTCCCTGCGGCATATCGCGCGCTGCTGCTTGAATTTGGAGCATGTAACTTCGGTGATCCTGCCTTATATTCTGTTAAAGAGCTGGACTGGGCGTATCCCGAGTTTCTGGATGCATATCGAGAGTACGAGCAAGAATACGACCTGCCCGGCGAGATCCATCTTTTTCCAATTGGCGGATTCGGTGAGGGCAGCATAGCCGTTCTGGATGAGACCTCTGGCAAAGTGATGATGCTCATTCATGACAGCGGGGAGGATGTTCCGTTAGTAGAGATCGAGTCTGATTTTTGTGCACTCATGACGATGCATGCAGAGTCTGCAATCTGGGTGGAGGAGCAGATGAAGTAACGGGGAGAGGTTAGTGGGAGGTGTATCAGGTGTAATGGATATTCGAAAATTACGCTACTTTATCGCCGTGGCGGAGGAACTCCATTTCCATCGTGCGGCCGAAAGATTAAATATGACTCAGCCGCCGCTGAGTCAACAGATTCAAAATCTGGAAGAAGAACTTGGCGTAAAGCTGTTGGAACGTACGAAAAAGATGGTTAGGCTAACACCTGCGGGAGCCGTATTTCTAGATCAGGCAAGACTAATTTTGGCTCAGCTTGAACGATCGATCCATCTCACACAGAAGGTTGACCAAGGCATCGTTGGTCATATAACGGTAGCTTTTGTGGATTCGGCTTCAGGCAGTATGATGGTCGATGTGCTAAGGCGATTTCGAGCAGCGTACCCACAGATCGAAATTACACTGCGTGAGATGACATCTTCTGAACAACTGCAGGCACTGCAAGATGGACAAATCCATATTGGGTTTTTACGATATCAGGAGCACACGCCAAATGTATCCTTCCAGGTCTTCCAGGAAGAAACGTTAATGGTGGTGGTTCCAGACGATCACCCTTTGGCAGAGCAGATTCAAGTGTCGATTACTGACTTGGCGGAAGAGGATTTTATTTTGTTCCCTAGCCATTTGGGCTCACCATTTCATCGTCTCGTTCGGGAGTTTTGCAGGGAGCATGGGGTAGAACCGCGAATTACGCAGGAAGCAATCCAGATGTATACGATTGTGAACCTCGTTGCTGCAGGCATGGGAGTTTCCATTGTTCCTTCTTCGGTGGAGGTGTTTCAGCGCAGAGGTGTGGTATTTTTACCTTTAATAGAAAAACCGCCCTCCGTGCCCTTATACATGGCATGGCGGACGGACATGAATCAGGGTGTGGTCACCCGTTTTATACACATGGACAAGAGCGACTAAACTATATTAACCCGTCAGGACAGGATTTCTCTCAATCCATTTTCCTAATATTTCATCAATTCGAGTGAGGATATCCTGATCCAGTTTCACACCGGAAGCTTTCACATTTTCCAGTACTTGTTCTGGCCCGGATGCCCCAATAATCACTGAGCTGACGTAGGGATGATGAAGAACCCAGGCAACAGCGAGTTGAGGAAGAGTCAAACCTAGTTCCTTCGCTAGAGGAAGAAGCTGTTGTACAGCAGTCAGCACATCATCGTGTAACCAACGACCGGCGAGCTTGTTGAAGAAGGGTTTCCCTGCTTGGGCTGCTGCTCGTGATCCGGGTGGCACTGCTTCATACGGAAGGTATTTACCCGATAGTATGCCTTGAGCGAGTGGAGACCATGTAATCTGTCCCAGACCTGCCTGTACACTTGCGGGCACAACTTCTTGCTCAATTACACGCCATAACATCGAATACTGCGGCTGACTTGCGATGAAAGGTACACGCAACTCTTTAGCTAGTGCGGAGCCTTGCTCAATCTGAGCAGCTGTCCATTCACTAACCCCAATATAATGAACCTTGCCTTGACGAACAAGATCAGCAAACGCAAGGAATGTCTCTTCCAGTGGAGTGTGTGTATCATAGCGGTGAGCGTAATAGACATCGATATAATCTGTTTGCAATCGTTGTAATGAAGCACTGCAGGCTTCTATAATATGTTTGCGGGAAAGTCCTCTGTTATTGTGGCCTGGGCCGGTTGGATGACAGACTTTGGTGCATAGTTCAATACTCTCTCTTGGTACTCCCTTGAGAGCCTGTCCCAACACAGTTTCCGCCTTGGTATCCGAATATACGTCTGCCGTATCAAATGTCGTAATACCTGCCTCCAATGCAGCTTGGACACAAGCTTGTGCCGTTGGATCATCAACTTGTGCTCCATGTGTAATCCAGTTGCCCAGCGAAATCTCACTGACGGTTAAACCGCTGTTTCCCAATTTGCGATATTCCATTTGTCATGCCTCCTTACTCATCTGGACTCCATTGTAGCAAGTGCAGATAATTAGGTGAAATATCTATTAAGCGCATGATTGATATGAAAAACATATCACAGGTTAATCAGCTCTCCTGAATATATTTACGATAGAGGGCGGGCGTGATTTCCTCGAACTTTTTGAAAATTTTAATAAAATACCCCGCTTCATTAAAACCCAGCTCATCGCTGATCTGTGAAACGGGCATGTCCGTGACCTCCAGCAGCTGCTTGGCCCACTTGACTTTGAGCTTGGCGAGATAGGTGGTGAAGTTCTCACCGGTCTCCCGGGCGAATAACCTGCTGAAGTAACTTGGACTCAGGTGGCACAGATCCGCCGCTTGTTTTAGCGACACTTGTTCGCTCTTATGGCTATGAATATATTCAAAAGCAGGCTGGAGTACGGGATTCACAGTTTCCGTATCACTGGGGCTATTTTTGAGATAGGCATCTGCGATAGCGTTGGTCATTTCCTTTTTGATCGACTCGATGTTGCGGATTGAATACCCTGGCAGGATGGTGGACAAGTTGACGGACTCCTGATTGCCGGAAGCTTTCTCAAACATCTCCACCAGCAAGTTTTTGTTCAGCGCTTCCTCGACAATATAGTTGCACAGTAGCGACAACATATTCGAAATTTTTACAATCTCCTCATAGGTCATGACGGGCAATTGATCATATTCGGCCTGTAACTCCTTCATTTTTGCATCATGCATCGGTACGTTTTTGGACGTCACGATCTGCTCCAGATCGTTTCCCTTCTCGGGATCAGCGAGCTTGACTTGTCCAGCCATGACCGCGCCAATATATTTTCCGTCAATCGTAATCGGAATCGCAATATCAATGATATTGAAATGACAGAGATAAACGTAAGGTTCATTAAGGCGAACCGCCTCCAGACCGCCGCGAGAATCACATTTTTGGCAGTAGGGAAGAAGCTCGGGATCTTTGCGAACGTTCTGGCAGAATGCCTGACAGCTGCTATGGCTGGTCACGGGTATGCCTTTATAATCAACGGTAAGAATGGCAAGTTTGGTGACGGTGGCAAGGGAATCCTGAAGGCGTTTCCACTTGTCCAGATCCAGTATTTTATTGATGTGCAGATATTCTTTAATCATGTGATTAACCTCCGTGACAGACCGAATTCATCGATCGGAGAGTCGTTAAAAAGTTGAAAGTTGTACATATTAAAACGTGAACACAGCGGGTAATGGAAAATGAGAGGTCAAAATTCAACCATCTCATGACAATAACATACCACGATTATGCGAAAAAGCAAAAAATTACGATTGCAAATTATAATAATTTGTTATCAAAGTCCACTGTAAACCTCTCGTTTCTGCGTTATATTTAGGTCAATTGCAACAATTAAAATTTGATGTAACAAGGTGCAAGGGACCTTAACATCTGAATGTCAGTCAACAAGGAAGCATTGTTACGCACAACATTCTATCGAATCTACTTTTAGGAGGCATATCATATTATGAGAAAAGCATTTATCAGCCCAACCAAGTACGTGCAAGGCGAAGACGAATTGTTGAACCTGGGTTATTTCGTAAAATCCTTCGGAGATTCTGCATTGCTGATTGCACACCCGGACGATGTACAGCGTGTCAAAGCCAAGCTGGATGCAACAGCAGAAAAATTCAATATCACGTTTGTTGAAAGCGGTTTTAGAGGCGAATGTTCACGTGAGGAAGTTGCTCGTTTGCAAGAAATCGCGAAAGAAAAAGGCTGCACATGCACCATCGGTCTCGGTGGCGGTAAAGCCATTGACGCTGCGAAATGTGTTGCCGAAGGCGAAGCATTAATCATCTGCCCAACGATTGCAGCAACAGACGCACCGACAAGTCACTCGGCTGTATTGTATACACCAGAAGGTTCCTTCGACGATTATGCATACTTCAAACAAAGCCCAAGCGTGGTGCTCGTAGATACAACCGTTATTGCTAATGCACCAACACGATTCCTCGTATCCGGTATGGGAGATGCACTGTCTACTTACTTCGAGGCAAGAGCAACAGCAAAATCCTACTCCCGTGTGAATGCAAGTCTGCCAATGGGCTCCCGTGAAGGGTACACGCCTTCGGCTGTAGGAACCAACGCAGCACTGGCTCTTGCTAAATTGTGTTACGAAATGTTGCTTACGGACGGTGCCAAAGCGAAAGTAGCGAGTGACAGCAACGTGGTAACCCAAGCCCTGGAAAACATCGTAGAAACGAACATCTTATTGTCTGGTCTTGGATTCGAAAGCGGCGGTTTGGCTGCAGCACACGCGATCCACAATGGTCTGACGGTTCTGGAAGGTACACACCACTACTTCCACGGTGAAAAAGTATCCTTCGGTACGATTGCACAGCTCGTCCTTGAAAATGCACCGACCGAAGAATTGCACCAAGTGATGGATTTCTGTCTTTCCGTAGGATTGCCTGTAAGTCTTGCAGATATCGGCGTAGAAACCATTACACAAGAAGAATTGTTGAAAGTAGCAGAGATTGCGTGCATTCCAGAGGAATCTATCCACGCGATGCCATTCCCGATTACTGTTCCTGAAGTAGCCGCAGCGATTGCAGCAGCTGACCGAATCGGACGGGAGTACAAAGCACGCCAGGAGGCAAAATAAATGAAAAAAATCATCAACCAAGCTGAACATGTTGTTATGGAAATGTGCAACGGGATTGCGCTTGCGCACCCGGAGCTGGAATTCCTGAAAAAATATAAAGTGATCAAGCGAAGAGAGATTCAGGCGGATAAAGTCAGCCTGATCAGCGGCGGAGGTAGCGGTCACGAGCCAGCACATGCAGGGTATGTGGGTAAAGGTATGCTGGATGCGGCTGTATGCGGAGATGTATTCGCATCGCCTTCGCAAATCCAGGTATATCAAGCGATCAAAGCAACGGCAAGCAGCAAAGGTACACTGCTCATCATCAAAAACTACAGCGGCGATATGATGAACTTCAAAAACGCAGCACATCTGGCTGAAGAAGATGGCATCAACGTGCAGTATGTACGTGTGGAAGATGACATCGCTGTGCAGGACAGCTTGTACACGGTAGGACGCCGCGGTGTGGCCGGAACCGTTCTGGTTCATAAAATTGCTGGCGCCGCAGCAGAAGAAGGACGTAGTCTGGAAGAAGTGAAATCCGTTGCGGAGAAAGCGGCACAGAACGTGCGCAGTATCGGTTTTGGATTCACGTCTTGTACGGTTCCTGCCAAGGGAACACCAACTTTTGAGATCGCAGAAGACGAGATGGAGTTCGGGGTAGGTATCCATGGTGAGCCGGGTATTCGCCGGGAGAAAATCGTCTCTGCAGACGAACTTGCGGGACGTATGGTGTCCGCATTGCTCAAAGATATGAAGCTGGATCAGGATGCGTCTGCCGAGATCGCTGTGCTTGTGAACGGTTTCGGTGCGACACCTCTGCAAGAACTGTACTTGCTGAACAACTCGGTTCAACGTGAGATTGCAGGACAAGCAGGTCTGAATGTGGCTACAACGTTTGTAGGCAACTACATGACCAGTATCGACATGGCGGGTGCATCGGTAACGATTCTGAAGCTGGATGAGGAATTGAAAACGTTGTTGTTCAAGGAAAGCGACACGCCAGCATTTAAAGTATCCGGTCCTCCAGTGACACAAGTTGCTTATTCCGAAGCGCTCGAAGCAGTTGTAACGGAAGATGTCCCGGTATCCTATGAGGTTCAAACGGATGCGTCAGCGGCTGTGATTAACAACAATCAGTTCACGCTGGACAACGTAGTCTACCTGATCGATAAAATGGGCGAGATCATCATCAAGAACGAAGTACCGTTCTGTGAACTGGATTCCCATGCCGGTGACGGCGATTTCGGAATGAGTGTAGCCAAGGGCTTCCGTCAATTGAAGCGCGAGTGGAACCACATCGTTAACGAAGAGAAAAAAGATATCGGTTCATTCCTCGATGCATGCTCTCTCGTCATCATGGAGTATTGCGGCGGAGCATCCGGCCCAATCTGGGGTTCAGCTTTCCGTGCGGCTGGCAAAGTAGTAGGCGAGAAACAGCAATTGAACGTAGCTGAGTTTGCTGAAATGTTGCAGGCAGCCGTACAAGGCATTCAATCAACAGGTGAGCGCTCCTTCGGACGTGGTGCTGTTGTAGGTGACAAAACACTGATCGATGCACTCGTACCATGCGCAGATGCCTGGACGCAAAGTGCTGCGTCTGGAGAAGACTTCAAAACCGCATTTGCGAAAGGTGCAGCAGCAGCGGTGGAAGGTGCGAAGAAAACGGAAGATATCGTCGCACGTATGGGTCGTGCAGGTACGGTCGGTGACCGCAGCTTGGGTTATCCGGATGCTGGCGCATATGCGCTGGGTGTTATTTTCACGGAACTGTCCGAGTCATTGAAGTAGGATAGAATTCATTAAAATTTGCTTGCATGACGATATAGATGTACAGGACTATACTGATATGAACTGACACAGGTGACGGCGCCGGAGTCCGGCGTCGTTATGTGTGCTTTTTTTAGGCCATATTGAGTCAATATTTACATGTACTCATTTACATCGAATTTGAATAATTAAATTTAGATTTATTGTGGCTTGTATTGTTAACTGCATTATGACATGCTGTCTCGCTCATTATATAAGCGGAAGCGTATGCATAGTGATATCTATTTATCTATATAATTTGAACTATTAAATTACACAATAACGGAGAGGACAGAAAAAACCTGAAGAAGCGAAGCGTTCGCCTTTATCACCGGATTTTCCCTTTATAAAAGGGAATCAAAAAATCTGGGGATAACAGCGATCGGAAGGTTATTCTGTCATCGAAGTGTATGTGTAAATATATGGATTTCAAGTTATATCGCATTTTATATTACTAAAGGAGCCAACCAATGAGAACAGTCACATCATTCTTGAAAAAACCGCAGGGGTTGCTGGTTTTATCACTCGTTCTGGTCATTTTCGGTAGTTTGTTTGCCGGTATGTTCAACACATCCTTCTATTCCGTCAAGGTTAAAGAGATCAAATTCCAGGCCGACCACGGAACGCTGTCGGGTCTGCTGTACATGCCAAAGGGCGCGGGTGCTGACGACAAAAGACCGGTTATTATTACAACGCATGGTTATTTGAACACCAAAGAAATGCAGGATGCACCTGCCATTGAGATGTCCAGACGTGGTTACATCGTGCTGGCGCTCGATATGTATGATCACGGGGATTCTCGCTGGAGTGCCCCAATTCCGGTGAAAGATATGTTCGGCACATTCTGGATCTATTCTCAATTCGATGCAGCTAAATATATCTATGATCAGGATTTTACCAAAAAAGATGATAAAGGCAACGCGTATGTTGCTGTGAGCGGTCACTCCATGGGGGGATTCTCAACACTGCTCTCCATGTACATGGATGAGATGACTTCGTTGCAAACAGGACATCGTATGATCTATACAGGGATCTCTGTTGGGGCAGATTATTCGTATGCCGCTGCCGTAGCTCCGCAGGATCAGCTGCAAGCTGCTTTTGGTAGCCGTACAGTAGGCATGATTGCGGGTAAGTATGACGAGTTTTTCTTCAATAAATCCGACGAAGAGAAGACAGCCGCTGAAAAAGAAATCAAAGGTACCGTGATGCGTAAGGATTTTGCTGCAACCATTTCGGGTAAGGCATTCCTCGGACTGGCGGCAGACGCGCCAAGAGCGGAAACGGACAAGTTCACAGAAGTACCGTCCGGTGACCTGATGGTTGATGGCAAAGTGGTACGCCCTTCGCAGACGGGTGAGCACATTATGTTCACACCGAATCAGACTCACCCGTGGAACCACTTCTCGCCAACCACGACAGGACATCTAATCGACTTTTACGCACATGCTTTCAATGGCGTAACGTCACCAAACCAGACGAATGTGGATCTGGGATCGGGCAATCAAATCTGGTGGGCGAAGGAAGCTTTTAACTTCGTAGCATTGATCGGTTTCTTTCTGATGATCGTGCCTTTGATTACGTTGTTACTCAGACTGCCATTGCTTGGTAAGGCGGTTAGCAACGAGACTGCAACCGTATCCGCAGCCGTAAGCGGCAAGCAAAAAACGATCTACTGGCTCGCGATTGCGTTCAGCACGTTGATCCCGGCCATTCTTTTCCCAACGTTAATGGATAAATCGGCTGACGGATTGAATGTATTGCGTATCATCGCTCTGATCCTGGTCATTGTGAGTGTGCTTGGTGCAGTGATTGGATTTGTCTTGGCTGGAAGCAAAAAGAATGATTATACGGCAAGTCGCCGGATGAAAAACATGGGCGTAGGCAGCGTATTACTGGCTGTTGTATCCCTGGTGATGTGGATTGTGTTCAACTATGCAAACAAAATTGTCGTTACAGGCACATATTTCAATGAACCAACGACGAACCAGATTGTATACTGGGCGTTGGTATCGGCGTTGATTATGATTCTGGTGACCTTTGCATTCCACTATTTCTCCAAAAAAGATGCAGGCACCCGTTTCAGTGATTACGGTATTAGCTTGAATATCGGAACGATCATTGCCAGCCTTGTAACAGCGGTACTCGCTATTGTCATCGGATATGCACTGTTGTTCGCGGTGCAGGCCATCTTCGGAACGGACTTCCGGATCTGGACGTTTGCGGTACGTACGTTTGAACAGGAGCATTTCGTGACTGCACTTCGTTATGCACCACTGTTCCTGATCTATTACTTTGTGAGTGCCGTTGCCCTGAATGCAAATACCCGCGGTAAACGCGGCGGTATGTTCCTTGCCATCGTCTTGAACGTTGGTGGCTTGGTATTGTGGATGCTGGCACAGTATGGCAAAGACTTTATGACAGGTGTGGCGTTGTATCCAACTCAAGCTCTGAACGGCATTCTGTTGTTCGCGCTGGTGCCATGTCTGATTATCGCTGCCGTATACGCACGCAAATTGTTTGAGAAAACGAACAATGTATGGCTCGCGGCATTTGTGAATACGTTGCTGTTTACGATGGTGACGGTGGCGAATACAGTTCTCTTCTGGAACTTGGTTTAATGTGAAAAAAGATATGGCGTGGCCTTTAGATTACACTTGACCACTCCGATGACTGACTATGCTTTCGATCGCTGTTATCCCCCGATTTTATTGAAGTTTTTCCTTAGGGGAAAATCGGGTTATAAAGGCGAACGCTCCGCTTCTCCAGCATTAGTCTGTCATCTCCGTTCCGGTGTAATCAAAGGGCTACATATCCAACATTTTCAGATGAAACGTTGGATAGAATATAGACCGCTCTGTAGGCTATGGCTTACAGAGCGGTCTTTTTTATATTGAGTAGACCCGGAACCATAAAATTTAATAGATAGTTTATAGTCTACAGAAAGATCTCAATTACATGAAAGTGGAGAGCGAAGTAGCAATATTGGCGTTAGCTGTGGGAAATAGTGTAATCTGAGGATAGAACTAACCACTTGAACGAGAAGGGGACGAATCATTCCAATGACTCAAAAACTTTACTATGACTCTGCGTATACACGCGAGTGGAATACACATATTACAAACCGCATGAGCAGAGAGGATGGCGTGTACGTTACGCTGGCCGAGACGGCATTTTATCCGCATGGAGGCGGACAGCCGTGTGATCTGGGACAGATTGGCGGCATAGCTGTCCTGGATGTGAATCTGGAAGACGGAGAGGTATGGCACAAGTTAGAGCATTCTCCGGAACAGGATGAAGTGCAATGTGAGCTGGATTGGGAGGGACGGTTCGACCACATGCAGCAACATACGGGCCAGCATTTGTTGTCGGCAGTGACGTTGAAGCTGACGGATGCGATGACACTCAGTTTTCACTTGGGCACGGAGTACGCAACGATTGATGTGGCTGCGGAGACCCTCAGCGCGGAACAGATCACGGGGATTGAACAAGAGGTGAATCGGCAGATCGTTCGCAACGCAGCGGTTCGTACGTCATGGGTTACCGCCGAGGAAGCGGCGCGTTTGCCTTTGGTGAAGCAGCCGACGGTGACGGAGGACATTCGCATCGTGGAGATTGAAGGTGTGGAGTACAATGCCTGCGGCGGCACACATGTGGCGGCAACGGGTGAGATTGGCATCATCAAGCTGCTGAAAACCGAGAAGGTAAAGGGCAGCACCCGGATTTATTTTAAATGCGGCACAAGAGCCTTGAACGAATTCAAGGAAGCGCAGGAAGTACTGAATGGCATTACGGCCAAATTAAAGACAAGCCGCGACGAACTGCTGGAGCGTATTGAGAAAATGGAACAGGAGCAGAAGCAGCTGCAAAGCGAGCTGAACGCGCTAAAAGCAACGAATGACGCTTACTATGCCGAGGAACTGCTCGCCGCACGGGAAGGGCTGGTCATTGCCCGGATCTTCGAGGACAAATCACTCAAGGACATGCAAAGCCTTGCCACCAAGCTTACCGCAGAGCATGAAGGTTTAGTGCTGTTTGCCAGCCTCTCGGAAGCGAAGGTTGTGCTGGCACAGAACGGACAGCCGCCGGAATGGGCGTGCGGGCCGTTTTTCAAAGGCAATCTGGGAGCTTACCAAGGTAAAGGTGGTGGCAGTGAGAAATTGGCTCAGGCAGGATTTGCGAGCAGTGAGGATGCGCTTGCGTTTTACGAATTCACCAAGGAGCAACTTGGACACCATTCCTAAAGGTTGAAGGAGGCTGAAGCATGACAGAACGTATTCCATGTGTACGTGAAGGATGCGACCATATGATCTTACCAGCGACAGCAGCCAAAACGGGCGGGTACTGCATGCCTTGCAAGCAGGAGATGGAACGTGAGGCACACCAGCGATATATTGAGGCGCATCGACGTGATGTGGATCTGTACGCGGGCGTTACGGATGCGGTGCAGATTTTGAAAATCATGCATGAACCCCGCACATACGATGAACTTATTCGGTATGTACCGTATAAAAACTCCATGGAACAGGTGTATCTGTCCCTATCAACAGAGCAGCAACATGAGATGAAACGATACGCGATGGAACTGATTCGCTCAGGTGATGAGGACACGGGCAAGGACATTTTGCTGTACCTTGTGTGTTACCATGATCTGGCGCTGACTGCGGAGATTCCGGAGCTTTTGGAGCGGGAGATCGTTTATCCAGCGGTTTTGTTCAAGAGTGCCTCCGGGGATTTGCGAGATCATCTGTTACAACAGGTGAACACGGATGAAGAGAATCGCAACCATATCCTGATCATGCTGGCTTATATCGGTGACGAAGTTGTTGTACAGCAATTCTGGCAGTGGAAGCTGTCTCCGCCTGACTGGGCTAGCGAGCTGTACGTGGCACCTGAGCGTTATACCTTACAAGCAGGCTGGGAGTTAACCGCAGATGGCCAACGCAGAGAATTGTTTATCACCCCGAGTTATTCACTATATGAAGTAGGAGAGAGTAACTTAGCGGGAAGTGAGAGGGAAAACCTTGATGGTGCTCCGATTTCTTTACTTGTACCAAGCTCCAATCATTGTCCGTGGTGCAGTAATCCATTCATTAGCTTAATGAATTTACAGCTGAAACATCCGGGGCTTCAGACTGTTCATTGGAACTCTTCACACCTGGATGTGCAGACTTGTCTAGTCTGTAGCGCTTACAGCGTAGTGTACATGGAGATGGATGCAACTGGGAATCCGATCTGGAGTAGACATAATGTGAAACCGGATGGATTTGATGATATTGATGTGGAAGAGATGCGAGTAGATGTTTCGGGAATTGGCTCAAGCACCTTAGACGTAGGTAGCCTTGCTGGCGAGGGAGAAAGGACAGAAGGAGCACGGGAACAGGTACAACAGCGTTTGTTCCGTATTGCGTCTGAACCGCGTCAGCCTTTCCATGGTAGTGAGTGGGCGATGGAACCTTCCATATCACAGGTTGGGGGTCACCCCGGCTGGGTGCAAGATGCAGATTATCCAGTATGTCCTGCCTGCTCTGCTACGATGAAGGCCATCGGTCAGTTGGAGGGTGAGTTGATTCAGGAAAATGGTGAAGGTGTGTATTACATGTTTGCGTGTGAGCCATGCCAGATGACGGCCGTATCGTATCAGCAGTCATGATGTTCAATGTGAACTAAGCTGCATAGCGCTGAAATGAATGAATTAATTGAATTGGAAAGAACGTACCACTCCAGTTGTCATAAAACCTCACATCGTTGTAGAATAAATTCATTGATGATCTCCGCATAGATTTATAATTTACAATATGTCGGCAGGAGTGGATACGATGGAAATAAGAGTGGATGATCTGAGTGGGATTCAGGTAAAGGGTTTGATCGCGGAGCATTTGCTAGGTATGGCAGCAGATTCGCCGCCGGAAAGTATACATGCACTGAATCTGGATGGACTGAAGAAACCCGAGATTACGTTCTGGTGTGCATGGGACGGAGAGGAACTGCTCGGCTGTGGGGCGATCAAGGAACTAAACGCGGAGCATGCTGAACTGAAATCGATGCGTACGGCTGCCGCCCACTTGCGCAAAGGGGTAGCTCGCCGAATTTTGGCTCATATTATTGAAGAAGCAACATCTCGCGGATATCAGCGCATCAGTCTGGAGACGGGTTCAATGGACTCGTTTATCCCGGCACGCAAGCTGTATGAAGATTTTGGTTTTGAATATTGCGGGCCGTTTGCGGATTACATTTTAGACCCGAACAGTACATTTATGACCAAAGTTATCGGATGAAATCATAGATAAATTCCTATGGAAACCAGTCTCCTCAGTGTAGGGAGGCTGGTCTTTTATATTTAAGCAACTGAAGTATTCATCTATTCGCTTAGTTTACTCTCCATTTTGGATATGAATAAAAAATGAAACATTTGATACAGTTCACACTGTGGAAAAAGTGGTAAAATAAATAAATTCGGGATTGGAACGCTGTGACGCATCAGAGATTGGAGGGGCCATGGAACATGCTCTACTGGTGGTTTGGGGGAATGAACCCGTTGTTCCCGTTATTTGTGTGGGGTGGGATATAGTTTGGTAACATGGGCAACATACCGATTACTTTGTACACTTAAAGGGTATAAATCATAGGCATGTCATATGTTTGGGATGAATTGTCCATACAGAATGGGTGGGCTGTTTCATCATGGATAGGGTATACTGGACTTTATATTGCTCGAAAAATAGACAAGGATTAC
The DNA here is from genome assembly GCF_052691815.1 of Paenibacillus sp. TSA_86.1. Lineage (NCBI taxonomy): Bacteria > Bacillati > Bacillota > Bacilli > Caryophanales > Paenibacillaceae > Paenibacillus > Paenibacillus sp. TSA_86.1. The sequence continues at coordinate 35,384 of NZ_JBQZGE010000019.1, read as the reverse complement.
AAACGTTTTTGTACCTCAGGAGGATTTCAATTGGCTCAGACTCAGACGGAAGAATCATTACAGAAAAAATTAAAACCCAGACACATTACCTTTATGGCGATGGGTGGTGTCATTGGGACAGGCATTTTTAAAGGCAGTGCTGGCACGATTGGGCTTGCAGGCCCAGGTGTCGTTGTGACGTATATTTTTGCCGGATTATTATTGCTTGTAGTTATGGCTGCCATGGCAGAGATGGCTACGGTGTACAAAAATAGAAATATGAAAGATTTTGTACAGGAAGCGTTTGGAAGCAGAGTTTCGTTTATTATGGGATGGATGTACTGCTTCTTGTGGTTATCGGTGTGTGTCATCGAGGTCATCGCGGCGGGCAGTTTTCTGCAATATTGGTTTGCCGACGTACCGTTATGGATGCTCAGTCTGGCGTGTGCAGCATTCATTATACTGGTGAATCTGCTCAGCGTGGGTGTATTTGGGGAATTCGAGTTTTGGTTAGCCGGGATCAAAATTGCCATGATCATTATTTTTATTGTGCTCGGGGCAGGGCTGATCTTTGGTATTATTCCAAGTGATAACACACCTTATCTGCAAAACTACACACAATCTGGCGGGTTCTTCCCGAATGGATTGACGTCGATCTTCTCGGCGCTGCTGGTAGTTATGTTCTCGTATGGGGGATCGGAGCTAATCGGCCTGACCTTGACGGAGACAGAAAATGCAGAGAAAGTGATGCCCAAAATCGTAGGCAATTTCATGTTCAGAATCATTTTATTTTTCACATTACCGATTCTGATCATCTGTGGTCTGATCCCTTGGAATGAGATTGGGCCGGAAAGCAGCCCGTTTGTGCAGGTATTAGCATCCACCGGATTGCCGGGCGCTGCACATATTATGAACTTTATCTTGGTGACTGCGGTGCTGTCCGCGGCGAACTCGGGCATCTATGGAGCATCTCGTATGATGCATTCCATGGCTATTGGAGGCGAAGCTCCTAAAGGACTTGCCAAAACCAACCGCAACGGAAGCCCGATCAATACGTTGCTGGTGTGTACCGTTGTTCTGCTGGCAGGTTCTATGTTAGGACTGTTTGCACAAGATCAATTGTTCAGAGTGTTGCTGGCTGTCCCAGGGTTTGTCGTAATTCTGGTCTGGATCTGCATCGCCGCTTCACAGCTCAAATTGCGCAGGAAATACCCGGTTCAGCCTACATTTAAGGTATGGGGATTCCCTTACATCACCGGAGCGGTTGTTCTGATACTCAGTGTCATTGCTCTGATGTTTGTATTCGATGAGGGAAATCGATTCAGTATCAGCATCTGTCTCGGCGTACTTGCATTCCTGACGATCTGGTCATTGATTCGATTCCGCAAGATGAATAGAAAATCAGCTTAAAGAGCTTAGTACGAAAAGAAGGTACAGAATATCTCAGATCGATGAGATGTCTGTACCTTCTTTGTTAAGCATATGCATGCTGTTTCTTAGAGAAAGATGATGTCTGATTATAACGCGAACTACGGATTTATTTAGTATTTATTTACCTACAACCTTATCCATGAAGCGGTCTACTCTTGCAAAATATTCCGTTGGATAATGATTAATAGCATCGATATGTTCCGTATTGGCTGGATACCATACCTCTGCATTCGGGTTATCCTTCAAGTTCTCATAGATCTTTTCTGAATTTGTATAACTGATTTGTTGATCTCCAGTACCGTGAATGAGCATAACCGGTTTATTTTGCATCTTTTTAACTGCATCCATAGGGGACACGGAATCAAGATCAACGTTGAAGGCCCAATTAGCCATCCATGTGGAGGTATAACCGAATGGGAATGCAGGCAAACCGGAGAATACAGGCAGACCTTCTCTTAAAAATAAACCGGCATTACGAAACGGACTATCTGCCACGACAGCTTCGATATCATCACTTTCACTTGTAGCGAGTAGAGACGTAGCAGCCCCCATAGAGAAGCCGATGACTCCAATGTGTTCGCCTTCCACACCTCTGGATTTCATATATTCAACAGCTGCAAGCAGGTCATATTTCTCACGTAGTCCGAGTGTAATCATCTCACCATCGGATTTACCTTGTGCGCTAAGATCAAAGGCCAATATATTATAACCTTTCGGGATAAAATGCTCTGCCAACTTTGGCGTACGTCCTTTGACGAGGCGATTACTTGTATACCCATGTACAACAATGAGTGTTTTGTTACTTGCTTTGCCGGACACGTTTGCCGGGAAGAAGGTTCCACGTATCGTATTGTCATTTTTCAGACTTTTAAATTGGACTTCTTCATAAGGTGTTTTCTCTATGTTCAGTTCATAGCTTACATTGGTATCTCGTGGATGGTGTAACAGGATGTCTACGACTTTATAAGATATGAAGAACACAACAGTTAAGATAAGTACGAGTGCAATTGCCAGGCTCCACAATAGTTTCTTATATTTTTTAATGCGATCTTTAAATGTCGATTCGAGTTCGATCGATGTTTGTGTTGGATTCATTTTAGTTCCTCCAGTGTTAGTTCTTGCTGTGTTGTACGGGGGCAAACAAATAATAGGCATGTGCCTTCAGGTTTTCCCATTCCGGATGATGAACAATTTCTTCTCCGAGCGTCAGCGCCACTCCATTTAAGAAGGAGATGTAACTCCGTGAGATCATGGCCGGTGAGAAACCGGGGTTGAATTCTCCTATGGATTGCCCCTTTGCATAAACGGCTTCAATCGTATCTGTCATTACTTTTATACTGTCCAGAACCTGTTGAGTAAGCTCCGGGAACCTTATTCGTTGTCCCAGGACAGACTGGACCAGTCGTAACTCATTGGTGTAAGAGTAAATATGGCTGAATTGTTCTTCTACCATGTTCTTAATCAATACTGCTGGTGATTCATCTTGTTGGAGTAAAGCAAGGGACTTCATCTGGATATCTTCAAGTGGTTCCAAGACAGCCGCATGAAACAAAGCTTCTTTACTTGGAAAGTATTGAAATATGGTTCCAGAGGTCACACCGATTTTTTTCGCGATAAGAGCCGTTGTGGTGTTCGAATACCCATTTTCCGCAAACAAGACGACAGCTTCTTCCAAGATGTGTTTACGTCGCTCAAGCCTTTTCTCTTCATTAACAGTTCTAGCCATCCCAATTCTCCTTTCTCTTTTTCGTACATTAATTAATTAACTGATCAATTAATTAATAATATAGACGAATCCATCTTATATGGCAATAGTAAGTTTGATTTTTATGTACATAACGACAAACCTCTAACTACCATGTTGGAGGTTTATCTTTGCCTGCAATCCCCTAAATCCTCTCTCTCCAAAACCCTTTTCAAGGTACCAAATCCCAAAGCTAACACATCAATGATAGCGTTTTTATTTAAATCCAATATTTTCTTGCGTATTTCGACATATTCATATACTATTTTCCCATACTTAGTGCTTCAAACATGTGTTTTTTGGGTACGGCCTAGTCAAAAAGGCTTGGGTTCGTGGGGAGGAAGAGGGAGCAAATGATCGGTTTTTTCAGGAAACGTCTGGTTGTGCGCATTGCGGCTATTGTTACACTGGTCATTACGATTATAGCAGCGGGAAGTATGCTGACGCAGATTGCTAATGTGAAACTTGCTGCGCAGGGGGCTATCACGAGTTACAATATTCAGATTGCCGAGAGTTATGTGAAGCAGCTGGACACAGCAGCGTATGTTGAGTTTGCCAAAGATCCTAAGGAAAATGAGGAGTATCTCCGCATTCGGGATGAATTGGACGATTTCCGAGAGCGTATTGGTGCCAAGTATTTGTATTTCGTTAAAATAGACGATAAAGGAACTCCACTTATCATAGTGGATGGCATGAAGGATCCGGATAAAGCTTCAGCAATCAACGAAGTGACGGATATTCCTGCAGATGCGGTACAGAAGTTACTGAGAGGGGAAACAGCAAGTTCGCCAATTCTTAATAACCCGGAGTATGGTAAATATATTTCTTCCTATGCTCCCATACTGGATAACAACGGTGCTCTTGCAGGTGTGATTGGTATTGATACAGGGATATCTGTTATCGAAGGTATTGAAACGGATATTTTGAAATCAAGTCTTCCGTTGTATGTGATCCTGCTGGTCGCTACATTGGTAGGTATTGCTATAGTGATGTGGTTTATCGTTAGGGGACTACGTCCTCTGCATCCGCTGAAATCGAGTGTGGAAAAGATGGCACAAGGTGAGCTTGCTGAGGCAAATCGCATTTTGACAACATATCGTTTGAAGAGCAAAGATGAGATCGGAACAACGTATCAAGCGATGATACATATGTCAGGGAATTTGAACAAAATCATAAGTGATATGGTTGGAGGAGTGGCTTCAACGACAGACTTGTTATCCGAATCCACCAAAGAGTTTAACCGAAGTACCGAAGAAATGCTTGCTATGAGTCAAAAGGTAGATCGTGCTGTCGAGGAGATCAGGCAAGGTGCCCATACCCAGAAGCAAAGCGCGAGTGACAGTGCACATGCCATGGAAGAGATTGCAAAAGGTATTAACGATATATCTGAATCCTCCAATGTGGTGTCAGATGCAGCAACAACGGCACTGGCTACGGCGGAATCCGGGCAGCAGCGCATGACGGTGATGAAGAAACAGATGGAAAACATCTCGACAGTATCTGGAGAGGTTACCACGATGGTGCAGGTGCTGAACAACTATTCGACTGAAATCGGTGGTGCACTGCATACGGTACGTGACTTCGCAAGTCAAACCAAACTGCTCGCACTGAATGCTTCCATTGAGGCGGCACATGCGGGTGAACATGGGAAGGGTTTTGCCGTTGTTGCGGAAGAAGTGGGGAAATTGGCCGAGGCCTCCAGTACATCTATGGAACGAATTTCTGACTTATTACTTCGTATTGAACAAGAGTCACAGCAGATTGGTTCCCGAATGGGTGTTACTGCTCAGGAGATTGGCCAGGGTGTTTTATTTACAACTGAAGCAGAGCAGGCATTCTCACAAGTTGTGGATGCGTTTCAACTGGTCACCCAGCGCATTCAGGAGGTTTCTGCAGCGGCGGAAGAAATTACGGCTGGTTCGGAAGAGGCGGCAGCTTCGGTCAACACCATTTCACAGATTTCCGCAGGCGTGTCGGATCATTCGGATGAGATTTATCGTTTGATGCAGGATCAATCGGTGATGTTCGGGAAGGTAGCGGAAACGTCTACGATGCTGGAACAGCAGACGAACGAGATGAGTGAAGCTGTAAAACAAGTGAAGGTGTAAAAAAAGAAATAAATACGAAACAGGATCGAAACAAGAAAAGTGCTCTGCCCAAGTGGTGGAACACTTTTTTTGCTTCATGTAGATAGTATCATCGTAGAGACAGCAGTTCATGGGTAACCGTCCTCAGCCACAGATCACAGATGACCCAGTTCTATCGCTTGTTTGAAGCGCCGGGCAAATTGTTCCGCCGCAGCCGCAGCCTCTCTGGATTCGGTCTGCACGAAGCCAATCTGCATCTTGGGTTGCTGGATCTCGGTGATCTCGACCATCTTGATCAAACCATCCTTCGAGAGCGGATGCTGGTGAAAGGAAAAGTCATGTCCGATGGTCGCAGCAATATTATTCTTTAAAACGGTGCTAATCGCTTCTGAATTATTGGTCTTGAACAAGATGGAAAGAGAACCATATTCGTAGGAGAACTCCTGCAGGAAATCCTCAATGAAACCGTCCCGATATAACGCGAGTTTATGTTCTTTTAATTGCTCAGGGGCGATGCGTGTGTACTTTGCCAGTTCTGAATGTTGATGCGTGCATACAACAAGTTTGCTTGAATACATCGGTGTAAAATGTAGCCCATCCAATTCGCGCAGTTGTTTCGCGTAGATGGCAATAAAGCCCAAGTGTGTTTTGTTCATACGAATATCTTCGATGATCTCCATGGAACCTTTCTCTTCAATCGATAACCTTAGTTGCGGATGCTCCCGCTTCATGTCGGCAGCCGATTGCACCAAGTAAGGCATAACACTCGGAAAAGTAGCCACATGAAGATCACCGGTCAATGTAGAGGTGGCTGCATTTAAGGATTTTAATTCATCAATTCGTTGTAAAATGTCCAGCGCCTTGGCGATAAATTGTTTGCCCTCCGTTGTAGGATGAGTCCCTTGTCTGGATCGCTCGAATAGAACCAGCCCCAGCTCTTTTTCCAGGCGCTGAACCGACTGGCTGATCGCGGATTGAGTGACATGAAGATGCTCTGATGCGGCAGAGAATGACTGAGTTTTGGCGATTTCGACGACGTATTCAAGTTGTTCCAGATTCATGCGGATCACCCTTTTTAACATTAGTATAAGTAATGTTAACATAAGTATCTATAAATATGAATAATAAGTGAACGGCGATATAATATATAGACAAGCAGAACATTCTTGTATTAACAGTTTAAATAAAAGGGGATGTACAGGATGAAGGCAGCAGTATGGTATGGTCATAAAGACGTGCGTGTGGAAGATCGCGAGGTTCCGGTTGCTCAGTCAGGACAGGTTCAGATCAAAGTGGAGTATGCCGGAATTTGCGGTAGTGACTTACATGCGTATCATCACGGTGTAGGTATTCAAGAGGGAGAAAATCACCCGCTATCCGGACAAAAAGCACCACTGACACTAGGACATGAGTTTGCAGGAACAGTAAGTGCTCTAGGTAATCATGTAAGCGGAATCAATATTGGTGATCGCGTGGTGGTTGAGCCTCTCTACCACTGTGGGACTTGTGAGTACTGTATTCAAGGTAAATATAATCAATGTACACAATTTGGATTTGTCGGATTGAACGGGGATGGCGGTTTTGCCGAATATGTAGTGGTCGAGGCTTATATGGTACACCCGATTCCAGATCAAGTATCTTTTGAAGAAGGAGCGCTCGTAGAGCCGACCGCCGTTGCTTTCCATGCCGTACGTCATAGTAAGTTAAAAGTCGGAAATAAGGTAGCCGTATACGGAGCAGGGCCGATTGGTTTGTTAACGATCTTGTCGGCAAAAGCAGCCGGAGCTTCCGAGGTATACGCCGTTGATGTATTCGAGGATCGTCTTCAATTGGCAGCCAAACTTGGTGCAATTCCGGTCAACAGCAGCAAGGTGGATGCAACACAGGTCATTACGCAGCAATCGGGCGGAATTGATGTTGCTTATGAAGCAGCTGGCGTGCAACCGACGATGGACAGTGCTGTTTCGGTGATTAAAAAGGGCGGAGAAGTTGTGGTAATCGCCGCAATTCCGACCCCGCTTCATGTGAATTTCATCGACATGTTGGTGAAAGAAGCGAATCTGACAGCTACGCTGGCGTACCGCCACATCTTCCCTGAGGTCATTGCACTGATTGCTGAAGGCGCACTCGATGTGAAGCAAGTTATTACGAAGAAAATTAAGCTGCATGATGTTGTTCAAGATGGACTTGAGCTGCTGATGAGCGACAAGAGTCATGCGAAGATTCTGATTGAGATTGGCGGTTAATTTGGGGGCTAAGGATGGTCTAAGGACGTAAATAATGCGAGATTGAACCGTTAGGTCTAAACGAGAGGGCTGTTCCCCTTGTCATCTACAAGATGGCTGGGGGACAGCCCTTTGTTTTTATGGATACAAAGAGACAGACACAGAATTCTCCAGAATGCATAATTTCTTTTGAAAGTAGTGGTGAAAAAACCTAGTATATGTCTTCTGTTAAGACTCCTCCTTATTCTATCTCGTAACGATAACAGATCGCCTGGCCCCCGCCCGCCACGGAACTGAATTCGAGATCCTCATTAAAGCCAAAACGCTCATATAACCGGATGGCATTCGACATCTGACCGCCGGTATAAAGATACACTATATTTTTCCCCAGCTGCCTAGTCGATTCCACACACCGCTGAAGAAGTTCTCGCGCAATACCGTGTCCTCTCCATGCGGGATCAACGCCCAGCAGACGAATAAATGGATAATCAATCGGCAATTCGAAGTTGGGGTAGGCGTTATGCGCCGTTTCAAACAACTGAACGGTGCCGACAATCCGGTCCCCGATCTTAGCTATCCACAGTTCAGTCAGGTACGGATTGTCCAATGATTCCCGGATATCTTTCAGATAAGCTTCCCATCGATCCGATTGCTCAAACGAATGCTGGTATTCCGCATAACTGGCAACCAGAATATCAACAATTTCAGCATGATCAGCTGGGGAAGCAAGGTGAGTCGTAATGGAAGCCGTTGTCATATTTTAATTCTCCTTATCTTATGAGTAAAGTGGGAAATGATGTTTCTATGCATTATAGCATAGCGGGTTCAAACCAATATAATTGGAATGTTCTATATGAACGTTTAACATTTCTATACCTGGATATGAGGTATCTAAGGATAAGGACGTTTGATCTGTTGCTAGAATAAAAGCAGAAGAGAGGAGGGGGAAAAGGGATGAAAAAAATCTAACGATCTCCACAGACGCTATTTGCCGCTTTTTAGGCAGCAAGAAATTTAACGATCCCCAGAGAGCTTATTTTGGGAAAATCGCCTCTTTTTCACCTGCAAAGACTGTTTTTAAACCAAATAACGTTCCTGGTGATCGTTAGATTTTCAATCTATCTAGTTTGGGCTAAATAGGCTTCCTGGTGATCGTTAGAAATTGGCCCAAGCACGATCTCAAGTGCCCATTGCCCAAGTGCTCCGGTGCTCCGGTGCTCAAGTGCCCAGTGCTCAAGTGCCCAGTGCCCAAGTGCTCAGTGCTCAGTGCTCAGGTGCTCCGGTGCTCAAGTGCTCAAGTATCCAAGTACTGAAGTGTTAAAGTGCCCATGTGTGTGGGGATCTCACTAAGTATCATCAAGCATCATTTATAGTAACCATTATGCCAGGCTATACAGCTCTACGCATCTATGCAATCAGTCTATACAACTATTCATCTCTATGCAGATCTATGCGGAGCCTATAAACGATTCAGCTGTGTGCTGTACAGGTGATTGCGATATTCGGTGGGCGTACTGCCCTCGTGCTGTTTGAATGTGCGCAAAAACAGTTTGTAATCCGCGAAGCCGCACTGTGCCGAGATCTCCTTCACACTGGCGTTGGTGTTTAGCAACAGTTGTTTAGCTCGATGCATGCGTTCGGTGAGGATGTATGCTTTGAGTCCGATCCCTTTCTCTCGCTTCACCATTTTGGAAATATAGTCCTTGTTAAAATTAAAGTTCTCCGCAATCTCACTCACCGTAATATTCAGATGCAGATGGATATCGACCCATTTACAGATGTGATCCACCACGGCATTATGCGAGCGATAATCGGTGCGCAGATTACGTTCTATTTCTTTGAACAGCAATAACGCAGCGGCATTCGCCTCTTCCGAAGAGAAGGAGGATACGTGCAACAGCTGTTTGAACAGCTGATTGGCCATGGAGGGAACTTGAATGGTCGAATGGGTTGGAAAGTCACAGAATAGGCCAGGCGCTGCCCCGTAATGTATCCAATAGAAGCTGACTGGTGTGTCACTGATCCGGTAACCGTAGTGAGTCTGTCCGGCCTTTAGAAATAGCAGATCATGCGCGCGAACAACATACTTGGCCTCATCCTCCGCGATGTACATCTCACCTTCCAGCATCAAAATCAGCTCATGAACGGGCATGCTGCGCCGCATATGGCTCCAGTTCCCTTCCGATATGAATTTCCCGCACAGGTAATGTTCAAGTGGCTTTGACATAGGACGGATTTATCCACCTTTTCTTGGATTCTGGGTCTGATATAACTGTAGTTTATTTGATAATATGAGGACATTCAAGGGTGTGAATGAGAAGGCGGAGATAAGTCTTGGTCTGAGTAGAACACGGATTTTACCCTTTATTGCTGAATTTATCCCTGGTCCTATATGAAAAAGAAATCATTTGAAGTCATTCCGAATGCCAAAGGAGCGAGCCGCATGATCGTTACGAAAAAAGGATTTTTAAGCCCCGCGCACGTTAATTTGCTAAAAGGCCCATTTCAAACGTCACAGCATACCGGAGAACACTACTTGTTATCTCTGGATATTGACCGTTTTCTGGCTCCCTGTTATGAAGTTCACGGGTTAACATCACGTAAGGAACGTTATGCAGGCTGGGAGGCACGCTCGATCAGCGGACATTCCCTCGGACACTACATGTCGGCTCTCGCGGTAACGTATCAGGCGACGGGCAACTCCACTTTAAAGCAAACGCTCGATTATGCTGTAAATGAACTGGCAGCAATTCAACAGACGACGGGCAGCGGATATGTCGGAGGTTTGTCTGAGGAGGCTTTCCGTATGGCTTTTCGTGCGGAGCACATTGGCGGATTCAACATCGGTGAATATTGGGTTCCGTGGTACAGCGTGCACAAAATCTATCGTGGTCTGATTGACGCTTATCAAAAGACGGGCAATGAGCAGGCGCTTGCGGTGGTTACACGTTTCGCGGATTGGGCAGTGACAGGACTGAGTGCCATGACCGAGGAGCAGATCCAGACGATGCTGATGTCTGAGCATGGCGGGATGAACGAAGTGTTTGCCCAATTGTACGGAATTACAGGAAATTCAGCCTATTTACAAACGGCCCGGCATTTCACGCATCAACTCATTCTGGAGCCGCTGGAGCAGGAGCGGGATGAGCTGCAGGGAAGGCATGCGAACACCCAGATTCCCAAAGTAATCGGTGCAGCCGAAATCTACAACCAAGACCCTGCACAGACATCGTACCGGACAGCGGCACAATTTTTCTGGGATACAACCGTGAAGCATCGTTCTTATGTCTTTGGCGCAACGAGTATATCCGAGCATTATGAGGCAAAAGGTATGGAGAGCCTTGGCATCAAAACCGGAGAGAGCTGCTGTACCCACAACATGATGCATTTGACGAAGCAGCTATTTGCCTGGAGCCCGGACAGTGCCTATATGGACTATTATGAGAACGCGGTCTATAACCATATCCTTGGCACACAAGACCCGGTTACGGGCAACAAAACCTATTTTGCTTCCACCCTTCAAGGCCACTACAAAATCTACGGTACACGCGATACCGCCTGGTGGTGCTGCACAGGATCAGGCATGGAGAACCCCGGAAAGTATGCAGAGGCTATCTATTATGAGGATGAGCAAGATCTTTATGTGAACCTCTACATCGCTTCGGAGCTGGAATGGGCATCACAGGGATTGGTACTAATGCTGGAAACCGACTTCCCCTATTCGGAAAAAGGTACACTGACAATCACCGAAGGCAGCGCCTCGGCTTGTCTAAGACTACGTGTGCCGTCCTGGCTCCGGGAGCCGATGACGGCAACCGTAAACGGGGATTCGGCCCAGTCGTATACCCGCCTGGAACCCGGCTACTTGTCTATCGACCGCACATGGTCAGCGGGCGATGTCATCTCCATTACGCTGCCGATGGCTCTGCGTAAATATACAGCCAGGGATGACGCTCACAAGGTGGCATTCCAGTATGGCCCGATTGTGCTTGCTGGTGCGCTAGGTAACGAAGGGCTTCCCGAGGATACCATTATCGACGAAACTGCACTGAATCCGAAGACAGCTCCGGTGCCCGTTATCCGAACGGAAGAAGAGGATGTGAACCAATGGATCAGGGTTGTTGATAAAGGGACGCTTACGTTTGAACTTAGCGAGGAAGTGACGTCCACCAGGGAAGCTGTGAAGCTGATTCCGTTCTATGATGTGCATCATGAATTCTACACCGTGTATTGGGCATTGAACGATGAAGGGGATGCTGTGGAGAAAGCGCTGAACGATATCACCATCGACAGCGTGCAGCCAGATGGTCAGCAGGATGAGATTGGGCATCAACTGGAGAGTAACTGCCGCGGAGAGCAGTACAATGGCTCAGGTACAGACGGCCGTAACAGGTTGTATATGTGGCGTGAGGCATATGGGATGAAAGATGCGGCATTCAGCTACCGCTTGGCTGTAGAGCCGGACGCATTGAATCATTTGTGCGTAGCCTATTGGGGTGGGGATTACCTACATTTTGACCGAGAGGGAATCCGGTATGAGCGGCAGTTTAACATTTTGGTGGAAGATGTTGTTGTAGGGGAACAGCGCATTCACATGAACAAGATCGGAGAGGTGTTTCGTGTCAGCTACGAGATTTCGGAAGAGATCACGAGAGGCAAAGAGATTGTGACGGTAACATTCCAGGCGATCGGGGACAACGGCTGCGCCGGGAAAGTAACGGAGGTTCGCACAACACGCAGCAGACCGGAGTTTTTCGTGTGAGCGTCCAGTAACCATCATCTGTTCGATGATCCATATGAAATACCTTTATTGCAGTGATATAATGGATGCAGTGCAAGTGCATACCATGAGTTATAGAACAAAAGGTATACAAAGAAAATATTAAAGGAGGTGGGGTTGTGTCAAAACCTGATAATACTGGCGTTTACCGCTTTGAGGACTGGTTAACTTGGGATGGAGCGTGGGAATTGATTAATGGAAAGGCATATAATATGTCTCCTGCACCTACCTCCTTACATCAGTTTATTGTGGGCGAGCTGCACTTTGCTTTACGAACGTTTTTTCAAAATCGGAGATGTTATGTTTTTGTTGCCCCCTTTGACGTTTTTTTCAGCGAAAGTGAGCAATATGATATGCCCGATCATGTCGTGCAACCCGATCTTTCCGTGGTATGTTCCAACGATCAGATCTCCAAAAGAGGTTGCCTTGGAGCACCTTCACTTATTATAGAGGTGTTATCGCCTTCAACGGCACTTAAGGATTTTAATGAAAAATTTAATCTATATCAGAACTATGGCGTGAATGAATATTGGATTGTTGATCCAGGGAATCAGACGGTTCACGTGTATACATTAGAGGATGGGCGATATCAGACGCGTCACTTGTTCTCTGAAAAAGAAAAGATACAGTCTGTATTATATCCCGACCTGAGCATTTCACCGGATGTACTCTTCAAACTTGGATAAGTCATTGGCTGGGTAGAGAATATCTGTTTTTTAGTTGGTTTCTAGCTATAGTTAGTCATGTTGGTCCTGTCATGCTGCTCGGTGCAATGCTCGAAATTCTAACGATCCGTACGGAGCTTATTTGAGCGATTTAGGCATGTTGAGAATTCTAACGATCACCAGCGACGTTATTTCAGCCAAAACGGGTCAAAATTAACGAAATCACATCTCAAATGTGAATATAGCTTTCCTCATGATCGTTACGTATGGAGTCGGGCTAAAAAACACCAAATAGCGTCATCTGTGATCGTTAGCCTGATGCCTGGTGAGTGAATTCGGATATGGATGCGACGCATATTAACGTAACAAAGACGAAATGGGAGGTATTCGCCGTTTCGTCTTTTTGGTGTGCGATTCCTTCATTAAATTCCCTTCTCCCAGCTCCTCTACTTCAGCCTGCCAAGACAAGTCTTATATAAAAAATGACACGCAACCCCATCTTCCACGTATTACCGGATAACATTTCATTTACCACGAACGCGCCTCTGGAATTCCTGGCTGTACAGCAGTTCTTCTGATCTACCAAGTTGCAAAGCTCGTTCTGTGTTGTCCCTGAAAAGGATAATGGGATAAGCTCAAGCCACGTATATTACTATTATGACTACTGTTCCGGCATCCATAACCTATGGAATACCCTTACCAGCGCGAGGTTTTACTCAAAAACCAATCAAGAGTTCAACATGTACCAGTCAAGAATTCTCAAACACCAGTCAAAGATCACGTAACCATCATTTCAATCTAATCAATAACCATTCTAATATTAACGTAAATACCCTATCTATTTTCCAATCCTATCCACCTGAGAGCGTTCACATCATGTACAATAACAATAAGGATGACAGGAAATAAACGACAGGAAGTTCTATTATCTAACATGAAAGGAGGCCTTAGAATCGACCATGACCAGGTACATACAATTCTTTGGACTCATCCTCGGCATCGTGGCGGTGAATGTTCTGGCCTTCTCACCCGGTTTTGCCGGAATGGGATTCGGAGAGAGTGCATTCCAGACAGCACTTTCCGTCACGGTGCTCTTTGGTAGCGTGCTTGCACTCTTCTATGGCAGTTACAATTTATTGTTCAAACAGCCAGTGGTTTTACCTGTGAGACAGATCGAAACCCATGAAGATTATGTGGAAGCTTTATCTTTTTACAGACGCATCAAAATCCTTGAAGAAGATATTACGCTCGGCTTGTCCCAACTGAACCGGATGAAAAAGAAGAAAGAGACCCTGATGAACGTGCTTCATCAACGGTTTGATCCCGGCGAGCTGAGCTTTAAGAAATTCGCTATGGTCACGGAAGAGGTAGAGAAGCTGTTATATCTGAACATCCGCAGCATATTGAATCGACTGAACGTCTTTGATGAAGCCGATTATGCGAGCATGTTGAAAGCCAAATCCTCCACGATTCCGCAGAAGCTTTTTCAGGAAAAAACGAAAGTTTACAACGATTATCTGACCTATGTGAAGGATTCCCTTCACACAAATGAAGAGATTTTACTGAAGCTGGATCAACTATTGCTGGAGATATCGCGCCTGGACAGTGTTGAAGCCGGAGATATTGAACGGATGCCTTGTATGCAGGAGATTGATGAGTTAATCAAGCACACCAAATTATATAGACAGTGAGGGGTTGCACCTATGGCAAAGAAAGGAAAGTTTTTTCTCATATCGATCATCATGCTGGTACTTGTGTTTGGTCTCGTTTATGCAGGAATCACACTGACATCGAACTTTGGCAAGTCTACCACACAGGTCACAACCGAAAATGCAGGTAAGGAACTTGGCAAATTGTACGCGGACATTGCACCAGCTACAGCAGAACCGGTCAAAGGACAGATTGACCTTGATCCCGTAGATGTCGCAGAATCCTTGCCAGATATATCAAAATTCCAGGTTGCGGTGGAGAACACCACCAATGATTTCGTTGAAATCTTCTCCTCCACCGAGAAATCAGGCAGCGGAGTAGATGGATGGTTAACCGAGGTCGCAGAGGCCTTTAACCAAGCAAAGATTACAGCCGGCGGCAAACAAATATCGGTCAAAATCCGCAACATTGCTTCTGGTACAGCCACGGATTACATCAAGTCCGGCAAATATGTTCCAGATGCGTTCACGCCTTCCAATGAGCTGTGGGGCGAGATGGTGGAAGCCAGTGGAGTGAAGACCAAGCTCATCTCGAAACGGCTCGTAGGCAACGTACCGGGCATTGTCATCTCCAAAGCCAAATATGATGCACTGGTGAACACCTACGGTTCCGTGAATGTAAAAACGATAACCGAGGCCATTGCGAATAACGAGCTTACGATGGGATATACCGATCCATTTGCCAGCTCCACAGGACTGAACTTCCTGGTTACCGCATTAAATACGTATGACAGCGCGAATCCTTTGGGTGACAAAGCCATTCAAGGCTTTGAGAAATTCCAGGCGAATGTGCCATTCACAGCGTCCACCACGATTCAGATGCGGGAAGCGGCCAAGTCGGGCAGACTCGATGCTTTTGTACTGGAGTATCAGACCTATGTGAATACAGCCGATCTGAAGAGCGGATATGTGTTTACCCCATTTGGCGTAAGGCATGACAGCCCGCTGTATGCCCTTGGTCAATTGCCGCAGAACAAACAGGAGATTATCCAGAAGTTTGCCGATTTTGTCACGCAAGATCAGTATCAGAAAAAGGCAGTGGAATTTGGATTCAACGGTCTGCAAGATTACAAATCCGAGCTGGCTACGGTGGATGGCAATACATTACTGTCTGCGCAGAAAGTTTGGAAAGAGAAGAAAAACGGCAATAATCCAATCGCCGCGGTATTTGTTACGGATGTATCCGGAAGTATGGCGGGGGAACCACTCAACCGTCTTAAAGAATCGTTGCGCAAAGGCCAGAAGTATCTGGGTACCGACAACAGCATTGGCTTGGTTTCTTACTCCAGCGATGTAACCGTGAACCTGCCGATTGCCAAATATGATACGAACCAGCAATCCATGTTTGTCGGAACGGTGGATAGCCTGCAAGCTAGCGGGGGGACAGCGACATTTGACGGCATCGTGGTTGCGATGAAGATGCTGGAGGATTACAAAGCGGCAAACCCTAACGTGAAACCGCTGATCTTTGTCCTGAGTGATGGGGAGACGAACGAAGGACATTCGCTTAAGGATATTCGAGACTTGGTGGAAACGTACAAAGTACCGATCTACACCATCGGATATAACGCCGACATCAAAGCGCTGGAGAGCATCTCCAGCATTAACGAGGCAGCCAGCATTAACGCGGACACTGACGATGTCGTCTACAAAATCGGAAACCTGTTTAACGTACAGATGTAAGTTTATATTAACGTTCAGATGTAAGCATGTACGGATGTAACTAAAAGGGGGAACAGCGGATGTCGTTTACGATGGAAATACCTAGCCAGAAGGAAATTCAAAAGGTGATTGAAGAAGAGATCAAACCGGTGCCGGCTGAGGTCGCGGAACTGCAACAGGTAGCAACTTCGAATGTGGATATGATCATGAACCTGGACCTCGAATCCTTGGAGAAGCGCAAAGAAATTTTGCAATCCATTGACGGTTTCGGCATGAACACCATGCGATCCTCTTCCGAGAAAAACGCGTTGCTTCAAGTCTCCGTTGGACATCTGTCCAAGACCGGAGACGAGGGCGGTCAGGTCGCCAAAGGCTTGACCGAGCTGCACATGCAACTGAAGGATCTCGACCCGAGCGTGGTCGATTTCGCCAAAACAGGCTTTCTGGGCAAGCTGTTTAATCCGCTGCGCGCGTATTTCCTCAAGTACCAGAAAGCCGACGTTGTCATCGCCGACATTGTCGTTTCACTCGACAAGGGCCGCGCCACGCTGCGCAATGACAACACCACGCTTGAGATCGAGCAGCAGAGCCTGCGCGAACTGACCAAGCGGCTGCAGAAGGAGATCCAGCTCGGCATGTTGATGGATGAGTCTATCGATACACAGATTGAGACAGCCAAGGTTCGCGGTGAAGACCACGAGAAGGTTCGTTTTATTACCGAAGAAGTATTGTTCCCACTGCGTCAGCGAGTCATGGATCTGCAACAGATGCTGGTCGTAAACCAGCAGGGGATTATGGCGATTGAAGTGGTCATTCGCAACAACAAGGAACTCATTCGCGGTGTGGATCGGGCGAAAAATGTGACGATCTCCGCGCTGAAGATTGCAGTCACCGTTGCCAGTGCACTATACAACCAGAAGATCGTCTTGCAGAAAATCGAATTGCTTAACCGTACCACGAATGATCTGATCGCTGGCACATCCAAAATGCTGAAAGATCAGGGAACAGCGATCCAGAAGCAGGCTTACGAAGCAAGTATTTCGGTGGATACGATGAAGCAAGCCTTTACGGATGTGCTGTCTGCGCTCGACTCCATCTCGGTCTACAAACAGGAGGCGTTGCCAAGAATGCGCGAGACGATCGGTCAGTTCCGTGAACTGGCAGAGACCGGGGAACAACAGATTCAGCGGCTGGAAAAAGGACAGAAGCTTGGTTTGTGATCCGTAGCTTGGTTTGTAGTTATCATTATTTATATTAAAGAACTCAAAAAAACGGTTGACCCGCAGATTCGGGGTCAACCGTTTTTTGTACGCTGCATATAGACTACATAGGGGATAACCAGGACAAGAAACAACAGAGCCGCAAGGAGCGACAGGAACAGACCGCCATAGGCAAGCATCAAGGCGCCCAGTGCCGCACCAATGACAAAAATAAACCAGGACAGTGCCAGCACGGCCCACTCGGACGCCGGAGCTTTACCACGTACAGCTTTGGCCAGGGCTTGACCAATACCAAATAGCGTACCCGAAACAAAACCTTTGCCTACATCTGCATGGGCGACCATCTGGTGCATTGTATTTTGCATGCCCATCGCCATAGCAATCGGGAACATGATATATGGTTTGTGGGACTGCAAGAGTAGTACAACGGCGAAGAGAAACAAGATGCATTCGACGGTTAATATCAGCGTCATGTGTTTCCTGCTCCAACATTCTGTAATGAACGTGCCGACAAAGGCTCCTGCAATGAATAACAAAATGACTGTGCCGGTTGTAGCCCACACCCCGTAATTTGCCTCAAAAAGCGCGATACCCAGCTTGGTACTGTTGCCACTCATAAAGGATAAATAAATTTTACCCATTCCCAGATACCCGATTGAATCGATAAAACCAGCAAGCAGCACCAGCACAGATGATAACAAAAGCCGGGAAAGTCCCGGCTCCAGACGTTCTAGGGTATGTCCAATACTCTCGTTGTTAACTTTCGCGGAAGACGAGTCATGTACGGAATGCATAGGCATCTGTCCTCCATTTTCAGGTAAACATCAGGTTCGCTCAATCTCGCTTAAGTTTAAGTTACCATTCCCTTAACTGAGCTAATCTTCTGGAATGAACCTTGCACACTCACTTATAGTCTTCTTCGTTATTTTCCCTTGATCTGATCCGGGGCAATAAACAACGTATCGTCAGGGAGCTGTTCTGCCTCCCCGCGGGAAATGCCCAGGTTCGTGGAGAGCACGTCTACCGGATTGCCTGAAATCCACTCACTCAGGTCAATGGCTTCATAGTGTCCACTGTTAAATCCAATCAGTACACGGCAGACGTCATCACCCGTATTTTTGATGTAATGCCCCGCACCCATCGGGGCGTAACCAATGTCTCCTGCTTCGAACTGTTCAGTAACAGCCTGCCCTTCGGCCAGAAATACGGTCATTTCTGCAGTGCCGCTGATATAGTACTGCCACTCATCCGCATTGGGGTGCCAGTGTAGTTCCCGCAGAGCGCCTGGTTGAAGCTCGATCAGAGAACCCGCCATCGTAGTGGAGATCGGGAAGTCTTCCACGGTTACCGTACGCTGGGTACCGCCGCCTGGTGCCCGCCGCGGCTGTTTGGCGTGTAATGGATAACGGTGTGGGGTGGTCAGCTCAGAATTACGACGATAAGTTGCTGAGGAGGAGCTGTCATCGGGTACCGGACCTTTGGCAAAATAGGCTTCCCCCTGATTGAGCTTGGCTGCTTGCTCGAGGGAGATGCCAAGGTTCTGGGCAACAATGGCGTCTGGTGTCTGAGTCAGAAAGTCGGTAATACTGAACGTGTGATCCTCCGAGAAATCCCCATTATCAAAAATCAAAATAAAGTGGCACTCGTCCGGTCCGAGACCCTGAATGGAATGACCATATCCACGCGGGAAATACCATACATCTCCGGGTTCAAAGGTATCGGTATATGAATGTCCGTCCGGATGAATAACGGTTGTGCGGCAGGAACCACTAATAACATATGCCCACTCGGCCGCATTTGCATGCCAGTGCAGTTCACGCATGCCGCCTGGCGCAAGGCGCATGGACACTCCAGCGATACCTATGGATGCGGGGAAATCATGGACCGAGGCTCCGCGAGTGATACCGCCGGGACCGGTACGGGGTTCCTTTTGCTCAAGACGATACTTGAAAGATTTCATCATCATTCCTCCTGCTTCTAATTTGAATTTACTAGTTAATGTGTAAATAGTTGAATAAGGACTCTTTTTATTATACCCATATTTTGAGAAATTATTCAGTTTTGCAATCGTTGTGAGGGGGTGTAATGAATAATTTTGAACAACTCTTCCGCCATGTAATGGGGACTGTGTTTGAAATCCTGTCTGATCCACTCCATGATCATGCCAAATATGGCATGGGACTGATAACTTGCGAGCAGTTCCGGGTTAATATGTGGAGGGAATACATGATTCAGGTCCTGCAAAGACAGATCACGCAGTACATCACAGATCATACGCTGAAAGCTGGATGAAGCTTCGGATTGCACTACGAGTGTGTAAAATTGGGCGTGCTGATGCACATGTTCGAAGATCATAATGGCAGAAGAGGGCATCTGCCCCACCTCGAATTCTTGCATCCCCTCGTACGGCTTGCGGAATGAGGACACCAGATCCTGAGTCACATCATGCAGGATTTCGTTGAACAGGTCTTCCTTGTATTGATAATGTCTGTAAAAGGTTCCCCGATTCAGATCAGCTTGCTGCACAATATCCGAGATGGAGATTTCCTTAAAATTACGTTTTTGCATCAAATGAAGGAGGGCTTCCTTCAGCGCAGCTTTGGATTTGCGGATTCTTCGATCCATCGTGTCCGATGTTTCGGGCATTGGAATTCCTCCCTGATGATATTTATAAAAGATAACGTACAAACAGGAGAGATCTTGTTGTTTAACGTACATTTGGACAGGTTTTTACTGATTGTATCGAAAAGCTATGACTTATTATACTAAGGATAAGAGATAATAAACATTTGTTTGTTATCTCTATGCAAACGAATACATTGAAGGAGGCGTAAATCAATGAAACTTCAAAATAAAGTGGCCATTGTCACAGGTGCAGGATCGGGAATGGGGAAAGCCATTGCCACATTGTATGCGCAAGAAGGAGCCAAAGTCGTTGTTTCCGATATCAACAAAGAAGCTGCCCAGGCAGTCGTGCAAGAGATCGAGGCAAAGGGTGGGGAAGCATTCGTTCTTCTGGCGAATGTTGCGAAAGAGGAAGACGTCCAGCAACTTATTGATCAAACGGTGAGCCAATACGGTACAGTAGACATTCTGGTCAACAATGCGGGGATTATGGATGGGATGGAGCCGGCTGCGGATATTAGCGATGAGCGGTGGGACAAGGTTTTTGCCGTGAACACAACAAGTGTTATGCGCACAACACGCAAAGTACTGCCAATTTTCCTGGAGAAACAGCAAGGCGTTATTGTAAATATTGCTTCAGCAGGTGGCTTGCACGGTGGACGGGCAGGAGCCGCTTATACCGCTTCCAAACATGCTGTGGTGGGTTTTACCAAAAATACAGGATACATGTATGCCGAGCAAGGCATTCGTTGTAATGCGATTGCACCCGGAGCGGTTGCAACCAACATCGGGGCATCCATGACGGGCATTAACCCGTTCGGTGCGGGACGACAGCAACAGGGGATGGCCATCAACCCACGGGTAGGAACGAGTGAAGAGATTGCCAAAGTGGCTTTGTTCCTCGGATCGGACGAATCCAGTTTTGTAAATGGTACCGTAATTACCGCTGACGCAGGCTGGAGTTCTTATTAATTTGCTTTTCTTTCTGATTCAATCGTCAAACAGGACGATGATTCGTGAGTCGTCAATATAAGACGATAAATAAGATATTATAAGATCACCAAAGAAGCCGTATAATTACGGCTTCTTTGTTTTTGTCATTGGTAATGCATCGCCATTTGTTATCTCTGGCATGCGCTCAAGGATTCCTTTTACAACATTCAAGTTCTGAAGAAAGGGCGTTTTAGACAAACGTTTGCATTTTTAAAATATAAGGTAGAGCGCTTAACTCAGGAAAGGCTTAACCTTCGAATATAGAGATGATTCACGTACGATCAGGCGATGCGGAATAATAACAGGGTTCTGAGCGAGAGGCTCGTTGCCGAGAATTTTTAACAGAACCTGAACTGCGGTATACCCGAGCTGATAGGTTCCAATATCAATGGAACTGAGCGGAGGCGAAGCAAGTTCGGACAAAGCGATATTGTTAAAACTAACTACACTGATATCCTCGGGCACTCGATATCCAAGTTCTGCAAGTGCTCTTAACACACCAAAAGCCACATTATCATCAATAACGACGATGGCAGTAGGCCTGTCGGGTAGCGACATGAACAAGGACATAGCGCGGAAGCCGCTTTCCTGCAGAAATTCACCCTCCACGATCCAGTCGTTCGTGGCGGTTAGTCCAGATTCATCAAGAGCCTTCCGATATCCGCGCATGCGATCATGCGATAACGTAATATCCGGCGGGCCGCTTACAAATCCGATGCGAGTATGACCTTGAGCGATAAGATGCTGGGTTGCATCATAAGCGGTCTGTACATTATCGTTGTCCACCATCGGAGCATTTGGATGGGTTTCACTTCGGCCAATCAGCACAAAGGGGAATTTTTCCTCTTCCAGAAAAGAGATGATCGGGTCGTCTCGTTTCGAACCTAGCAGCAAGATACCATCGACCCTGCGCCCATGCACAAGACGGGAAATAGCCTGTAACTCATCGTCGGAGGACGTCTCGGTAGACAGCAGCAATTCATAGTTGTTACGAGTCGCATAGGTAATAATACCGCGCAGCAATTCTCCAAAGAAGTAATTTTGAAAAAGTTCCTCCGCAGGACGAGGCAGCATAATTCCAAGCGTTTGCGTTGTTTTGGACACAAGGCTCTTTGCCATCATATTGGGATGATAATTGAGCTCTTTCATAATTTGTTTAACTTTAAGAGATGTTTCCGTACTGATTCTGGGATGACCCGAAATCACCCGTGACACTGTAGAAGGGGAAACACCCGCCAATTTGGCAATATCTTTGATCGTAATCATGTAAAAAACCCCTTCTGATTCAATCATTTCAACATTCTCCTATGGTAATGCAAAGGGTACTGGAAATCAATTGTTTACGAAATGAACCAGAATGCAAGTGGAGCAAAATAAAGGAAGAAAGAGGTAGATCAAGGAAACAGGAAATTACTGTGATTAAAATTCAGGATATGGTTAAATTTGAAGAAATATAGCTTGTGCAAACGTTTGTACAAAGAAAGTTCAGTGTTGTATGATGTGGAAGATATTATAGCGCTTACATCATTGTAAATACTTCATTATGGGCTTGTTTCCCCCTACATACTGGATATCGAAGCGATCTTGTCTTCCATTTTGAGCAAACGTTTGTACAGTAATTCACATGGAATACAAACTCCTGACAATCTACACATTTTATAGGGTGAAAAGCGCGAAAATTGAGTTGCATCACGCAGAGGGAAAGGGGACATTTTACATGAGAAAATGGCAAGGCGCAGTATTGTCCATCGGAATGGCGTTTACATTGGCTGCATGCTCCACTGGGGGAGGTGGCAGTTCTTCTCCGGCAACGCCAAGTGATAGTCCGGAGGACACGGTTCAGCTGACCGCTGAGAATCTCCAGCCCGAGGAGGGCGCAACACTGGTGATCTGGGAGGATAAAAACCAGAGCAGCTTTATCGAGCAGAGAGTCAAAAAATTCGAGGGAAAATATGGTGTCATGGTCAAAATGGAGGAGCTTCCGCCAACAGACCAGGTAACCAAGCTAACGACGGATGGCCCCGCCGGGCTTGCCGCGGACGTTGTTGTGTTCCCGCATGACAAGATTGGCAGCGCCTCGGAAGCAGGACTTATTTTGCCCAATGATATCTTTGAAGCCGAAACTACAGCCAATACCAGCGAGAATGCGCTGAAGGCGGTGACGTTCAAAGACATTTTGTACGGATATCCATACAGCGTCGAAACATACGCCCTCTTTTACAACAAAACATTGTACCCCGAAGCACCGAAAAACTTTGATGAAATCATCGATTTTGCCAAAACGTTCAACAATACCAAGTCTAATCGGTATGCACTGATGTGGGAGCTCCAGCAATTCTATTATAACTATGCCTTCCTGGCTTCCCAGGGTGGATATATATTCGGCGATAACGGGATGGATCGTAGTGATCTCGGTCTGAACAACGAAGGGGCCCGGAAGGGTGGGGAATTTCTTCAAAAGCTGAAGGCTGAGGTGTTACCGCTCAAGATGGGTGATGTGAACTATGATATCAAAAAAGGACTGTTCTCCAGCGGCAAACTGGCGATGGATATTAACGGACCTTGGACCATTGCCGACTATCGCAACGCCGGGATTGATTTTGGAGTCGCTCCGCTTCCAGCTATGGATGGCAAGCCAATGACCTCTTTCTCTGGTGTAAAAGCCTATTACGTCAATGCATTTACCCAGTACCCGAATGCTTCCAAGCTGCTGGCCGCGTTCCTCTCGAACGAAGAAGCCCAGATGGAGAACTTTGATATGAACGGCACGCTTCCAGCGAACAAAAATGTGGCAGCGGACGCCAAAGTACAGGAAGACCCGATCAACAAAGCTTTCCTTGAACAATTCAACAACTCTACACCGATGCCTTCGCTTCCAGCCATGGACAGTGTATGGGGACCGATTTCGTCAGCCATTACCGACATTTGGGATAGCGGCAAGGATGTAAAAGCTTCACTCGACAACGCTGTTAAGCAGATTAAGGAGAGTCTGGCAACCGTGCAATAACAACGAATCAACGAAATAATGATGAAGCGACGAATCATACCAAATGGAGAGGAGAGAGCATATGCCACAACAGCATGTGCCGGTATCTGCCCAGCCGAACAGGGAAAAGCAGCACCGGATGACAGCAGCCATATGCTCCATCATACTGCAAGGTCTTGGACAGTTATATAATCGGCAATGGATTAAAGGAATTGTTCTGTTGCTACTGGAGGGAGCAGGGCTTGCATACCTGCTTCCACGGCTATCCCAGGCAGTATGGGGAATATGGACACTGGGGGAGAACACACAGCGGTTTGTGAAAGTAAATGGTTCAACGGTGCTTCAAAAGGGAGACCATTCCATCTTTTTGCTGCTGGACGGAATTATTGTGCTGTTGGTTTTTTTTGTGTTTGTACTTGTGTACATCCTGAACATTCGGGATGCGTATCTGACCGGACTTGCAAGAGAACAGGGGAAACCGACGCTTGGAGCTGCGGCGACGATACGTCATGTCATGGACAAGAACTTTCCGTATCTGTTCTTGTCGATCCCGGCAATCGGTATTCTGTTTTTTACCATCATGCCGATTCTGTTCACCGTTACGATTGCGTTTACCAACTATTCTGCACCGGATCATATCCCGCCAGCGAAACTGGTGGACTGGGTAGGATTCAAAACATTTACGGATTTGATTCAGCTCAAATCATGGAGTCAGACGTTCTACGGCGTGCTGACCTGGACAGTCATCTGGGCCGTTTTGGCGACCGTCACCACCTATTTTGGCGGGGTACTGGTGGCTTTGCTGATCGAACAGCAGGGCATTCGCTTCAAAAAGCTGTGGCGCACGATTTTTATTTTACCTTATGCCATTCCACAGATTATCTCGCTGCTGCTGATGCGCAATCTGTTCAACGGTCAATTTGGACCGATCAATACGTATATGCGAGCATTCGGGCTTGAAGGATTACCGTGGCTGACAGACCCGTTCTGGGCTAAGGTTACTGTCATTGTCGTCAACATGTGGATTGGTATCCCGGTCAGCATGGTATTAATCTTGGGTGTGCTTACGGCTATTCCGCGTGATCTGTATGAGGCAGCCGAAGTAGATGGCGCTTCTGCATTCCAGAAGTTCAAAATTATTACGATGCCGTTCATTTTATTTGCCACAACGCCGGTGCTAATCATGCAGTTTGCCGGAAATTTCAACAACTTCAACGTGATTTTCCTGTTAACGAACGGTAACCCGCTTCGCGGCGACTACCAGTACGCAGGGGCAACGGATTTGCTGGTAACCTGGCTCTACAAGCTCACGCTCGACAATAACAAATTCAATATGGCCTCCGCGGTAGGTATCATCATCTTCCTGATTATCGCCACCTTCTCCATCTGGAACTTCCGCCGCTCCAAATCATTCAAGGAGGAGGACATGATCCAATGAAGAAACGCAACAATCCGATTCGTTTGGCGCTTAGTTACGTGCTTTTGCTCATTATTGCTGTTGTGTCTGTCTATCCGGTATTGTGGATTTTTCTATCGTCCTTGCGTCCTGGCGCCGCATTGTTCAGTGAACGCTTATGGCCGGAAAGTTTCACGTTGTCCCATTATGGAGAGCTGTTTAACAATCCGTCTTTTATGTATGGCAGATGGTATATGAATACACTGAAGATTGCCTTCTTTACGATGATTTTTTCAACATTAATGGTAACGCTGGGGATGTATGCATTGTCGCGGTTCCGTTTTCGGGGGCGTAAAACGATTCTGTCCACCATGCTCATTCTGGGCATGTTTCCAAGTTTCATGAGCATGATTGCCATCTATATTATTTTGCTGCAAATCAAGCTGCTCGACACGCATGCTGCGCTTATTCTGGTCTATTCCTCAGGCGCAGTGCTGGGCGGATTCATCGTCAAAGGTTTCTTTGACACGATCCCGCGCAGCCTGGATGAAGCGGCTCGCATCGATGGTGCAAGCCATCTGCGTGTGTTCACCAGCATCATTCTGCCATTATCCAAACCGATGCTGACGTACGTCGCATTAACCAGTTTCACAGGGGCATGGATGGATTTTATTTTTGCCCGGCTGGTGCTGCGTACCAAGGAGAACTGGACTCTGGCCGTGGGGATGTGGGATCTGGTCAATCGGTATCAGGACAGTAACTTCACAATGTTTGCTGCGGGCGCGGTATTGATCGCCATTCCTATTACTCTGCTGTTTGTATTCCTGCAGCGATTCCTCGTGCAGGGTCTGACGACAGGTGCGTCCAAAGGTTAACATCTCTCTATGACCTCCAGAGATCAACATCACTTCATAGCATACAAAGGGTAAGATGACACCGTGCCTTCAACAGCATAGTCAGTCGCAGTATGGGAGAGATGAGCCACACTTGCGCTACTTCAAGCAGGCACTTCCGCAACGTCATGTCTTTGTTGACTGGCAATGCTTCGGAAGTGCCTGCTTGTGCTTACAGGGTTAGGGCTTCTAATGAAGAAAAAGGAGGAACGTGTTGTATGGGGATGAACCCTTCCAGTGAACCTGAGGCTGCAGCCTATCCAGGGGGACAAGCTGTTTTGCAAAGCAGTGAAGTACCTGGAACCCTGTCGCGTAACAAGACGTTTCGGAGAATCCTGTATGGGTATGGCATATCTGTCTTTGGCGACTGCTTTAATAGCATTGCCATCAGTCTATGGGTACTTCAGACGACTGGCAGCGCCAAGAGCATGGCTGCTGTGCAGATCTGTAATATGGCAGTCAGCTTTTTATTTGGATCGGTAGCGGGCACGGTAGCCGATCGGTTTGATAGAAGGAAGCTAATGTTGGCTTCGGACGTGCTTCGCGGTGTCATCGCCCTGCTGATTGCAGTTAGTCTATTCAGCTGGCAAGCACCTTTTCCTGTTTTGCTGTTATTGCTCTCTTTATCGATGTTTTCGAGTCTTTTTCAAGCACCCGCATTTCACGCTTCCGTTGCGAGCATGGTCGGCAAGCAGCACATCCAGCAGGCAACGGGTACCATTCATCTGGTGGACAATCTGGCTCGTATCAGTGGTTTGGCTGCTGCCGGGGTCGCTGTAGCTGCGTTTGGCGGTTTTGTCGCCATCCTGATTACGGGGGCAACTTTCCTATTGTCTGCAGTCTGTGTGTTACTGGCAGGGCGTTTTCCGCAGGTGATGCGTGCCAGCGGTGACTCGAAATCTTTTGCACAGGCATGGCGAAGTTCATTTGCTTACATCTATCGCAGTCCGCTCATTCGTTCGATTGTATTGCTTAATCCGCTCTTATTGCTGTTTTTCATGTCGGCCATGATGCTCATTCAGGTGATGGCTGTTAACGTATGGAAGGCGAATCCGGTTCAATTTGGTTTGATTGAAATGTGTATTCCTCTGGGGTATATGATTGGATCAGGGGTGCTGATCGCTTCGGGGAAACGACTGAAACATCGCGGGAGATGGGTCTTTATTGGTCTGCTGGTGTTGGGGCCAGTCTATATGCTTCTAGCCCATGTATCCTCGCCTGTTATGGCCTTGCCACTTATCATAGGCGGAGGAGCCATGTTTGCCTGCTGCACGATGCTAACCCAGATTATGTTACGCACCGCCGTACCCGATGAGATGCAAGGGAGTGTTTACGGTGTTGTTGGAACCATCACAAGTACAGCGCCGATCCTTGGCCTGACCGTAGTCTCAATCTTAGCCGATCAATGGGGTGCAGCTACGGTTTTGGAAAGCGTAGGTGTCTTACTCCTTGCAACGGGGATCGTTGCAATCACAGCCTTGAAGTCCATTCGAACCTATACTTAGATTTTCATACAGAAGAAGAGGGATCGTTCAACACGGATGTGAGGAAACATCCGTTGTCACTGAGCTGCAATGAGTTTGGCGTATCAGGATGGACAAGCATGGAGACAAGCACATAGCTAAACATATAGCCAAGGCTCCAAGCTTGTCCGTCACACAGCAAATCACGGGTTTACCGCAAAATCCGGATCACACAGCAAAACCCGGAATATACGCTGCATTTGCGTACTCCGGGTTAGCTTGTGTATTCATGATATGAAGCTCTTACTGCCAGTTTACCGTAACGGTGGCTGTTCCGCTCGCTGGTGCGGTAAATGTGTGGTTGGAGCCGCCTTCCCATGTAATGGTTGAGCCGTTTTTCTTGAAAAACTTGAACTCCAGCTGTTTGCCTGCCGGTACGCTGACATCGTAGTACCAGGTTGGGTACGCATGAATCACTTGGTTAAACACGGGTCCGATGGCGGTCGATCCGGTGCTCCAGTTGCCAAGCTCTGCTACGTTGCCTGTCAGATAAAGGTTCTGTCCAAGTGTTGTGGAGGCATTGTTTACAACGAAGCGAACCGTAACCTGATCGCCGGTCAGGATGGTGAAGTTGTTATACGCATTGCTGTTTACCCCATTAGCAGCGACTTTGACCGCATAGTTGCCAGCGGCAACGGAAGGGATGGTTACTTTAATCTGTGTATCTTCCCATGATGTGATGGCTGCTCCAGTAACGGCTGTAGTGCCGAAGTATACCGTGCCTTTCGTGGAGCCAAATCCGCGGCCGTCAATCGTGACGACATTGCCTGGTTTACCCATGACCGGACCGACATGACCGATGGTAGGTGTCGTTTCGGCTGTGGTATATTGCCATACTGCCGTTGCGCCCGCAGCAAGGGTGAAGGTGTTGATGCTGCCGTTACTAGACGTGATGTTGTTTCCGTTCAACACGCCGCCAAGTACATCCGTGTATGAGCCTGTAGGCAGCGAAGTACTCAATCCTGCAATGCTTGCTGATGTGGAAAGATTGCGATTCACAGCAACAACGGCTACACTCTTGCCGAATTTGCGCTCATAAACATATACATCATTGTTAATCCAGCGCTGTTGTGTGGAACCGTAGGCAATGGCCGGATTGGATTTGCGCAGAGGAGCCAGTTTGCTGATCACGTTAAATGCTGTCGTAGTTTTGGAGAACGAAGGCATTTTGGCCCGGTTATCCGGATCGCCATTTCCCGTCAGATACTGTTCTGTACCGTAGTAGATGGCAGGCACACCACGTGAAGTCAATGTAAAGGCCAAAGCTTGTTCCAGGCGGCGATTGTTAACTGCATTTGTTTTGAAACGATCCATATCATGGTTGTCGATGAACGTTACCTGATCGCCCACTTGATTGTAATCTGTAGCGGTACTGTTAATCATGGAATCCAGCGCGTACATGTTGGATGTGTTATCTCGGAACACATTACGCACAGCGGAGTTAAAGCGGAAATCAAGCAGGCTCATACCAGATTTATTGGCAAAATCCGTGTTATCTGCATCGGATGCAGCCGATCCCAGGAACCATTCACCAAAAGTGAATACCGGTTTGTGTGCATAAATGGATGACATCCAGCTCTTTTGCCAACCGAGAGGCATATGCTTCACCGCATCCACCCGAATGCCGTCAACGCCCATATCAAGCCACAGTTTGATTGCATCTTTGAAGTATTTGTCAATGGTCGCGTTATTGTGGTTGAAATCCGCCAGGTCGTACAGGTTCTTGTAGATGCCGTTCTCCAGGGAAGAGAAGTCGGAGCCGCCATTGTGATGGAAATACCCGTTGGTATCATTGGTATAACCGCCCACCAGTGTACCGTTATCGTACAATCTGCCATTTTCGGCAAAAGACGTGTCCGTTTCCATCGCTGGAGAGGTGTGGTTCGGTGCAAAGTCAATGACAATCTTGATGCCTTTGGCATGAGCCGTCGTAATCAGGTTCTGAAAATCCGCCATCGTGCCGAAGTATGGATTGGTCTTTTTGAAGTCCCGAGCCCAGTAGCCGTGGTAGGCTGTGTTGGTTACACCGCTATAGTTGATCGTTGCAAAAATATTTTCGACAGGCTGGGAGATCCACAACGCTGTGACACCCAGATCACTGAAATAGTTATCGTTGATTTTGTTGATTAACCCTTGCCAGTCTCCGCCGCAGTAGAGCTTCAAATTGCTGCATGTGGCATCATAAGCGGCTCCGGTAGGGTTGTTGGAGGGATTGCCGTCCAAAAAGCGATCCGTAAACACTTGGTAGATCACATCTGTACTGAAGCTCTGCTTGTTGGTTACAGCGGTATCCGGATCGGCGTAAACAGCGGAAGCTGGCAAGAACGGCAGGGCGCTGCCGGCAAGCAAGCCGAGGGTCAGTGTGGTGCTGAGGATTGCGCGTTTGGCCATTTGAAACATGGTGATCCACCCTTCGTGAATGTAGTAGTTTTGATAAACAACCAACTGGCTTTGAATTGTAGCGCTTACAATAGTGCAGATTTATTCACTGAATTGTTTGGATTCCTCCTTCCAGGAGCAAACGCAGACAACCCCGGTATCTCCTTGGGGAGTTACCGGGGTTGTCCTAAACCGCTGGGGTTTAAAAGCATAGCCCTCGAGTTATGATCACATCGCTATCTTAAGAAAATTTGGGTTTTGTGTCAATAACTTTTTTCTAAGTATTTTTTTTCTATTTTTATATTTACAAAAGTATGCCACTCGATTTAAACTATTCGCAGATTCAATCAAATTAAGGGCCATGCATTCCGGATCAGCTTGCCATTCGGCTGACTTATCCGGGACAACCCCGTCTCTCCTGAGGCGGGGTTGTTTGTTGTTACCTGCGATCCACAGCAGGATCCGGGGGAAGTTTGCTTATTTACTTTGTTTGATGGAAAAGAAAGGCGGTTGATGGCAATGAGATCAGGATCGATTATGGAGTGTCTGGAAAACATTCAGGCATCGCAGCTTGGCAACAGGCGCAACATCTACGTATATCTTCCGCCAGGGTATAAGGAGCAGACTGAACGGTATTACCCGGTGCTGTACGTTCATGCAGGACAACGGGTTTTTGGGCCATCCCGTCTGGGGAACGAAACGTGGCAACTTGACCTGGCAGCAGATGAACTTATCTCTGCTGGCCGGATTGAACCCATCATTATCGTTGCCATCGCACATGTGCGTCCGGTTACCCGCAACGAGTTCTACCACCACGTTGACGCTGGGAAGGAAATTACCGGCATAGGAGGCTCAGGAAAGGAATACGAGCATTTTATCATTCATGAGCTTAAACCGATGATTGATCGGCAATACCGGACACAGAGAGATAGAGATAACACGGGATTACTTGGTTCCTCGGCAGCTGCATTATGCACATTGCATATCGGAATGCGTCATCCCGATGTATTTGGCAAGCTGATTATGATGTCTCCGTACTTTGTGGATGTGCAATTGGATGAACAAGCAGAGTTTGGACTGCGGGAGAAAAACACATACCGACTGCCGGATATCATTCCGGATGTGAAAATGTGGGTGGATATCGGAGATACCGAAGGGTTGTTCTTGCCTGAACAGGTAAGAAAAGTCGTACAGGAGATGCAGGATCGGGGAGCAGATGTGAAAAAGCTGGCTTACTTCGAACAGCCGGATGCATGCCATCAGGAAGCGGATTGGGGAGCGCGTGTGCAATTGCCCCTGTTGTACATGTTCGGTCAAGAAGGGAAACCGGTCTCAATGGAGCTGTATGGCAGAAATGTCGTGGGACTGAAAGGCGGGATGCAGGTAAAGGTTCAGGCTCGGCTTTATTGTGATAATGGTCTGATTTTGACAAAGCTTAGCGGAGAATATGTTTCAAGTCATCCCGAAGTTCTTCAGGTTCTTGCAGATGGTACGCTGATTCCTCATACCACAGGGAATGCAACGATCACGTTGCAGGTCGGTGAGCTGACGGCTACACGAGATTACAGTGTTATACCTGAGCTTGCTCCCGTTGTACAAGTCTGTATGCAGGCAAAGTTCACATCAACATTCACATTATCGGAGCAATGGGAAGAATTCATCTACGGCGGGATGGGTATGAAGCTCATGCATACAGGTGATGGTCACTACGAAGGTCGTTATCGTATTCCGAGAGACAGTGGCTTCGCCTTCCGTTTTACACGTGGTTTCCGGCAATTTGAGACCGATCAGAATGGCAATCCCATAGCCAATCGAGTATTTCGTGCAACCGAAGACATGTCTCTCCACTATCATATTCAGGCTTGGGGCAGTACATCTGCCAAAGCAGAAACAGGAGGCTCCCTCAGATGATAATCCATTCCTTCGCTCCAACACTGGACATCCCTTACTATTATCCATGCAACTTCCCTTTGATTCATGAAGTGCTCGAGCGGCAGGGCTCCGTGTCAAGTCTTGCCATGCTGGCTGCCAGCCGATTATATACCCTGCCGTCATGCGAAGATAACGGCTTGGTAAAGACTTATTTTCACAAACTGGATTATGAGGAACCGATCTGGAAGATCACTGACCAGCGGGAGCTGGGTAGCTTTGAGGAAGGGAAAGTACAGATTCGGCGACAGCTTGAAGCGGGCAGACTTTTTTTGGCGACAGGCACCAGCTACCATCTGCCTTATTGTGACGATTATCGCAACCCTGAATACATTAACAAACATGTCAAAGAAGGATCAAGACATTACCTGATGGATCATTGGCTTGCCGTGTATGGTATGGATGAAGAGCATATGTATGTTTACGACCCTGTTTTTTACAAGTTTAAAGGCAAAGTGGAGCATGCAGCTTTCCATGATTTTTGGAGAGGGCATCAGACCATTCCTGAACTTGCGGGTGTTAAACGGAAGGAGACGCTGCGAACCTACGGAACAACGGACATTCAGGCCAAAGTGCTGCTGAATTCACAGGGTTACCGGGAGATGCTCGCTCAAGCACTGACTACTCAGGTCCATGAATTTTTGACAGGTAGAACGGTCACGGAGGGAACCCGGCGTTTTTATTTTGGACATGCCGTATCTACAAGTCTGGTCAATGTGCTGGAAGGAAATACAGGAGGGAATGCAGAGAACGAAGCCCGAATTTCGGGTCTGCTTTTTGATATGCGGTGGAGTCGATATTATTTCCGGGATTTGCTCAAGGAGTCTGCTGAGTGGCTGGGTGCGCCGCTTGACCAATATGCCAGGGAATATGAGAACATCATTCTCCGGTGGGAAAAGGCCAATAGCCTGCTTCAGGTGGGACGGATGAAGCGGCGTGAAGGGTGGCAAGCACAGTTATCAGGCGTAGTGCAAGAGCTGGTCACAGATGAATGGCGCTGGTATGAGTCGTTAAGACGAGTATTGCCTCAAGCTTCCACATATCCACGGCAATCCCGAACAGTTCTAGACAATGAAAATGAACACAAGGCAGCCCTGCTGCGCATCGTACTGGATAGCTGCCGGGAATTGAATGCGTATCATAACACCTTCATTGCCTTGGATGAGGGCGGTAACGCTCCACTATATGGTCGGGACGGACGACTGAATTCACTGGAACTGGTGTCTTTGCTAGCTGTGGTCGAGCAGGGGATGGAAGAGCATTGGGGAACAGGTATGGGCAACGCTCTCGATGAGATTGCCGCTGCTTCCTTGCCTGAAAGTCCGTATCAGACCGTAGGCTCGCTGGTGAATTATCTTGCACAGCAGCAGACCCTGGGCAGTGATGGGGAGGGTGGAGGTGATGATTGACTTTTTGCTGGAGCGATTTGCCACTCATGGACAGCAGCCTGCATTCATTTGGGAAGATCAGGAGTACAGCTACGACTGGCTAGTTGACCAGATTTTTCTCATGGAAGAATGGATCGCAAGAGAGGGGATATCCAGGCAGGTTGTCACATTGGAAGAGGATTATTCTCCTTATGCAGCTGCGGCATTGCTCGCATTGCTTAAAGAGAGCTGTATCGTGCTGCCCATGGATCGGAATCTGGTCGAGGCCAAACGGAATGAGTACGTGAAGCTGGCACATGTGGCTGTACGACTAGAAAGAAATGCAGACCGGCTCGTCGTAAAACAAATGTACGAACCTCATAGCGAAGGCGTGACACCACCCATTTTGACTGAATTGGGAAAGGAGCAGCTGGGCGGTCTAGTGCTGTTCTCCTCAGGATCTACAGGGGTAAGCAAAGCAACCGTGCACCGGGCAGATCTGCTATTACACTCCTTTCGGCGTCAGGTGCGTTCCCTGCGAACGATACCTTTCATGATGTTTGATCACATCGGCGGGGTGAACACGATGCTGCAATCTTTGTCCAGCGGGGGCTGCCTATGTATATTGGCGAATCGTACTCCGGACGAAGTGTGTCGTACCATTCAAAAACATCGTGTACAGGCACTGCCGGTCTCCCCGACATTTATGAATCTGCTGCTTCTGGGAAAACAAGATGAGACTTATGATCTGTCGAGTCTGGAAGTTGTCTCCTATGGTTCGGAAGTGATGCCAGAATCGGTTCTGGCTGCCTGGACTCGGCGGTTCCCAAGGATTAGAACGATTCAGGCTTACGGCATGTCCGAAGTAGGCATTTTGCCGACACGCTCCAAAGAACCGGGATCGCTGTTATTTTCCATTCAGGATGAAGAGGTGAAGTACCGGGTTGTGGACGGAGAGTTGCAGATTCACACCGCAACGGCGATGATAGGTTATCTGAATGCCCCTTCTCCTTTTACTGAAGATGGATGGCTGCGAACAGGAGACGAGGCAGTTATAGAGCAAGGATATATCCGCATACTGGGTCGTCGTTCCGAGATCATTAACGTAGGCGGCTGGAAAGTGTACCCTGCTGAAGTGGAGAATGTGCTCGAAATGATGGATTGCATTGAGGCTGCGGTGGTCACGGGCGAGGTGAGCGGAATTACAGGCCAGCAGGTGAAGGCCATAGTCCGAATCTCCAGCCCCTGTTCTTTGACTGAGCTTCGCAGAGCCATTTGGGTCTATTGCCAAGATAAACTCCCTCCATACAAAATTCCGCAGAAAATCGTTATAACAGAGGAAACGCTAATCAACTCTCGCATGAAAAAGGTCAGAAAGCCAGTATCCTCGCCGGATTAAGGATAGCATGGCAGTTTCATAAGCATATTCTCCGTCCCGGCGTACGGAGCAATCTGTCTGGGTTCACTCTTGATATAATCATTAATCCATTTCCTTTCAATGTCCTTTCGATGTCCTCTCAATGACCATACGTTGGTCATAAGTTGGCAAAGCAGCGCGATTATCCCACGAACGCACAATCCCAATGGATTTGCGTTTTTTCGGGTTTACCAACCAACCAACCAACGAACCAACGAACCAACGAACCAAATAACTAACACGCGCTCATTTTCTAACGATCACCAGCAGCCTTATTTGGAGCAAAAGAGGGCTTTTCAAATTCTAACGATCACCATGGACCTATGTCAAGAAAGTAGACACTTACGCGACGGATTTGTCCGTAAATTTCATTG